>JAILNC010000137.1 GCA_024691985.1 Oscillospiraceae bacterium | reverse complement strand
GGGTCTGTCCCGGAAGCTCTGATCTGCCGCGCAGATAGACCTTTTTAAGGAGGAACAGATGTCCGCATCTTTGAAAAGCACTGTGAAGAGGATACTCGCACATTTCGTTTTCCCGTCCGGCGGGCGGATCGGTCTGCTCACACGGATCTATTTCGCCTGGAAGGGCCGCAGGAACCTGCGCGCGGAAAGCAGGCTCCCCGACCCGGGGGATTTCCCGGTCGACTTTGTGGTCACCTGGGTCGACGGAAACGATCCTGTCTGGCAGGCCAAAAAACGGCAGTACGAAGGGTCTCTCGATTCGGATACCAAAAAGGGCAATTCGGCCGCCCGATACAGGGACTGGAACATGTTCCCCTATTGGTTCCGTGCCGTTGAGAAATACGCCCCCTGGGTACGGTATGTGTTCCTGGTCACCGACGGGCAGGTCCCCGCGTGGCTCGACACAGGCCATCCCAAGCTGAAGCTGGTCACCCACAGGGACTACATCCCGGAGCAGTATCTTCCGGTCTTCAACACGAATTCGATCGAGCTGAATCTGTGGCGGATCGAGGAGCTGAGCGAGCATTTCGTTTACTTCAATGATGATTTTTTCCTCTCCTCTCCCACACGCAAGGAGGATTTCTTTTTTAAGGGGCTTCCCAGACTCCACGCTGTGGCCAAGCCGATCCGCGCCTATCGTACGATGAGCACTTTTGAGCATCATCTCTTTAACAATGTCGGCCTCTTCAACTCGGCCTTCCCCGTAAGAAACGCGATCGCGACACATCCCGAAAAATGGTTTGCAGGCTGTTACGGGGCCTCTCGCGAACTCAACCGCGTAGCTTACAGACTGAACTATCTGCCCGGCATGTTTTTTTCTCATTTATGCAATCCTTACAGAAAAAGCTCCATGAAGGCCTGCGCGGAGGAGTTCTCCGCCGCCTTTGACAATACCAGCTCACACAGGTTTCGTACTTACACGGATATCAGCAATCAGGTCTTCGATCTGTGGGAAGTACTGCACGGCAGCTTTGCGCCTGTCGGGAAATCACATTTTGGCTTCATGAAGAACATAAAGCGGGATACGATCGACCTGCTGGAGGAAAACCTGCTCCGAAAGAAGAATCTCTGCGTCTGTCTCAACGACAGCGACAACTTCCCGCCGGAGGACTTCCCCTATCTGAAGGAGCGGGTCCTGGCTGCTTTTGAACAGAAGCTTCCCGACAGGTCCGGCTTTGAAAAGCCGCCCGAGGGAGACTGATTCGGCGCCGGCCGTCTTTCGTCAGCGTCGGCGGCGGCGTATCTCTGCGGTGCGGACGTCAGCCTCCGCCGAGGCGCGCCCCCGGAACAAAAAACGCCCCCGGTACGAAAAAACTTCGTACCGGAGGCGTTTTTGTTCCGGCTGCGGGATTCAGCTCTGCCGGGACAGTTTGCTGGCATTCTCCATCGCGCAGGCGAGGGCCTCGTTCTCATGCCGCAGGTCATATTCCAGAACACGGAAGAGCTCGTTTTCATAGGTGAAGGTCTTCTCGTAGTAGGCGTTGACAAAAGGATTGAACGCGCAGTCCTCGGTCTCGATGCTGAGAGAAGAGCCCTCTTCGGAAATGTAGATGATCTTGGTGGGAACGGCGCGATCCGTGTAAAACAGGTCAAACAGAAAAACCGGCGTGTTGCAGCGGGCGTCGCAGGAGACCAGCGGGGAAGGCGTGCAGGCGTCCCCGTCGTTCATCACATAGGCATAGGAAACCCATTCCCGGAAAAGCACCCGGTCCCCCGGCTCGGTGATCTCATGAATGCAGTCCTCCAGCTCCACGACCGCGCGGGCGCGTGCTTCCGTCGTTTTGCAGCCCTTCCAGATCCCGGACGAAACCGTCGCCGTGTGCTCCGGGATGGGCGCATCCCGATAGATCTGATCCCAGGAATACCGGCATTGGATCAGGAAGAAGCCGGCGATCAGCACGGTGAACACGGAACGCGCGGCAAAACGCTGCGGGATGGCCAGATACAGGGCCAGGCAGGACAGGATGCAGGGGACGACAAGCCAGTACTCACGGCCCTCATAGCCGAAAATGTTGAAGATCGAGCTGGTGACGAACATCAGATAATACAGCACAACGACCCCGCACAGAGCAAGATCCGCCTTCCTTTTGCCCCGGCCGGGGAGAAGCGGAAGGATGATGAACTCGAACCAGCAGTTGATGATCATCAGTCTCTGCCAGCGCAGGCCGGTATAGATGCCGTAGAGCATGAAGCCGAGCGCAAGCGCGCACAGCACGGCGCGCAGGAGCCGTTCCCGTCTGCGCAGAAGCAGCCTGGCGAGAAGCGCCGACGCCGCAAAGCGGAGCGCCGGGACGGTGTAGCGCCAGATCATGTACAGGGTTTTTGAAAGGGAGATCCGCCGCTCATAGTGGAAGTAGTCGTCGTCCTTCAGTATGGCAAACAGGCCGTAGATCAGCCGCTCGGGGCCGCCGCGCAGACAGCACCAGCCGATCACCAGCAGCGCCGCGATACCGGCGCCGAGCAGGATGCCCAGCAGCTGCTTCTTTTTTCGCCGGATGAGCAGGAGAAGTATAATGCAGAGCGCCGGGATCAGCAGAAAAGGCGAGGCGATGATGGCGCGCGCACCCAGGACGCCCGCGGCGATTCCGAAGCGGAAGGCCTTTTGCTCCGGCATGTCCCAGGCGGCGCATACCAGGGCGATGAGGAGGGGCAGATAGTAGATGCCGACGGTGTTGTAGTTGATGTCGAACAGGTAATACAGCATCAGCAGCACCGGCAGCCCGGCGATGACCGGGAAGTCGGGCAGGAGATGCCTCCTGATGACGAAGAGGGTGAGCGCAAGGACGCCAAACGCCCACACCAGATACAGATACCGGGAAAACATGAAGATCCCCTCGGTACCGGCGACGGCCAGATACGCGCGGAAAACAAGCGCAAGCGGGATCGTCAGGCCGGGAACAACATCCAGAACATTCACATAGGGGATGCGCCCCTTCGCGACGAGAACGGGGTCTGCAATATACCAGCCCTCGTCGCTGAAATCGATCCCGTGCTGTACGCGCTTGACCATGAATACGGCGGCAAACAGGCACAGCGCGATCTCCGCAAGGCAGAACAGGAGCGTTTCGACGCGCTGCCGGTTCCGGCCCGTCGGCCCGCCGGGGAGACGATCGGCGTGCGGTATCTCCTTCATGCGTCCTCCCCGCTTCGGCGCTGCTGCGGGACGACCTCGCGCTCGACATACTGGGGCGTGGCGTTGACGCACATGAACACGCGCCCGACATATTCGCCCACCAGACCAAGCATGATGAGGATGAAGCCGCCGACGAGCAGCAGCAGCACCGTGTTGGTCGTCCAGCCGAGCGGGGCCTGATGCACCGTGAAGTAGCGGATCACGGCGATGAGCGCATACAGAAAGCCGAACACGGCGAGCGCGACGCCGGCCCAGATCGAGATGCGCAGGGGCTTGACGGAGAAGGAAGTAAAGCCGTTCATCCACAGGCTCAGGAGCTTGCCCAGCGTGTAGCCGGAGGAGCCCGTCTCCCGCGCGCGGTGGGTGACCGGCACGTTGCAGATCTTTTTCGTGCTGCGCAGCACCAGGCCCATGACATAGGGATAGCAGTGCTCGTAGCGCAGCATCTCGTCGACCAGAAAGCGCCGGGCCGCAAAGTAGCTGGTCAGCTCCAGCTCCTTCGGCTTCGAGAGCATCATCTCGGTCATGCGGCGGTTGACGTCGCTGCCGAAGCGCCGAAAGCCGCTCTCCTGCTTCACCTCGTAGGAGGCGTAGACCACGTCGCAGCCCTCCTCGAGCTTTTCGAGGAGCTTGCCGACCTCGTCGGCGGGCGTCTGCCCGTCGTCATCGAGACACACGACATAGTCGCCGGCCGTGTGGCGCATCCCGCACATCAGCGCCGCGTGCTGGCCGAAGTTCTTGGCCAGATCCACCGCGGTGATGCGCGCGTTCCCCTCCGCCAGCGCCCTGATCACGGCGAAGGTGCCGTCGGGCGAGCAGTCGTTGACCAGCACGATCTCATAATCGAAGTCGGCGAGCTTCGCCATGGCCGCGCCTATCTCCTCCGTCACGGCGGTGATCGTGTGCTCGGAGCGGTAGCAGGGGATCACGAAAGAAACCAGCTTCATGTCAGTCCTCCAGAAAGGCCTCGGGCAGCGCGCTCATGCGCAGCAGCCGGGACATCTCCTCCTGCGTGTCCGCAGTGAGGATGTAGTATCCGTAGCGGGTGGAGCTGTCGCGGATCTCATGCCCGTCGATGGGGTCGATCTCGCTGACGCGGAAGATGTTCTCCGGGCAGCGCTCCTGAATCCGGTGCAGGGCGTCCAGATCCTCCTGAGAGAACAGGAAGCGCACGGCGGCGACACCGCCGGGATGCACGGGGCGCAGCTCGGGCGCGCGGCCGCAGGATACGTCGATCACGGCGCGCACAAAGTCCACGCCCGTGGACAGCGGCACGAGATCGGAGCCGATGCAGTCCCCGCCCATGCGGGCGCCGCACTCGATGATGCGGATGGAACCGTCCGTGTCGACCTTGAGCTCGGTATGGGAGGCGCCGAAGCGCACGCCGAGCGAATCGAGCACCCGCGGGACAAGGGCCCTGATCTGCGCGAGGGTCTTCTCGTCCATGTGCAGGGGCGGCTGGAGGTGGCCGGTCTCCACGAACAGCGGCGCGCCGGTCGTGAATTTCTCCGTGACCGCGAGAAAGTGGTGCTCCCCCTGCCAGGAGACGTATTCGACGCTGTACTCCCGGCCCTCGGCGAACTCCTCGACCAGGGCCTTTTTCTCAAAGGAGGGCGCGCGCGCGAAGGCCACGGCCTCCGGGAGCTCGGCCCGGTCGGTGATCTTGCGGATGCCGCGGCTGCCCGAGCGGTCGGTGGGCTTGACGATCAGCGGGCAGCGCAGGGGCAGGGCGGCGAGGTCCGTGTCCTCCTCGACCAGGATGCTCCGGCAGGAGGGCAGGCCGTCGCGCTCGAAGGCGAGGCGCATCAGATGCTTGTTCGTGGCGGTCATGGCGCTGAGCATGCCGTTGCCGACAAGGCCCAGGCCCTCGGCGACGAAGTTTACGGTGATGGCCGCCAGGTCCGAGCCGATGGAGCACACGCCGGCCGGGTCCAGGGGACGGCAGAGCTCCAGGATATGCTCCTTCTCCACGATGCTGACCGGGTGGAAGACGTCGGCCGTGCGCTCGCCCACGTCGCCGCACTCCCAGGCGAAGACATGGGTGACATAGCCCAGCTCTTTGGCGCGGAGGATGAGGGGGTTCTGGAAATCGTTGGCGCCGATGATGACGAGGTTCCGCTTCGCCTCCGGCGCGCGGTCTCCCTCGAGCTTCGCCATGAAGGTGACGTCGCGCCAGCGCCCTTCCAGCAGCACCATCTCGCGCATCACGCCCTCGATGCGAAAGCCAGCGTTCTCATAGCTGCGCTGCGCCCGCACATTGTCCGACAGCAGGCGCAGGCTGATGCGGTGCAGGCCCAGCGTGTCGAAGCCGAAGTCCGTGAAGAGGCGCGCCGTCTCGCTGCCGAGACCCTTGCCGCGCCCCGCGCGCTCGCCGATGAAGATGCCGTATTCGGCGCTGCGGTACTGCCTGCTGACGTCCCGGAAATAGACGGAGCCGACGTCGCGCCCGGTCTCCCGGTCGACGATGATGTACTGCACGACCTCGCCGGAGGCGACGCGGGTCTGCAGCCAGCGCGTGTGCACCGCGGCGGTAAAGGGGCCGCGGTAGATGAAGTTTTCCAGCACCTCCGGGTCGTTGCGCCAGGCGACGATCCGGGGCGTATCCTCCGGCGTGATGGGGCGCAGCAGCACCCGCTCGCCCTCGAGGACGGGAAGGGACAGGGGAGAGTCGTTCATCGATGCTTCCTCACAGATAGAAAACCAGAATACCCAGCAGGATCAGGCCCATGCCGATCAGTTTGCCGCGCGTCAGCTTCTCGCCGTAGAACACGCGGCCGAGCAGCATCACCAGCGGAAAGCCCAGCGATTCGAGCACGGGGATGTTCTTGACCTCCAGCCCGCGGCAGGCGAAGATCACGCTGAGCATGGAGAGCACCAGCAGCCCGTAGCCGCCGATGACCCAGACGTTCAGATATTCGCGCACGGCGCCGGGCCATTCGGTCCGCGCCGCCTTTTTCAGCAGCATCTGCGACGCGGCGGCGAGACAGACCGCGCCCAGCATGGCCAGCACATAGATCCAGCTCTCACCCATCGCGGTTCACCATCCAGATCCCGGCAAAAAGAATGCAGATGCCGACGATGTTTTTCGGGGTGATCGTCTCGTGAAACAGCAGCGCCGCCCAGAGCGTCGTCCACACGACGGCGGCGGCGCGGTTGGAGTAGGCCACCGAGATGTCCGTGCGCTTGATGATCTGCTGCCAGGCGAGCGCATAGAGGCCGAGGATCAGAAACTCCGCCCCGATCCACAGCACATAGGGGCCCGAGAGGAAGGCGTGCCGACTGGCATACTTTGCGGCGATATCCGCAAAGGAGTAGAGGATGACCGCGCCCTGCACGGTGAGCAGGGAGCGGAGAGAGAGCTTTTTGTCCAAGGGCGGCTCCTTCTCTCAGCGCCGCGCGTCCCGCCCCGCGTCGAGCAGGTCGGCGGGCAGGCATTCGCGCACGACGTACTGAGGAGAATTGTTGATGCAGATGTAGATCCTGCCGATGTATTCGCCGATCAGCCCGAGCATGAGCATGAGCATGCCGCCGATGAGCAGCAGCACGGCGACGATGGTCGCCCAGCCCTCGACGACGTCGGTGCTGACCAGCCGCTGGATCACGATGACCAGCATCCAGACGAAGCCGAGCAGGGCAAAGGTCATGCCGCAGACGGAGGCGATGCGCAGGGGCTTGACCGAAAAGGCCGTAAAGCCGTTGAGCCAGAGCTTGAGCAGCTTGCCCAGCGTGTAGCCGGACGTGCCCTCCGCCCTGTCGCGCTGGTGCACCAGCACGTGCCCGATGTTCCGGGTCGCGCGGATGATGAGCCCCTCGAGATAGGGATAGGGCTTGTCGTAGCGCAGCATCTCCTCCACGACCAGGCGGCGGCAGACGAAAAAGCTGGTGGACTGCAGATCCTTCGGCCAGTCGAGCAGGGTCTCGGCCATCATTTTGTTCATCCAGGTGCCGAAGCGCCGGAAGGCGTTCTGCCGGATCTCGGGATAGACGCCGTAGACCACGTCGTAGCCCTTCTCCAGCTCGTCGATCAGCTTGAACAGCTCGTCCACGGGGGCCTGCCCGTCGTCGTCGAGGAGAAAGGCGGCGTCCCCGCTCACGGCGGACAGTCCCGCCATCAGCGCGGCGTGCTGGCCGAAGTTGCGGGTGAAGCGGATGGCCCTGACGCGCGCGTCCTCCTCCGCCAGGCCGCAGATGACCCGCCACACCCCGTCGGGCGAGCCGTCCTCGGTCAGGATGATCTCATAGTCATATTCCGGGCGCTGCGCCATGGTTCTCTTGAGCTCCGCGACCACGGCCGGCAGCGTATGCTCCGAGCGATAGCAGGGGATCACGAAAGAGATTTTCATGTTCACATCCCATAAAATGCCCGGACCGCCGCGATGACGGTGTTCCGGTCGGCCTCATCCAGCCCGTAGTACAGGGGCAGACGCACGAGACGGTCGGACTCCCGCGTGGTATACACGTCCTCGCCCGCAAAGCGGCCGAGCCTGAGCCCCGCGGGGGCGGAGTGCAGCGGCACGTAGTGGAACACCGCGAGGATGCCGCGCTCCTTGAGGAAGGCGATCAGCGCCGTGCGCTCTTCGAGGTCGCGGCACTTGAGATAGTACATATGCGCGTTATGGACGCAGTCCGCCGGGACTGTCGGCAGCGCGACCCGCCCGGCTGCGGCCAGCTCCTGAAAGGCCTCGTTGTAGGCCCTCCAGCTTGCGAGACGGTTTTCGTTGATTTCGTCGGCCATCTCGAGCTGGGCCCAGAGATAGGCGGCGTTGAGCTCCGAGGGCAGGAAGCTGTCCCCGATGTCGACCCAGGTGTACTTGTCCACCTGGCCGCGGAAGAACTTGGAGCGGTTGGTGCCCTTCTCGCGCAGGATCTCCGCCCGCTCGACGAGCTCCGGCCGGTTGAGGACGAGCGCGCCGCCCTCGCCCATGGAGTAGTTCTTCGTCTCGTGGAAGGAGTAGCAGCCGATGTCGCCGATGGTGCCGAGGGGCCTGCCCTTATAGGTGCTCATGACGGCCTGGGCCGCGTCCTCGACGACCAGCAGGCCGTGCCGCCGCGCGACGTCCATGATCGTGTCCATCTCGCAGGCCACGCCCGCGTAGTGCATGGCGACGATGACGCGCGTCCTGTCGGTGATCGCGGCCTCGAGCTTCGTCTCGTCGATGTTCATGGTGTCGGGCCGGATGTCGACGAAGACCAGCTTCGCCCCGTAGATCGCGAAGGCGTTGGCCGTGCTGGAAAAGGTAAAGCTCGGCAGGATGACCTCGTCCCCGGGCTGCAGCCGGCACAGCAGACTCGCCATGTCGAGGGCGGTGGAGCCGCTGGTGGTCAGCAGCACGCGGTGCGCGCCGAAGCGCTGCTCCAGCCAGGCGCTGCATTTTTTGGTGAACGCGCCGTCGCCGCTGATCTTGTGCGACGCGACGGCCTCGCGGATATAGTCGAGTTCCCGCCCCGTGCAGGGGGGGACGTTGAAAACGATCATGGGAAAGGACCTCCGATCTGTCGTGCCGCTTCGCGGCGAAAACGCAAAATATAATTCTCTTTATTATACCATGCGGAACCATAAAAACAAGCGTTTCTTTTTTTCTCCGTCCCTTGCCGCGCAGGGAAAAAGATGCTACAATGCAGGTAAGCAAAGGAGAGCAATGCCATGGATTACAAGGAAGCCCTCGCCTACATCCACGCGGTGGAAAACCTCGGCTCGAAGCCGGGGCTGGCGCGCATCCGCACGCTGCTGGAAAAGCTCGGCGATCCCCAGAACGCGCTGCGCTTCGTCCACATCGCGGGCACGAACGGCAAGGGGAGCTGCGCGGCCATGACCGCCTCGGTCCTCAAGGCCGCCGGGTATAAAACAGGCCTGTATACCTCGCCCTATCTCTACCGCTTCAACGAGCGCATGCAGATAAACGGCCGTCAAATCGATGACGACGTGCTGGCGGAAATTGTTTCCCGCGTAAAGCCCGCCGCCGAAGCCATGGACGATCACCCCACCGAGTTCGAGCTCATGACCGCGGTCGCCCTGCTGTGGTACGCGCAGGAAAACTGCGACGTCGTGGTGCTCGAGGTCGGGCTCGGCGGCCGCTTCGACGCGACGAACATCATCGGCCCGCCCGAGGCGGCGGTCATCATGAACATCGGCCTCGACCACACGGCAGTGCTCGGGGATACCGTGGAGCAGATCGCCTTCGAGAAGGCGGGCATCATCAAGCCGGACACGGACGTCGTGCTCTTCGAGCAGAGCGAGGCCGTGACGGAGGTCATCCGCCGCCGCTGCGCGGAGGAGGGGGCAAGGCTGCGCATCGCGGATTTCTCGCAGATCGTCAGCGAGTTCGACTCCCTCTACGGGCAGAGCTTCACCTACCGGGGCGAGCCCTACGCCCTGCCGCTGCTGGGCAGGCACCAGCTCAAAAACGCCGCCGTGGTGCTGGAGCTCGTTCAGGTCCTGCGCGAAAAGGGCTGGACGCTCGAGCAGAGCGACGTGGAGCACGGCCTCTACGCGGTGAGCTGGCCCGGCCGCTTCGAGCTTTTGTCGGACGAGCCCCTCTTCGTCGTGGACGGGGGGCACAATCCCCAGTGCGCCGAGACCGTGCGGGACAATCTGCTGCACTATTTCCCGGACAAGCGGCGCATCCTGCTGCTCGGCATCCTGCGGGACAAGGACTACCCCGGCCTGACGGCCATCCTCGACGAGGCGGCGGACGAGTACATCTGCATCACGCCCGAAAGTCGCCGCGCCCTCCCTGCGGCGGAGCTGGCCGCATATCTGGCGCGGTACAGCAAGCCCGTCGCGGTCTGCGAGAGCATACGCGACGGGGTCAGTCTCGCCCTCTCGCGCTCGGATGAGGACAGCGTCGTGTGCGCGGTGGGCTCGCTCTACTCCGTGGGCGAGATCCGCGCGTGCTTTGAGAGGTACTGATATGCGCGCGATGGCAATCGACTACGGGGACAGGCGCATTGGGCTGGCGGTGTCCGATCTGCTCGGCATGCTCGCCGGCGAGGCCTGGACCATGGAGGAATGGGACATGGAGCGCGCGGCCCGGCGCATCGCGGAGGAGGCGAAGGCCCGGGACGTCGGCACGCTGGTGCTGGGCCTGCCCAAAAACATGGACGGGACCGAGGGGCCGCGCGCCGAAAAGAGCCGCGCCTTCGCCGCGCTGCTCGAACGCGAGAGCGGCCTGCCCGTCGTGCTCTGGGACGAGCGCCGCAGCAGCGTCGAGGCCCACGCCATCCTGCACGCGGGCGGGAAACGGGAGAAGCAGCACCGCAAAACCGTCGACGCCGTCGCGGCCAGCCTGATCCTCGAGGGCTGGCTGGGGCGCGGAAAATAAAGAGCGATCAAAAAAACAGATATACAACAATCAGGAGGAAAGAATATGACACAGGGACTTGACAACATCAAATCGCTGACCGGCAATCTCGCTTTCGACACCGTGATCTCCGGCATCCTGACACTGCTCGTCTGCTTCATCGCCATCCGCATCGTCAAGGCGGCCGTCGAAAAGGCGCTGAGCAAGGCGAGCAAGCTCGACGCCCCGGTCAAGAACCTCATCTCCCGGGCCGTCACCATCCTGCTGTGGGCGGTGACGATCATCATCGTGGCCGGCGCCTTCGGCATCAACGCGACCTCGCTGGTCGCCCTGCTGAGCGTCGTCGGTCTCGCGCTGTCCATGTCGGTGCAGGGTCTGCTGGGCAACTTCTTCTCCGGCATCCTGCTGCTGATCAGCAAGCCCTTCAAGGAGGGCGACTTCATCGAGGCCGGCGACAAGACCGGCGTCGTGAAGAGCATCGGCTTCTTCAACACGAAGATCAACACGCTCGACAACGTCTCCACCGTCGTCCCCAACAGCGACCTGACCGGCGCCACGGTCAAGAACTACAGCCGCGAGCCGCTGCGCCGCGTCGACATGACCTTCTGCGCCTCCTATGACGCGGCCACGGAGGACGTGAAAAAGGCGATCCTCGACGCCGTCGCCAAGGACGGGCGCATCCTCGACGACCCCGCTCCCTTCGTCCGTCTCGGCGCCTACAAGGGAAGCTGCGTGGAGTACATCGTGCGCGTCTGGTGCAGGAACGCCGATTACTGGGACGTGCATTTCGACCTCAACGAGAACGTGCGCGAGTGCTTCGCGGCCAACGGCGTTCCCATGAGCTACGAGCACATCAACGTGCATATGATCGAAAAGTAAGGCAGCGATCGGAAGATCCGCAGTATCACCGGACGCTGTCTGCGCCGGACGAAAAGGAGAGAACATCATGAAAACAATGAAAAAGCTGCTCGCCGTTCTGCTCGTGCTCTGCCTGTTCATGAGCCTGAGCCTTCCCGCCTTTGCCGCCAACGCGCAGTACGGCACCACCAAGTCCTTCCTGAAGGTCATGGACCGGGAGAAGATCCGGTACAACTACATGGGCATCGACAACGATGACGACGAGGAGGTCGACGTCAACGGCGTCGGCGATTACATGGACAAGATCGCGATCAAGATCTTCTTTGATTCCGATCTGGACGTCGTCAGCCTGCGCAGCTGGCGCGTCATCAAATTCCAGAAGGCCGACACCGCCAAGGTCCTGGAGGCGGTCAACAAGCTCAACAACGAGAACAAATTCATCAAATTCGTCGTGGACGAAGAGGATCTGTCCGTGGACGCGAAGATCGACTGCATCGTGCGCGACGACGCCGTCGCCGGCGAGATCGTCTATGACGCGGTGACTTACATGGTCTATTCGGTCGACGAGGCCTATCCCGAACTCAAGGCCTTTGAAAAGAAGTAATCCGTAAACAGCCAGATACTCCCAAACGGCGGATATGCCCGCGGCGTCGGCTTCTGGAAAAAAGCTGCCGCTTTGACAGGCATATCCGCCTTTATTTTTTCCCGCCGTGCACATACTGTGGAGGAAAAGCACACGAGCGGGAGGAAATGATCGCATGAAAAAAATGATCGGGACGGGGCTGTGGGCGCTGCTGCTCACGGGCCTTTTGACCGTGCCGGCCTGGGCGCAGGAGCTGATCGTCGGCGGGCAGGCTGTCGGCATCCAGCTCGAAACCGAGGGCGTGCTGGTGGCGGGCGTGAGCGAGGTGCAGACGCCGCAGGGCGCGGTCTCCCCGGCGGCGGAGGCCGGACTGCAGGCGGGCGACCTCATCACCGCCGTGGACGGCTGGCCCGTCGCGGACGCCCCGGCGCTCATGGACGCGGTGGCCGCGGCGGGAGAGGAGCGGCTCGCGCTCTCCGTCCGGCGCGGGGAACAGGCTCTGACGCTGTCTGTCGAACCCGCCGTATCGGAGGACGGGCGGCCCATGTTGGGCATCCTGCTGCGCGACGCGCTGTCCGGCATCGGGACCCTGACCTTCTGTGACCCGGAGAGCGGGCGCTTCGGCGCGTTGGGCCACAGCGTCAACGACGGCAGCACCGGCTTGACGATCCCGCTGCGCGGCGGCGTCGTCACGGACGCGCAGATCTTCTCCGTGCAGCCCGGCGCGCCCGGCAAGCCCGGAGAGCTGGGCGGGGTCTCGGACCTCGGGGCCGTGCTCGGCCGGATCGACCGCAACAGCGACGCGGGCGTCTTCGGCTTTCTGTACGACAGCCCGGACGGTCAGCTTCTGGAGATCGGCAGCATCACCGCCGGGCCCGCGTCCATCGTCGCCACCGTGGACGGGCGGCAGCGGCGGGAGTTCGCCGTCGAGGTCAACCGCGTCTACCGCGACGCCGACGGCACGCACGCCATGCTCTCCGTGACGGACAGCGCGCTGCTGGCGCGCACCGGCGGCATCGTGCAGGGCATGTCCGGCAGCCCCATCCTGCAAAACGGCAGGCTCGTCGGCGCGGTGACCCATGTGTTCGTCTCCAACCCGGCGCGGGGCTACGCCGTGAGCATCCAGGACATGCTCCGCGCCGCGGGGATCACGCCGGAAAAGGCGGCGTAAGCAGAGCCGGACGGCCGCGCGTTCTGTTCGGCGAGGACTGCCTTGACTGAGAGAAGCGCCGCACCGGGAACAGCTTCGGCCGCCCTCCTGACAGGGCGGCCGTTTTCCCGTTTTTTCACAGCAGAAACGCGGCGGCCATGATGAGCAGCAGGTCCGTGTCGCCGCTGTCCCGGTAGAGCAGGAAGAGGATCAGCAGCATCAGCAGGTCGTTGCTCT
>JAILNC010000134.1 GCA_024691985.1 Oscillospiraceae bacterium | reverse complement strand
AAATAGTCCTCAAGGCTCATGCTCCGGCCCGGGTAGTATTCCTTCAGATACTCCACAAAGCAGGGGTAGTGGATGGTGGCGGTGGAATTGACGACCGTGTCGTCGTGGTCAAAGACCAGGCACTTGTATTTCATAAAAGGCTCCGTTCGCGGTTTTTCCACAGTATAGCACAACAGGACCAAAGAAAAAAGACCTTGACAAACATCGCGCGCCTGTGTTATACCATAACTGTACTAATCGGATTAATACAGTTAACACACGACACAAATCCAGGCGAAAGGGGGAAGCGGGCTTGATCACCATCAATTACAGCGACGCCCGACCCATCTACGAAAAGGTGAAGGACAGCCTCCGCCAGCTCATGCTCTCGGGCGTTCTGCCGCCGGACAGCAGGCTGCCCTCGGTGCGCGAGCTGGCGATGCAGCTGTCGATCAACCCCAACACGATCCAGCGCGCCTACCGCGAGCTCGAGCAGGAGGGTTCGATCGTCTCCGTCCCCGGAAAGGGGAGCTTCGTCGCCGCGGGCGGCGCAGCCAGGGCGGCGAAGGAGGCGGAGCTTCGGGAGAAGCTCGCGGCCCTCGTGCAGGAGTTCGACGCCCTCGGCGTCAGCCGCGAGGCGCTTGTGTCCATGATCAAGGAGGAAGAGCGATGATACAGGTCAGAGAGCTCTGCAAGAGCTTTGACGGCTTTCCCGCCCTCCGCGGGCTGAACATCCGCGTTCCGAAGGGCGCGGTCTACGGCCTCGTCGGACCGAACGGGGCGGGCAAGTCCACATTGATCCGCCATGCGGCGGGCATCTATCGGCAGGACAGCGGCGAAGTCCTCGTCGGCGGCGAGCCGGTCTACGAAAACCCCGCCGTCAAGGCGAGGATCGCCTACATCCCCGACGACATCTTTTACTACGGCGGCGCGAGCATCCGGGACATGCAGCAGCTCTACGCGAGCATGATCCCGAGCTTCTCGGCCGAGCGCTTTGAAAAGCTCGCCGCGGCCTTCGGAGAGCTGCGTCCCGAGCAGAGCATGCGGCGTCTGTCCAAGGGCATGCAGAAGCAGGCGGCCTTCTGGATCGCCCTGAGCTGCTGCCCGGAGGTCATTCTGCTCGACGAGCCGGTGGACGGTCTCGACCCCGTGATGCGCCGCCAGGTTTGGAGCCTGCTGCTGCAGGACGTGGCTGAGCGCGGCACGACGGTGCTGGTCTCGTCCCACAACCTGCGCGAGCTCGAGGACGTCTGCGACCACGTCGGCATCATGGACCGCGGCCGCATGCTGCTCGAGCGGCCCTTGAGCGAGCTGCAGGAGAACATGGTCAAGATCCAGCTCGCCCTGCCCGACGAGCGCGAGCTGCCGGCGGATCTCGAGATCCTGCACGAGACGCGCACCGGGCGTCTGCGTCAGCTCATCCTGCGCGGGAGCGCGGAGGAGCTGACGGACCGGCTCGCGGAGTGCGAGCCCTTCTTCCTCGACGTGCTGCCTTTGAGTCTCGAGGAGATCTTCATTTACGAGCTGGGAGGTGCGGAGCATGAGATCCGGAACATCCTTCTTTAACCGATCCTACAGCCTGCACCTGCTGCGGCGCTTCTGGCCGCTGTGGGTCCTGTGGCTGACGGCGCTGCTCCTGCTGGGCCCGGCCCTGCTCGCCAGCGCCCCGCCCGAGAACTTCGACGCCTATTCGAGCTGGATCACGAATCTCGACCGCTCCGTGCTTGAGTCCGGGCGCATCCTCGCCTTCCTCGCCTTCTTCATGGGCCCGGCCGTGGCGATGGCCATGCTGAGCCACCTGTACAGCCCCCGCGCCTGCGGCATGGTCTGCGCCCTGCCCATGAAGCGGGAGACCGTCTACCGCACCGCCGTGCTCACCGGGCTCGTGCCGCTGCTGCTGGCGGATGGGCTGGTCTTCCTCCTGCTCCTGCTCCACTACGGCAGACGGGGGGCGGACACCGGCTGCCTGCTTGCCTGGCTTGCGATGACCGCGCTGTCGAACACCGCCTTCTTCGGCATGGCCTGCTTCTGCGGGCTTTTGACCGGCAACGTCCTCATCCTGCCCGCGGTCTACGCGGTGCTCGGCTGCACCGCCGCCATCGTGGAGGCGACCGTCCGCTCGCTCCTGGGCGCGCTGGTCTACGGCTACAGCTGGGACAAGCTGCTCTTCTCGGGTCTTTCGCCCATCCTGCACATGACCGACGGCCTGACGGTCCGCGCCGAGTACCCCGCGGGCTACGCGGACGCCGTGCCGGGGGTACAGCCCGTCTATCATATGCAGGGCCTCGGCTACCTCGCGGCGATCGCGGCGGCGGGGCTGGGGCTTGCCGCCCTCGGCCTGCTGCTTCTGCGGAGGCGGCAGATGGAGACCGCGGGCGAGATCGTGGCCGTGCCCGTCCTGCGCCCCGTGTTCCGGGTGTGCATGGCGATCGGCTGCGCCCTCGTCGGCGCGGCCGTCGCGAACGAGGCGCTGCTGGGCGTGCTGCTGTACGGGCGCGCGCTGGCCGCGGCCCTGGCTGTGACGCTCTGCGTCTGCGCCTTTGTCGGCTTCTTCGCGGCCCAGATGCTGATGAAAAAGACCCTGCGCGTCTTCGGCGGCGGCTGGAAGCAGCTCGGGATCATCTGCGCCTGCCTCGTGCTGATGGTCGTGCTCGCGAAGGCGGACGTGTTCGGCTACGAGACGCGCGTGCCCGCGGCGGACGAGATCGCCTGCGTACACCTGAACAACGCGGAGCTGTACGAGCCCGAGAGCATCGCGCTCGGCTGCGAGACCCACCGCGCGCTCATTGAGAACAAAGCCCGCGACGAGGGCGCAAGCCGCCTGCGGAGCATGACGCTGAACGTCGACTATACGCTCAAAAACGGAGAACATTTCACGCGCCTCTACCGCGTCTGCGCCGACGAGAGCCTCGAGAGCGACCCCACGGCCTCCATCATGCGCTGGCAGGCGCTGAGCAACTGCCCGGAGGCGATCCTGCAGCGCGCCGGGGCGAGGCGCGCCGTCACGGCGGAGAAGGTCCGCTACGCCTCCGTCGCGGTCAGGCGGCCCGCGGACGATCCCCGCTACGGCTGGACGGGCGAGGCCCGCTACGGCTGGACGGGCGAGGATCTGTACCTCACGCCCGAGCAGGCCGAGAGCCTCTGGCACGAGGGCATCCTGCCCGACGCGCGGGAGGGGAACATCGCGCGCTGGTTCGCCTTCGGCGGCGATCAGCAGCGGCGCGAGGGGACGAACGTCTCGATCAACATCGAGCGCGAGCAGGAGCCCCTCCCCACCCCGGACGGCCTGAGCTGGTACTACGACGCCGACGCGTATCTCTTCCTCGACGTGCTGGAGAGCTCCGCCAACACCCGCCGCTGGCTGCAGCAGAACCTCGGCGTCGTGCCGGAGAACCAGTACGCGCTGGAGCAGGCCTCGGAGGGCAGTCCCTATAAGCAATGAATCTCTTCGGCTTCCCCTTGAGGGGAAGCTGTCGAGCGCAGCGAGACTGATGAGGTGGAAGCCGCAGCATTTGACCCGGCTTCGTTCAGGCGGTGAACAACACCTCATCCGCCCCAGTGTGAGCACTGGGGCACCTTCCCCTCGAGGGGAAGGCAGGGCGTCGCCACAAAACGAAATCCCCGGCGGAGCGCTCCGCCGGGGATCTGCGTAAGTTTTGTTTTATTTCACCGGCCGCAGCACCATCGCGGTGCGGGGCGGCAGGCCGAGCATCAGCGCGGGGCCGCGCTGGCCCGGGACGTAGGCCGAGCGCAGCTCGTGCCCGATGCGGCCGAAGCCGCCGAACTCCAGATCGTCCGAGGTGAACAGCACCTCGTGGTCGCAGGGGGCGGACACCGGGATCACGTAGTCCTCGTGGCTGCGGCAGGGGTCGAAGTTGAACACGAAGACCAGACCGCCGCGTTCGTAGGCCAGCATGTGGTCGTCCTGATGGATGCGCCGCAGATGCGCGGTCCCGTCGTCGAGGATGCGGTTGTCGCGCGCGGCGTGGATCATGGCGGCGTCGAAGGCGTTGAGCTGCCCGTACTTGAGATAGCCGTTTTCCACCAGGCTCCACTGGCGGCGGCAGTAATGGTGGCTCCAGCCGTTGCCCTCGCGCGGGAAGTCGATCCACTCGGGGTGGCCGAACTCGTTGCCCATGAAGTTGAGATACCCGTTGCCGCCGGCGGACATGGTCAGCAGGCGCAGCAGCTTGTGCAGGGCGATGGCGCGGTCGATGACCTCGTTGTGGCAGATTTTGTCCATATCGGTATACATGCGCGCGTCGGCCAGGCGGAAGATGACCGTCTTGTCGCCGACGAGGGCCTGGTCGTGGCTCTCGACGTAGGCGATGGTGGCCGCCATGCGGGCGTTGAGCTCGTGCCAGATCTGATCGAGGCTCCAGTCCTCGTCCCGCTGCTCCTTGATAAGCCTGATCCACAGATCGGGCAGGCCCATCGCGAGGCGGTAGTCGAAGCCGACGCCGCCCTCGGCGACCGGCACGCACATGCCGGGCATGCCGGACATATCCTCCGCGACGGTGACGGCGTGGGGGTTGACCTCGCGGATGAGCTCGTTGGCCAGCTGCAGATAGGTGATGGCCTCGGTATTGGTGTTCATGGAGAAGTACTGCTCCAGCCGGGTGAAGGCCTCGCCGAGGGCGTGGTCGTGATAGAGCATGCTGGTCACGCCGTCGAAGCGGAAGCCGTCGAAGTGGTACTCGGTCATCCAGAACTTGAGATTCGACAGCAGGAAATGCAGCACCTCGTCCTTGCCGTAGTTGAAGCACTTGGTGCCCCAGGCGGGGTGATCGCCGCGCGGCCCCTCGTGGAAGAACTGGTACTCCGTGCCGTCGAAGCGATTGATGCCCTCGACGGTGTTTTTGACCGCGTGGGAGTGCACCACGTCCAGCAGCACCGCGATGCCCATCTCATGGGCGCGGTTGATCAGGTATTTCAGCTCCTCCGGGTAGCCGAAGCGGCTGGAGGCGGCGAAGAAGTTGGACACCTGGTAGCCGAAGGAGCCGTAGTAGGGGTGCTCCATGACCGCCATGAGCTGCACCGTGTTGTAGCCGAGGGCCTGAATGCGCGGCAGCACGTTGTCGGCGAACTCCCGGTATGTACCCGGGCGGTATTCCTCGGTCGCCATGCCGACGTGGGCCTCGTAGATGAAGGGGTGGGCGTCGGGCCTGAAGCCCGCGTCCGTCCAGGGGAAGGGCTGCGTCGGGTCCCAGACCTCGCAGATCCACTCGAAGCTGACGCTGTCCTGCACCACGCGTCTGGCGTAGAGCGGGACGTGGAGCGAGAGGCTGCCGCCGCTGCGCACGACGGTCTTGACGCGGCTGCCGTCGTACAGGGCCTCGCGCGGGAGGAAGAGCTCCCAGTTCCCGCCGCCGATGGGGCGGAGGGGGTTCGCGGTCTCCTGCCAGCCGTTGAACTCGCCCATGAGGTAGAGCGCCTCGGCGGCGGGGGCCCACTCGCGGTAGATCCAGCCCTCGCCGGTGCGGTGGAAGCCGTAGAATTCATGCGCGTTGGCGAAGTCCCTGAGCGTGCCCCTGCCGGTCAGACGGCTGCGGACGCGCCGGTAATTGTCCATGCGCAGCTCGATATCCTTTTCAAAGGGGCGCAGCGCGGGGTCCCGCCGAACGATCCCGTACACACAGATCCCTCCTCTGTCTGTTTCTTTCCTCAATTTTACCAAAAGTTTTGTCCGCTGTAAACCGCCTTTTGCCGCCCCGGACACAGCTGCGCCGGAAAATTTTCGCCCCGCGCCCCGGAGCGCTTTTCTTTTCGCGGGGAGCATGCTAAAATACAAAAAACACTTGCACGGAGGGACGCGGCATGGCGAACGGGAAAACAGGGGGAAGCTACGACAGGTATCACACCGGCGCGATCCGGAGGATACGCTTTTTTGTCGTCCTGGCGCTGCTGGCGGCGGCGCTCTTCGTCTTTGTTTTCGGCGTGGCCGTCGTGCACGACGACGACATGGCCCCCGCTTACCGGGCGGGGCGGCCCGTCTTCTATCTGCGTCTCGGCGCGCCCGGCCGGGGCGACGTGGCGGTGCTGGACGTCGACGTGCGCGGGACGGTGCTGCGCCGCGTGGTCGGCGTGCCCGGCGACACGGTGGACCTGCACGGCGGGATCGTCTACGTCAACGGCCTGGCCGAGCGCGGCAGCTACAGCATCACCCGCACCGACGCGGTCCCGGACGGGGCGGTCTATCCGCTGATCCTGCGCGAGGGCGAATACTTCGTGCTGGGCGACCGGCGCGAGACGGCGCTGGACTCGCGCTTTTTCGGGCTTGTGACCACGGACAACATCCTCGGCCGCCTGCCGTAAGGAGCGCCCGAGCAGACTGCGGACAAACCGCCGGTTTGTCATCCCGAGCGAAGCGGAGTCGAAGGATCTTAAAAACCCGGAAATCAATGCTTCTCCAAATAATTCTTCGTCTCTTCGTTCCTCAGAATGACAGCGTTATTTGCCTTTATGGACTTTGCCTGCATATTGCGCCGTGCCGCATGGCGCGGCGCGAACTTTTTTTCCGGCGCGCCGTCCAAAAAGCATGCGCAGGCCCCGCCGCTTCTGGACAAGGGCGGGCATCTGCTGTATAATAAGATTTCGGAGGAAAACTGCCCATGGATAAAGGAAGAATCAAGGCGGTCCTGTTCGTCCTGCTGTTTCTGCTGGTGCTGGCCATCGCCGTGTACCTGCTGCTGGATATCGAGATGGAGAAGCGGGAGCTCGTCCATCTCCCGTCGGAGGGCCCCGCCCTGGCGGATACCCCCGCGCCCGCCGCGCCGGCCGAAGCGCCCGCGCCCACGCCCGTGCCCGCCGCGGTGTTTTCTGTTGCTATCAAGGCAATGTCGGATATTGTATG
>JAILNC010000128.1 GCA_024691985.1 Oscillospiraceae bacterium | reverse complement strand
GCCCCTGCTGCTGGGCGTGCTGCTGGTGCTGCTGGTGCTGGCCCTGCGCCGGGTGAAGGCCGACAAGCTGTGGCCCCTGCAGCCCGGGGAGCTGCCCGGCCTTGCGCGCGGGGCGCTGGTGCCGGTCGATCTGATCGCGGGCGCGGCGGCGGTGCTCTGCTTCCCGGCGGCGGCGGACGGAGAGCGCGGGACGGGGCGGGCGATCGCGCTGTGGATGCTCGGTCTCAGCGCGCTTTTGACGCTGCTGGCCCTCGCCGTCACGGGCAGCTTCGGCCACGAGCTCACGGCGGAGCTCTCGCGCCCCTTCTTCGTGCTCGTGCGCACGCTGCGCCTGTTCAACACGCTCGAGCGCATGGAGGCGCCGGTCGTGATGCTGTGGATCTTCCCGGATTTTCTGACGGCCTCGCTCTTTCTGCTTTCCGGGGCGCGCTGCCTGCACCGGATGGCGGGCGGCGAGGCGGGCGCTCTCGCGGCAAAGCTCGGGATAAAGGGCGAAACGGGCCTGCTCTGGCTCTGCGCGGCGGGCGCGGTCGCCCTCTCGCTGCTGATTTCCCCCGACGCGCCCGGTCTCGAGCGCTGGTCGGAGGCAATCATCCCGGCGGCGAACCTCGTCTTCTGCTTCGGCCTGCTGCCGACGGTGTACGTGATCGCGCGGGCGCGGGAACGCAGCAGGGGCGATTCATGAATCGCCCTGCGCCGGGGGAAACGAAAATCGCGGCGGATCACAATCGGATCCGCCGCGGTTTTCGCTTATTGTTCAGGCTCTGGGCTCGAGCTTCATGCCCGCCTCGACGGGCGTGACGCCCAGCAGCGCCGCGAGCTCCGCGAACGTCACGACCGTCCTCCGGCCCACCGCGCCGAGCACGTCGGCGCCCGCCGGGATCGTGAAGCTCATAAGGCCGCCCGCTCCCTTGTACGTCGTTTTCAGCGTCACGTCCGGGCGCTTCGCCAGGGCCTGGAAGACCTCGGTGCGGTAGCTCTGCCAGACGCCGGCGTCGATCTCGACCGTGCCGTTCTCGGGCGCCTGGGCGATCTTCCCGACCACGCTGTCGATAAAGCCCATGTACTGATCGTCAGGCACGGGAGCCCCTGTCTCCTGCATCGGCTTCGACTGCGCGGGCTTTGACGGCTCGGGCTTCGGCGGCTCGGGCTTGGAGAAGAAGACGCACAGGTTGTTCAGGACCTCGCCGAAGCTCACCTTCCAGCCGCCTCCCTCCTGCGCCGTCGTTGGCCCCGACTATGCCCTCGTTTTCATCGAAAACGACAAAACCCTGGTTGGTCTCCACCGTGCCGTTGTTGGTCTCCACCGTGCTGGTGTTGAACTCGACCGTCGCGCCGTTTTCATTGGTCTTGACCGTGCCCTCGTTGAAATATACCGTGCCCTCATTGGTCTTGACCGTGCCCGCGTTCTCGTATACCTCGCCCTTGTTGGTCTCCACCGCGCACTCGTTGTCGAAGACGGCGGCGCTGGCGTCATTGAGATACACCGTCTGCGAGTTGGTCAGGATGACGCCCCCGACGATCTCGCCCTCGGGCGCGGCCGCCCCGCCGTCAGGAGGCTTTTGCGGGACGCTGCCGAGATTGTGAACGAAGTCCGGCAAGCCGAAGGCCTGTGTCGTCCCGGGCGCGGCCGAGGGATCTTACAGGCCGGAGCTCCGGGGCCTGTCGGCGCGGAAAAAGCGCCGGCGGGGCAAAGGCCCCGCCGGCGCTGTCCGCTGCGTTTCTGTTATTTGATGAATTTCATCAGGTCGAGATCCTCGATGCCGTCGGCGTAGACGACGGGGTTGGCCTCGACAAAGTCATCGAGCTCTTTGCTCATGCCGACGGCGGCGACCTCCGCGCGCGCGGAGACGGGCATGCCCTGCGCGGAATAGAGCAGGCAGTCCGCCCGCAGCGGCAGGCGCATGATCACGTGGTAGCCGTAGTAGGTCTCCACCGGGTCGGAGACCTCGTAGGGCTCGAGGGCGGCGGCGGCCTTCTCAAGGGGCTCGAGCAGGGTGCCGGGGGTGTAGGTGTAGCCGTCGGGATAGGCCGCCTTCCCGCCGTCCTCGCAGAACTTCTCCTTGAGCTTCAGAAAGCGCGCCTCGCGCTTCTCCGGCTTCTTGACGGCGCGCAGCTCCTCGGTCAGCTCCTCCGCCCGGAGCAGCTTCTCGGCCACGACCGCCTCGTCCAGCTTTTCGCCGGTGTTGGGGTCGATGGTCCTGAGCAGGATCTGCGCGGCGGTGACGAAGCCCTCCTCCTCCAGATAGGCCAGCACGTCCTCGTCCGAAACCTTCTCGCCTTCGGCGCCGTAGGTCTCGTCATAGTATTTCTCCAGCAGCTGATTGGTCTCGCGGATGCGGCGGTAGGTCTCGAGGCCGAAGCCCTCCTCCTCGAGCGCGGCCTTGAACGCTTCGACCGTCGCGTCCTCGCCGAGCAGCGACTTCGCCAGCGCCTCGTCCGTGAGCTGCTCCTGCTCCTCCTCGCTCAGGCTGAGCTGCTTTTCCGCCGCGAAGCAGCGGTAGGCGAGGACGCTGGACAGACTCTCGTTCGTCTCGTGCACGGCGTACTGCGCGAAGTTCATGCCGCTGTCGTCGCCGACAGAGCCCCCCCAGTCCGCCGACATGCCGTAGTAGGCCGCCATCTGCTGGAAGTAATCCTCGATCTGCCGCCCGGTCGCGCTGAGCCAGTCGCAGTATTCCGCCCAGCTCACGCTCTCGCCGCCGAGGCTCATCACGGTCTCGTCGGCGCCGTGCAGGGCGCGCAGCGCGTCATAGTCCAGCCTGCGGTCTCCGGCGGACGCGGCCGGCTCCGTCTGGGCCGCGGTCTCGGGCGTCGGGGCGATCGCGGGCGCGGCCGTCTCCTCCGGCTTCTGGTTGAGGCTGACGGCGGTGCTCACGGCGCCGAAGACGACCAGGATCGCGAGCAGAATGAAGATGAAACGTTTCATATGGCTGTTCTCTCCTTGGGAATTATATGCTTCTACGTTATACCATCGTTTTCCGGGCAAATCAAGAATATCTTGTAAACTTACACGATGAAAGCATACGCTCTCATCGTGTTTTTGAACGTGCGAAATCCCCGCCCCTGACGGGACAGCCGGATTTCATGCACATACAGATCCCCTTGCGTCAGCTTCTATTCCGCGCGTCTCAGCCTTCTCTGCATGGGGATTTATTTTCCCCAATCCGCGGCGAAGCGGCGAGCCTCGTCGAGCACGCGGTTTTTGTTCATGATCTTCACGCTCAGGCAGGGCTTCGAGCCCGCCTCCACCCGCAGGCGGCCTTTATATTCCGGTCTCGCGTAGAGGGCGGAGACCTTCTCCATGTCGAAGTCCGCCACCGTGTAGCGCAGGCAGCCGTTCTTCTGGGCGATGTCGGTGATGCCCGCGCGCCCGGCCTCGCCGCGCAGCAGGGCGACGTGGATCAGGGCGTTGACCCCGGGCGGGGTGTCGCCGAAGCGGTCGATCAGCTCGTCGGTGAGGTCGTCGGCCTCCTCCTCGGTGCGGATCAGGGCGATGCGGCGGTAGACGTCCATGCGCTGCTCGCTCGACTCGATATAGCGCTCGGGGATGTTCGCCGCGATGGCGAGGTCCGCCGAGCAGTCCGCGCGCTGCGGCACCTCGATGCCCCGCGCCTCGAGCACGGCCTCGCTCAAAAGCTTCATATACATGTCGTAGCCCACGTCAACCATGTGGCCCGACTGCTCCGCGCCCAAAAGGCTGCCCGCGCCGCGGATCTCGAGATCGCGCATGGCGATCTTCATGCCCGAGCCGAAGGCGGCGAAGTCCCGGATCGCGTTGAGGCGCTTTTCCGCGTCCTCGGTCAGGACCTTGTCGCGCCGGAAGGTGAGGTAGGCGCTGGCCCGCCGCGTCGAGCGGCCCACGCGGCCGCGGATCTGGTGCAGCTGGGCAAGGCCGAGGCGGTCGGCGTCCTCGATGATGAGGGTGTTGACGTTCGGGATGTCGATGCCGGTCTCGATGATGGTGGTGCCGCCCAAAATCTGCGTCTCGCCGGAGACGACGCCGTCCATCACCGCGGCGAGCTGCGCGCGGTCCATCTTCCCGTGGGCGACGGCGATGCTGGGCTCGTCGTCCAGCAGCTCCCGCAGGCGCTTGGCCGTGCGCTCGATGTCCTCGATGCGGTTGTGCAGGTAGTAGACCTGCCCGCCGCGCTGCAGCTCGCGCCGGATGGCGTCGGAAACGATCCCCCAGTCGTGCTCGAGCACGAAGGTCTGCACGGGCTGGCGGTCCTCGGGCGGCTCCTCGATGGTGGACATGTCGCGGATGCCGGACATGGCCATGTTCAGCGTGCGCGGGATGGGCGTGGCCGTCAGCGTCAGCACGTCCACGCCGCGCGAGAGCTCCTTGATGTGCTCCTTGTGCGTCACGCCGAAGCGCTGCTCCTCGTCCACGACCAGAAGGCCGAGGTTTTTGAACTTCACGTCTTTGCTCAAGAGCCGGTGGGTCCCGATGACGAGGTCGCACTCCCCGGTCTCGAGCTCCTTGATAGTCTTCGCGCTCTGGGCGCCGGTGCCCATGCGGCTCAAAACCCCGATGCTCACCGGGAAGCCGAAGAAGCGCTGCAGGGCGGTCTGGTAGTGCTGATTGGCCAGCACCGTGGTCGGCACGAGGATGGCGGCCTGTTTGCCGTCGAGCACGCACTTCATCACCGCGCGCAGGGCGACCTCGGTCTTGCCGAAGCCCACGTCGCCGCAGAGCAGGCGGTCCATCGGGACCGAGCGCTCCATGTCGGCCTTGATCTCGGCCGTGCATTTGAGCTGGTCGTCGGTCTCGGTGTAGCCGAAGTTCTCCTCAAACTCGCGCTGCCACTCGCTGTCGGGGGCGAAAGGGTGGCCCGGCAGGCGCTGGCGCTGGGCGTAGAGCCTGATGAGCCTCTCGGCCATGTCCTTGGCCGAGGCCTTGGCGCGGCTGCGGGTCTTGGCCCACTCGGCCCCGCCCATCTTCGACAGGCGCACCGGCTTTTCCTCACCCGCGCCCGTGTACTTCGACACGAGGTCGAGCTGGGTCGCGGGCACGTAGAGCGTGTCCGTCCCGGCGTAGTTTATTTTGATGTAGTCCTTGTCGAAGCCGTCGACCTGCATGCGCACGATGCCCGCGAAGCGGCCGATGCCGTGGTTCTCGTGCACGACGTAGTCGCCCACCGAGAGGTCGGCGCAGCTCTCGATGCGCTCGCGCCCGGCGGGGAGCTTCTTCGGCGTCTTCGCCTGGCGGCCCTTCGCGCGCAGGAGCTGGGCGTCGGTCAGCACCGCGAGGCGCAGGCCGGGGTACTCGAAGCCCGCGGACACCGCCCCGATCGTGATCGCGCAGCGGCCCGGCTCCGGCGGGCGCGTGAGCTCCCGGCTCACCGGCGCTTCGATCCCGCGCTCGGCGAAGAAGCGCTGCAGGACCTCGGCCCGGCGCTCGTCGGCGGCGAGGACGGCCACGCGGAAGCCCTGCCTGCAGTAGGCGCTCACGTCGTCGCAGGCGGTCTGGGCCGAGCCCGCGTAAGAGGGCAGCTGCTTGGCGGCTATGCTCGTCAGCGTCCGCGGCGGCACGCTCGCGCGGCCCACGGTGAAGGCGTCGGCCATGTACAGCGGCTTCTCCGCGAGGCGGCGGAACAGGACCTCGTTGGAAACCCGGAAGCCCTCGGCGCTCACGGCGATCATGCCGCGCTTTTGCAGCTCGCCCACATCGTCCGAAAGCTGCTTTTCATAGGCCCGCGCCCGCTCGGCGCAGCGCCCGGGCTGGTCGAGGAAGACGACGGCCTCGTCCGGGATGTAGTCAAGCCCGCTCGCCTCGCCGTAGAGAAGCGGCAGATAGCGGTCGAGGTCGGACAGGGCCGCCCCGTTCGCGAGCTTTTCGGCGTCGGCGCGGAGGTTCGCCGCCAGCGTCGCGGCAAGCTCCGTGCGGCGGCGCTTCTGGCAGTTGTCGGCAAAGCGCTCGATCTCCTTTGCCAGCGCCGCGGCCCCGCCGGGACACAGGGCGCTCAGAGCCTCCACGGCGGGCAGGACGGTGCAGCGCTCGAGCCTCTCGGTGCGGCGCTGGCTCTGGGGGTCGAAGCAGGACATGGAGTCCACGTCGTCGCCCCAGAACTCGATGCGCACCGGCTCGCGGTCGGCGGGGGAGAAGAAGTCCAGGATGCCGCCGCGCCGCGCGAACTGGCCCGGGCCCTCGACCTGGGGGCTGCGCCTGTAGCCGCAGCGCAAAAGCGCGTCCTCCACGTCCTCGGGGGGCAGACTCGCGCCGTCCTCGACGGTGAAGGCGGTCCGCAGCAGGCGCTCCGGCGGCAGCGTGCGCTGCATGAGGCCGGAGACGGAGGCGACGGTCAGGCGGCTCTCCCCTTTCGCGAGATTATACAGCGTCGCGAGACGGCGCTGCTCGGCCTGACGGGAGGCGGCCTCGGCGGGGTAGAAGACGAAGTCGCGCAGCAGGAGGGTCGTGACCTCTTCGCCCGTCATGGCGGCGAGGTCGCGCGCGAAGCTCTCGGCGGCAGTGTCGTCGGGGCAGACGACGAAGAGAGGCAGGCCCAGCGCGCCGTGCAGGGCCGCGGCGAGATTCGCCCGGTGTACCGGCGAGAGCCCGGAAACGAGCGCAGGAAGCCCGCCGCTCTCCGGCAGGGAGGGGAGGGCGGCGGCTTCCTTATGCTGCAGGATCTGTTGGAACAGAAGGTTCATGTGCGTTCCTTGTATGCGACGCGTTTCTTGCAGGGGCCGACGCCCCCGTCGGCCCGCATGGGGAGACTGACCACGGGCCGCCGAGGGCGTCGGCCCCTACACATTTATTCTTCTTTTTTCGGAGATATGTCCAGCATGCGCCACACGGCGGCGGGAGGCATGAAGCGCGTGTAGAAATCGGGCAGGATGCGCTGCGCGACGGGGGCCAGCTCCGCCGTGCCCTTGAGGGGCTTGACGTACAGGTTCGCTTTGACCCCGCTGATCCTGTAATCGCACGCGAGCTCCTCGTAGCCGAAGCGGGAGAAGAACTTTTTCAGCTTGCGCAGCCTGTCGGGGTCGGGATCGTCGAACTCGGAGACCTCGGCGAGGATGCCCTGGGCGTCGGCGTAGCGGCGGTTGAGCTCGCGCATGAGCTGGACGCCGAAGCCGCGGCCGCGAAACCACGGCATCACGGCCATGTACTTGAGGTCGACGTAGCCGTAGAGGTTCTTCGTCAGCACGACGGCGTAGCCCGCGTCCAGGCCGCTCTCGTCGTCGCGCAGGGCGAGAAAGTCGATCGAGCCGTTCATCATGCCCCGGTGCATGGCGAGCTTGCCGACCAGCTCCTCAGAGTCGAAGTCAGTCTCCAGCAGGGGATAATAGCGCTCGAGATCGCGGTGCCCGGTTTTGATCAGTTTCAGCATAGGAAAAACCTCCCGAGAATTCTTGGCTTCCCCTCGAGGGGAAGGCAACACCTCATCCGCCCCAGTGTGCGCACCGGGGCGCCTTCCCCGCAAGGGGAAGGCTCGCCTTATTTCAAGCTCTGCGCGCGGCACAGCGCGGCATAGGCGCCGCCCTTCGCCAGCAGCTCCTCGTGACTGCCGAGCTCGACGATCTCCCCGTTTTCCACCACGGCTATGCGGTCGGCGTTTCGCACGGTGGACAGGCGGTGCGCGATCGTGAGAGTCGTGCGCCCGCGGCTGAGCTCGTCGAAGCTCGCCTGGATGCGCTGCTCGGTGACGGTGTCGAGGGCGGAGGTCGCCTCGTCCAGCACGAGGATGCGCGGATTTTTCAGAAACACCCGCGCGATGGCGATGCGCTGCTTCTGCCCGCCGGAGAGCATGACCCCGCGCTCGCCGATGAAGCTGTCGTAGCCGTCGGGCATGAGCAGGATCTCCTCGTGGATCTCGGCGCGCAGGGCGGCCTCGACCACCTCGGCGTCGGTGGCGTCGGGCCTGCCGTAGCGGATGTTCTCGCGCACGGTGCCGGCGAAGAGGAAGACGTCCTGCTGGATGACGCCGACGGCCCGCCGCAGGCTCTCCTGCGTGAGCGAGCGCACGTCCGCCCGTCGACGAGCACCGCGCCCGCCGTCACGTCGTAAAAGCGCGGCAGCAGCGAGCAGAGCGTCGTCTTGCCGCCGCCGGAGGGCCCGACCAGGGCGAGGCTCCCGCCGGGCGGGATATGCAGGCTGATATCTTTCAGCACCGGCACGCCGTTTGCGTAGGCGAAGCACACGTCCTTATATTCGACCTCGCCGCGCGCGCCGACGAGCTCCCTGGCGTCGGGGGCGTCGGTGACGGCGGGCTCGGTGTTCATGATCTCGAGAAAGCGCGAGAAGCCCGCCATGCCCTGCATGTAGATCTCGGAAAACTGCGTGAGCCGCCGGATGGGGCTGATGAACACGGAGATGTACAGCGAGAAGGTGATGAGGTCGACGTAGCTCATCTCCCCGCCCATAATGAGCAGGCCGCCCACCGTGATCGCCACGACCTGGGCGATGCCGCCGGTGAACTCCATGCCGCCCTGAAACAGGGCCATCGCGCGGTAATACTCGGTCTTCGCGCCGCGAAACAGCTCGTTCGCGCGGTCGAACTTCCGGTTCTCCTCGCCCTCGTTGGCGAAGGCCTTGGCCGTGCGGATGCCGGAGATGCTCGACTCGATGGCGGCGTAGATGTCCGCGGTCTTGCGCTTGACCTCGACGTTGGCGCGGCGCATGGCCGCGCGCTGCGAGAGCGTGAACCAGAGGCTCGCCGTGATCACCGCGGCCAGCGCGAGGGCCAGCTTCCAGTTGACCGTGAGCATCACGAGCATCGAGCCGACAAAGGTCAGCGAGCAGATCAGCAGGTTTTCCGGCCCGTGGTGGGCCAGCTCCGTCACCTCGAAGAGGTCGGAGGTGATGTGGCTCATGAGTACGCCGGTGCGGTTGCGGTCGTAGAAGGAGAAGGACAGCTTCTGCATATGCTCGAACACGTCGCGGCGCATGTCGGACTCGACCAGCACGCCCATGCGGTGGCCGTAGACCGTGATGACGTAGAACAGCGCGGACTTGAGCACATAGGCCGCGGCCATGAGCGCCATGACCGCGAAGAAAGCGCCGAAGCGCTTGTCCGGCAGCAGGCGGTACATGCTCATGCGCGAGACGTAGGGGAAGAGCAGGTCGACCAGCGCCACGCACACCGAGCAGCCCATATCGAGGAAGAAGAGCTTTTTATGCCCCGCCAGATACTGCGCGAAGATCCTCAGCGGCGGGGCTTTGTAATCAATCTGCTTCAAAAAGATCACCTGTTTTGAGAGTGGAGTTTGGAGAGTGGAGAGTGAAGTTATGGAGCGCCTGCGGCGCGTTTGAAATATTTGCTCCCGGCCTTCCCTTTTCCGCGTCAGAATGTTCGCAATGACGTACAAGAGGGATCATTCAAATCAACCCCCGAAGAGGATACCGCAACTCCACTCTTCACTCTTCACACTGAACAATTCTCTCCCGCGCCGCGACGGCCAGGGCGTCGCAGCGCTCGTTATATTCGTTGTCGGCGTGGCCGCGGACCCAGTGATACCGCATCTCGTGGCTCTCGCACAGCGTCAGCAGCCTCTCCCACAGATCGGGGTTGAGGGCTGGCTTTTTGTCGGCCTTGATCCAGCCGCGCTGCCGCCAGCCTTTGGCCCAGCCCTTTTCGAGGCCGTCGATCACATAGCGGGAGTCGGACCAGAGCTCGACCGTGCAGGGCTCCTTCAGCGCCTCGAGCGCGCGGATGACGGCGGTGAGCTCCATGCGGTTGTTGGTGGTCTGCGCCTCCCCGCCGGAGAGCTCCCTTTCCGTTCCGCGATAACGCAGGATCGCCCCCCAGCCTCCCGGCCCGGGGTTCCCGCTGCAAGCGCCGTCGGTGTAGATTTCAACTGTTTTCATACATGAATCCTTATCGGCCCCCTTGCCTAAAGGGGGCCTTTTCTCACCGTCTCCTGTGGCGCTCTTTCAGCACCTTGTACTCCGCCTTGTCGATGATGCCGTTTTTCAGATACTCGTCGAGCTGGCGGAGATACCTGTCCTGCCCGCTGCGCGGCGAGACGACGGCGCGCTCCGCGCCGCTGCCTGCCGCCCGCTCCCGCGTTCTGTCCGCGACCGGACTGCCCTGCTCGCGCTTCGCGCGGCGAGAGAGCACCACGATGCGCACAAGCGACACCAGCCCCGCGAGCACCAGCAGCGCCCCGAGGCCCATCAGGACAAAGTCGGCCCTGTGCGAGCGGAGGATGCGGTCCACCCCGAAGTCGACGCGCTGCGCCCATTCGATCTCGCGCAGGATCTGCTGCAGCTTGAACACAAGCAGGATCGCGACCGGCACGGAAACGCTGAAGACAAGGATATGAAACGCAAACTTGCCCTGCAGCTTCAATTCGTTCTTATCCGGGGTAGTCATCTTCGATATCCAGCTTGTTGTAGCGCTCCTTCATCATCTTGTACTCGTCCTTGTCGATGATGCCGTTGGCGAGGAAGCTGTCGAGCTGCTCGAGATATTTCTCCCTGCCGCTGCTGTGGTGGCAGTGCACGGCCTCCTCGGCCTGTTCCGCGGCGCGCGGCGTGCGGGCGGGCGTCGGACGCGCGGCCGCCGTGCGGGACGCCGCCGGACGGG
>JAILNC010000123.1 GCA_024691985.1 Oscillospiraceae bacterium | reverse complement strand
GTGACCGACAGCACGCTGCACATACGGGAGGCCGCCAGAAGCACACGGGGAGATTCGGTAAACAGCGCCGCGATCTTCATGAAGAGCGCGCCGACGATCGCGGCAAGATACGGCCGCAGCGCATAGGAGAAGCCCCAGCCGTCATACTCCGTATCCGTTCTGAGCGTCGGGACGGGCGCATTCCAGTCAACCCATGACATGAGCATGGTTGCCGGTTCATCTCCGGTCGGCAGCGTCCCCTTATAGCAGATCCAGTCAGACAGCATCTTCCGCCCGGCCTCATCCGGGCATTGATCCATTGGGAGCAGCAAGGCCCCTGTCAGACAAACGCAGAAGCATAAGAGTATCAGGCTGATTTCAAGCGCGGATAAGCGGCGTTCTTTCTGTTCCAAGCGCAATGAGCTTCACCTCGCGTCATGCTTCAAAACGGGAGCCTCTACATAAAAATCGGGTCTGTGCAGGGAGAAATTGGGATGATAATAGGGATCGCCTGCGCCGAGCTCTTTCTCCCAGCGCCGATAAATAAACTGCACTTCCTCATTGAAACGCTTTTGCTTCTCCGGCGTATCCTCCAAGCCGCGGCTTTTTGACTCGGCATGGTACAGCTCGGCAAAAGGCGTCCAGATGACGAGGTACCCCGCCTGCCGTATGCGCATGCACAGGTCCACATCGTTGTACGCGACGGCAAGGCCTTCATCCAAACCGTTCGTCTTCTCCCAGACTTCACGGCGCAGCAGCATGCAGGCCGCCGTGACCGCCGAGACATCCTGCGCGTACAGGAGCCTGCCCATGTAGCCGAGATGTGCCCGCTCCACATGCTGAAAGGCATGCGCGGCGACCCCGCCGATTCCGAGAATGACCCCCGCGTGCTGGATCGTGCCATCGGGATAGTACAGCTTCGCGCCCACAGCTCCCACATCGGGGCGCTGGGCGAACATCAGCATTTCCTGGATCCAGTCGGGCGTGATAATCTCGGTGTCGTTGTTGAGCAGGAGCAGATATTCGCCGCTGCAGAACTGTGCGCCGAAATTGTTGATGGCGGAGTAATTGAATTCTCCCTTCCAGGTATGAACGCGGACATTGCTCCGTTCCTGCTGCAGTTGTTCGTAATAGGCGAACAGCGCGGGGGACGAGCTGTTGTTTTCCACAATGACGATCTCGTAATTCGGCCATGTCGTCTTTTGAAGAACGGAATCGATGCACGTCCTCAGGTCCTCCAAATGCTCGCAGTTCGGGATCAGAACGGAGACCTTCGGCGTGCCCTTGATCGCGTAGCGGGTGCGGTAGATCGTCAGTCCCGGCTTGACCGGCGAGACCTCGCCCTGCAGTCCCAGGCGCTCCAGCTGTTTTTCGACCGCCCGGACGCCCGCCGCGATCACATAGGGCTTGACTCCCGTCTCCTGTGCGACGGAGCCCGCGTGCGCCCGCCAGTAGTATAGGATCTCCGGAATGTGGGCGACGCGACGCGCCTTCTCTGTCAGGCGCAGGACCAGGTCGTGATCCTGCGAGCCGTCGCAGGCCGGGTCGAAAAGACCGACCTCGTCCAGAAGCGCGCGTCTGAACACGGTAAAATGACAGATGTAGTTGTTGGCCCGCAGATTGTCCGGCGCGAAGGCCGGCTTGAAGTGCGGGAGATAGGCGTCCCGCGGCGTTTTATGAAAGGTGCTTTCGTCGGTATAGACGAAATCCGCGTCCTTTTCGCAAATCGCCCGCATGACCTCGTACAGCGCCGCCGGATGCAGCAGATCGTCATGGTCGAGCAGGCTGATATAATCCCCCGCCGCCATCTCCAGGCAGGCGTTGGAATTGCCGGAGATCCCGAAATTCTTTTCCAGCTTCCGATAGCGGACGCGGCTGTCTTTTCCCGCGTATTCCCGACAGACGCGCTCCACATACGCGTGCTCCGCGTCGCTGCCGTCGGCCATGCAGAGCTCCCAGCCGGCGTAGGTCTGCGCGAGCACGGATTCGATCATCGCCCGCAGAAAGTGCTCCGGCGTGTTGTAAAGGGGCGCCGCGATGCTGAAGCTGATCTCCCGCGGGAAACGGGCTGCTCTCTGCTGCTTCAGTTCCTTGTCGGAAAAGAGCTCCCGTTCTGCGATCGTTTTTATTTTTCCTTCCCCGCGGAGCCTGCTTTCGATCCGCAGGCAGGTCGTGCGAAAGCCGAACTGCCGCAGGCTTTTGATCACCTTACGCGGCGCTCTCCATGCCGAAAGCAAAACATGATTCATTCACAACTCTCCCTTGACCGGTAGATGAGCAAGCGACGACTCCCAATCCGGCAGCCTCATAAAACCGCCCGCGTCCAGCGACGCCTTGCTCAGGCGTGAATTTTTCGGCCGCAGCGCCTTCGCGCCGTATTCCTCCGTACTGACGCGCCGCACGGCAGCGTCCTTTCCCGTGAGGCGGAACACCGCCTCGGCCAGCTCCGCCCAGGAACAGAAGCCCTCGTTCGTCGCGTGATAGACGCCGTATTTGTCGGTTTCGATCATGGCGCACAGCAGCGGCGCGAGGTCCGCCGTGAAGGTGGGCGAGCCGATCTGGTCGTCCACCACGCGCACTTCCCGATATGTCTCCGCCAGGCGCAGCATGGTTTTGACAAAGTTGTTCCCATGCGCGCCGACGACCCACGAGGTGCGGACGATGAAATGCTTTTCGACCAACTCGCGCACGGCCCGCTCTCCCGCGAGCTTGCTCAGCCCGTAGACGTTCAGCGGCCCGGTGGGATCGTCAGTCTCCCAGGGCTTGTCCCCCGTGCCGGGGAAGACGTAATCGGTGGAGACGTACAGCAGCTTCGCATCCAGCTTGCGGCAGGCCTCCGCGATGTATCGCGTGCCGTCCGCGTTGACGCGCATGCAGCGCTCCGCCTCGTCCTCGGCGCGGTCCACCTTCGTATAGGCTGCGCAGTGGAGCGCCGCGTCCGGGCGGTACTGAGAGAACATACGCAGCACCGCGTCCCGGTCGGTGACGTCCAGCTCCCGCGAGCTGAAGCCGATAAAGGCGATCCCCTTTTCGGTCAGCACCTTTGCCGCGTCATGGCCGAGCTGGCCGCTGACGCCGGTGATCAGTACCCGCATGCTCACCAGTCCTCATAGCCCGTCACGGCGTCGCGCAGCAGCGGGTTGCGTCTGTCCTTCTCCGAGAGTATGGGATCCTCGACGCCCCAGTCGACGCCGAGCTCCGGATCGCTCCACAGGATGCCCGCATCGGCCTCCGGCGCGTAGGGACTGTCCATCCGATACAGGATCTCCGTTTGATCCGTCAGCGTGACGAAGCCGTGCCCGAAGCCGCGGGGGATCAGAAGCTCCCGCCTGTTCTCCCCGCTCAGCTCCACCGCCTGCCACTGCCTGTAGGTAGGGCTGGACGGACGCAGATCGACCGCGACGTCCAGCACCGCGCCCCGTATGCAGCGCAGCAGCTTGGCCTGCGCCCTGTCGCCGCGCTGGAAGTGGATGCCCCGCAGCGTGCCTTTGACCGTCGAGGCCGAGTGGTTGTCCTGCACGAAGTCATAAAACAGCCCGTGCGCTTCAAACTCCCGCCTTGACCATGTCTCCATGAAAAAGCCGCGATTGTCGCCAAATACCCGCGGCTCGATGATCCAGACCCCGTTCAGTTTTCCCCGGATAAAAGTCATATCGTGTATCCCCGATCCTCTTCGGCCGTTATCCCCGCCATAGCGCGAAACGCCCCCGGCGGTGAAGTTCCCTTTGGTTCCGGAAGCGTCTTTTGTTCATCTGCGTACAGCCGTTCGCCGCTCCTTGTTCCAAGCGGGATCCATGCCTTGCGTTTTTATAAATATTAACACAAACTGCGTATTACCGCAAGGAAAAACAAGGATCGCAGTGTTTCATTCCGTGTGTCCTGTGCCTGCTGCGCTTTTCTTGTTCCGACGGAGCAAACAAAAATCCGCACCCTTTCAGGTGCGGATTTGTCTGTCTACTACTAAACGGTGTCCAGGAAAGGGTATTTGTACCAAAAGGTGTCTAGAAGTATTCTTCGCTGTTCATTCCGGGGAAGACGTTAATCCATCAGATCACGTGCCTTTATGTGCGGGTTATGGTAACGCTTTC
>JAILNC010000070.1 GCA_024691985.1 Oscillospiraceae bacterium | reverse complement strand
CAACCGCTTCCAGAACATCCTCGCCTCCTACTATGCCGACGGCACCGTCCTTGACGTGGCCCTCTGCTCCAACGACTCCACCGCTCTCGGCGTCGCCCAGGCCATCACCTCCGACTACGCCGGCAGCAACGCCCCGATCGTTACCGGTCAGGACGGCGACATCGCCAACCTGAAGAACATTGTCGACGGCGTGCAGACCATGACCGTTTACAAGAACGTCTCCGACGAGGCGGGCGTGACCCTGGTCGTGGCGCAGGAGATCCTGATGGGCAACACCCCCGACGCCAGCACCTGCGCGAAGTTCGCCGCCGAGGCTGCGTTCGACACCGAGACCTATGACAACGGCCTTGGCGTTGTTCCCTCCTTCCTGCTCGTCCCCTACTCCATCGACAAGGACAACCTTGACCTGCTGGTCGCCACCGGCCTTTACACCATGGGCGCCGACGGCTACCTCGCCGCCGCCTGATCCGGGCAGGTCACATCACAGCAACCCACAGAACCTGAGGGGCGGGGCTTGTCCCCGTCCCTCCTCTTATCAACCCTCAGAGGACTGCATGGCGGAAAAGAGAATACAGGAGGGAATCTATCTTGGCTGATATGATTCTCGTGATGAAAAACATCACGAAAGAATTTCCGGGCGTCAAAGCGCTTGACAACGTCAATCTCGAGGTCGAGCGCGGCGAGATCCACGCCCTCGTCGGCGAAAACGGCGCCGGCAAATCCACGCTGATGAACGTACTCAGCGGCACCTATCCCTACGGAACCTACACCGGCGACATCATCTATGACGGTGAGGAATGTCGGTTTCATACATTGCGCGACAGCGAGGAAAAGGGCATCGTCATCATCCACCAGGAGCTGGCGCTGATCCCCGAGCTGTCCATCGGTGAAAACATGTTCCTCGGCAACGAGCGCAAGGGCCGTTTCGGCATCGACTGGGACCGCACCTTCCACGAGGCGCGCACCCATCTGGATCAGGTCGGCCTGAAGGACAGCGAGCATACGCTGATCAAGGACATCGGCACCGGCAAGCAGCAGCTGGTCGAGATCGCCAAGGCGCTGGCCAAGAAAGTCCGACTCCTGATCCTCGACGAGCCCACCTCCTCCCTCAACGAGGAGGATTCCAAAATGCTGCTCAACCTGCTGCTGGAGTTCAAGAAGCAGGGCATGACCTCGATCATCATCTCCCACAAGCTCAACGAGGTGGCCTACGTCGCGGACAAGATCACGGTCCTGCGCGACGGCGCCACCATCGAGACCATCAACAACGAGGCAAGAAACGTCGACGAGGACCGCATCATCAAGGGCATGGTCGGTCGTGAGCTCTCCGACCGTTTCCCGAAGCGTCCCCACAACATCAGCGACGAGATCGGACTTGAGGTCAAAAACTGGACGGTCCACCATCCCATCTACACCGAGAAGGTCGTGGACGACAACGTCTCCTTCTACGTCCGCAAGGGCGAGATCGTCGGCTTCTCCGGCCTGCAGGGCGCCGGCCGCACGGAGCTCGCGATGTCCATCTTCGGCCACGCCTACGGCACCGATATCTCCGGCCAGCTCTTCCTCAACGGCAAGGAGGTCAACATAAAGAACGAGCGGCAGGCCATCGAAGCGGGTCTCGCCTACGTCACCGAGGACCGCAAGGGCAACGGCCTCATTCTCCCGCAGACCATCGCCGTCAACAACACCCTGGCGCGTCTGGACAAGGTCTGCAGCCGCGGCATCATCGACCGCACCAGGGAAAACATGGTCGCGGAGGATTACCGTGAGAAGCTCAAGACCAAGACGCCCTCTGTGCAGCAGGCGGCCGGCAATCTCTCCGGCGGCAACCAGCAGAAGGTCCTGCTGTCCAAGTGGATGTATGCCGACGCGGACGTGCTGATCCTCGACGAGCCCACCCGCGGCATCGACGTCGGCGCGAAGTACGAGATCTACTGCATCATGAACGACCTTGTCGCACAGGGGAAATCCGTCATCATGATCTCCTCGGAAATGCCGGAGATCCTTGGCATGTGCGACCGTATCTATGTCATGAACGAGGGCAAAATGGTCGCGGAAATGGACGTCGCCGACGCGACGCAGGAGAAGATCATGGCAGCGATACTCAAATCGGAAAAGACTGAGAATGAGGGAGAATAAGTCAGATGAATGCTAAAGCTGTTATCAAGAAATACACCATGGTCATAGCGCTGGTCGTCGTGTTCGCGCTCTTCGCCTTTCTGACCAAGGGCCGTCTGCTCTACCCGCAGAACATGTCGAACCTGCTGCTGCAGAACGCCTACGTTCTGGTCCTGGCCTGCGGCATGCTGTGCTGCATCCTGACGGGCGGCAACATCGACCTGTCCGTCGGCTCCACCGTCTGTTTGGTCGGCGCGCTCGCCGCGAAGCTTCTGCAGGTGACGGACCTGCACGCGATCGTCGTCATTCTGGCCTGCCTGGCCGTCGGCGCGTGCATCGGCGTCTGGCAGGGCTTCTGGATCGGCCACATCCACATCCCGCCCTTCATCTGCACCCTGGCCGGCATGTTCCTCTGGCGCGGCCTCGGCCGTGTCATCCTGGCCTCCAAGACCATCGCGGTCAACAACAAGTCCTTCCTGAACATCTTCGCCTCCTACATCCAGATCCCGGGCCTTGACGACGCCAAGAAGTGGTCGGCCCTGATCGTCGGCATCGCCGTCGCGGCCTTTCTGGTGATCAGCGTCTTCACCGGCCGCGCCTCCAAGGCGCGCAAGGGCTATGCAGTCGATCCCCTCGGTCCGGCGCTGGCCAAGAACGTGATCATCGCCGTGCTGGTCATCCTCTACTGCAACAAGCTCGCCAACTACAAGGGCATCCCCGTGATGGCGCTGTGGGTGCTGGCCGTGGTGTTCATCTACGCCTTCATCACCAACAAGACCGCCTTCGGCCGCTACTTCTACGCGGTCGGCGGCAATGAGAAGGCCACCAAGCTCTCCGGCATCAACACCAAGAAGGTCTACTTCGTGGCCTATCTGTCCATGTCCTTCCTGGCCGCCCTGTCCGGCCTGCTGATGGCGGCGCGCATCGGCTCCGTCAACGGCGACACCGGCTCCTCCTTCGAGATGGACGCCATCGGCTCCTGCTTCATCGGCGGCGCCTCCGCCTACGGCGGCTCCGGTACGGTCGCGGGCATCTGCATCGGCGCTATCTTCCTGGGCGTCATCAACCAGGGCATGTCCATCATCGGTCTGGACAACAACTGGCAGTACATCGTCAAGGGCTCCGTGCTGCTGATCGCCGTCGTCTTCGACGTCGTCTCCAACCACAAGACCGGCAAGGCGGGCTGATGCCGACGCATCGGCCGGCAGGAGGGAGCGTACAGCATGGACAAAGAACCGCAGCTTGAATACGACGTTCAGAAGCGGGCAAAGGCGAGCACTGCCGCTACCTTCCGCGCTGTCGTGGCGCTGTACTTCCTCTATCTCGCCCGGCAGATCATCCGGGGGGCCATGGACGGAAGCTCCTCCATGTCCCCCGTGCTCGCCTGGATCGCCGGTCTGGGCTTCATCGCCGCCGCCCTCGCCTTCGGCTTCTATACCTGGAAGCGCTGGCGCGCAGAGGTGGAGGCCGCGAGGCTCACGCCGGCGGAGACGGACGACGACACGGAGACTCCGTGAACAATGCCTGCTGTATGCCGCAGGGTTACAGCAGGCGTTTTTTGGAGCGTATCATCCGCGCAAATTATTCGGAGGTGATCTTCACGAAGCTGTTTATCGGAATCGATCTCGGCACCTCGGCCGTCAAGCTGTCCCTTGTGGACGAGAAGGGCGGCATCGTCAAGGAGGTCAGCCGGGAATACCCGCTGTACTTTCCGCAGCCCGGCTGGTCCGAGCAGGACCCCGACGCCTGGTGGGCCGCCGTTGTTGACGGCATGAAGGAGCTGCTGCGCGGCGCGGACGCGTCATGCGTGGCCGGCATCGGCTGCGGCGGGCAGATGCACGGGCTCGTCGTCCTCGATGAAAACGACGCGGTCATCCGCCGCGCCATCCTGTGGAACGACGGCCGCACCCAGAAGGAGGTCGACTACCTCAACAACGTCATCGGCAGGGAGAAGCTCTCGGCCCTGACCGCGAACATCGCCTTCGCGGGCTTCACCGCGCCCAAGATCCTCTGGATGCGCGCCAACGAGCCCGAAAACTTCGCGCGCATCAAAAAGATCATGCTGCCCAAGGACTACATCAACTACCGCCTGACCGGCGTGCACTGCTGCGACTACTCCGACGCCAGCGGCATGCTCCTGCTCGACGTCCAGCACAAGTGCTGGTCAAAGGAAATGCTGGAGATCTGCGGCGTGAGCGAGGCGCAGATGCCCGCCCTCTTTGAGAGCTACGAGGTCGTCGGCTGCGTCAAGCCCGAAGCCGCGATCAGTCTCGGCTTCGGCCCGGACGTGAAGGTCGTGGCCGGCGCGGGCGACAACGCCGCCGCCGCGGTCGGCACCGGCGTCGTGGGCGAGGGCGGCTGCAATATCTCCCTCGGCACCTCGGGCACGCTGTTCATCTCCTCGAAGAGCTTCGGCGTCGACCCGAACAACGCCCTGCACGCCTTCGCCCACGCCGACGGCGGCTGGCATCTGATGGGCTGCATGCTCTCGGCCGCGAGCTGCAACAAGTGGCTGTGCCGCGAGATCCTGCAGACCCGGAAGTACGACGAGGAGCAAGCCGCGATCACGGACGAGATGCTGGGGCGCAACCGCGTGTTCTTCCTGCCCTATCTCATGGGCGAGCGCAGTCCCATCAACGACGTCAACGCCCGCGGCACCTTCGTCGGCATGACGCTGGACACCACGCGCGCCGATCTGCTGCAGGCCGTGCTGGAGGGCGTGGCCTTCGCCATCCGCGACAGCTTCGAGGTTGCAAGGTCCCTGGGGATCGACATTCCGCGCAGCTGGATCTGCGGCGGCGGCGCCAAGTCCCCGCTGTGGCGGAAGATCTTCGCCAACGTCCTCGGCATCCCGCTGGACATGGTCAAGACCGAACAGGGCCCCGGCTACGGCGGCGCGATGCTCGCCATGGTCGGCTGCGGCGTCTTCGGGAGCGTCCAGGAGGCGGCCGACGCGCTGGTGGAGCTGGCCTCCACCGTCGAGCCCGACCCCGAGATCACGGCCCGCTATGAGGAGCAGTATCAGAAATTCAGAAGGATCTATCCGGCGCTCAAGGAGCTGTTCCCGGCGATCCAGTAAAGGAGAAAGCATGAAGATCTATTCCGTTTCCGATCCGGAATTCAAGGCCTACGGCAAGATCCTGGAGGGCTATGACACGGCGGGGCTCGTCGCCGCGATGGAGGCCATCCCCCTGCCCGAGACCGGCACGGCCTACAAGCCCGGGATCGACAGTCTCGAGGCCTGCGCCGTGTTCGCCGACCTGCGCGATCGCGCCTTCGGCGGCATGCCCATCCAACTCGGCATGTGCTGGGGGCACAACACAAAGCTCAACTGTCTCGAATACCACCGCGACAGCGAGGTCAACCTGGGCTGGCGTGACTTCATCCTGCTGCTGGCAAAGCAGGACGAGATCGTCGACGGCGTGCTGGACACGGCGAAGGTCAAGGCCTTCCGCGTCCCGGCGGGCGTCCCGGTCGAGGTCTACGCGACCACTCTGCACTACGCCCCATGCCACACCTGCCCGAAATGCGGCTTTCGCGTGGCGGTCGTGCTGCCGCGCGGCACGAACACCGAAAAGCCCGCCTATACTCCCGCCTGCGAGGAGGACACCTGGATGACCGCCCGCAACAAGTGGCTGCTCGCCCACCCCGAAAGCAATGAGGCAAAGAACGGCGCGCATATCGGCCTTTCCGGTCTCAATATAGATATCAAGGAGGATCTCTGAAATGATGACAAACATTCCCGAAGTCAAGCTCGGCATCGTCGCCGTCTCCCGCGACTGCTTCCCCATCGGCCTGTCCATCGCCCGCCGCGAGGCGATCGTCAAGACCTGCGGCGGCAATATCTATGAGTGCCCCGTCACCGTCGAGAACGAGCTGGATATGCTCAAGGCCGTCGACGACGTGAAGGCCGCCGGCTGCAACGCGCTGGTCGTCTTCCTCGGCAACTTCGGCCCCGAGACGCCCGAGACCCTGATCGCCAAGAACTTTGACGGCCCCTGCATGTTCGTGGCCGCCGCCGAGGGCGACGGCGACCTCATCAACGGCCGCGGCGACGCCTACTGCGGCATGCTCAACTGCTCCTACAACCTCGGCATGCGCCACCTCAAGGGCTATATCCCCGAGTATCCGGTCGGCACCGCCGCGGATATCGGCAAGATGATCAAGGACTTCTACCCCATCGCCCGCGCCGTCATCGGCGTGCAGAACCTGAAGATCATCACCTTCGGCCCGAGACCGCAGGACTTCTTTGCCTGCAACGCGCCCATCAAGGGGCTGTACGAGATGGGCATCGAGATCGAGGAGAATTCCGAGCTCGACCTGTTGGTCGCCTACAAGGCCCACAAGGGCGACCCCCGCATCCCCGAGGTCTGCGCCGACATGGCCGCCGAAATGGGCGAGGGCAGGTACTTCCCCGACATGCTCGAGCGCACGGCGCAGTTTGAGCTGACCCTGCTCGACTGGGCCGAGCAGCACAAGGGCGCGCGCAAGTACGTCGCCTTTGCCGACAAGTGCTGGCCCGCCTTCCCGGAGCAGTTCGGCTTCGAGCCCTGCTACGTCAACTCCCGTCTGGCCTCCCGCGGTATCCCCGTGTCCTGCGAGGTCGACATCTACGGCGCGCTCTCCGAGTACATCGGCGCCTGCGTCTCCGGCGACGCCGTGACGCTGCTCGACATCAACAACTCCGTCCCCGCCTCCATGTGGGAGAGCCAGATCAAGGGCAAGTACGACTACGCCCTGACCGACACCTTCATGGGCTTCCACTGCGGCAACACCCCGAGCTGCAAGATGTGCGCCGACCGCGCCGTCAAGTACCAGCTCATCCAGCACCGCCTGCTCGAGCCCGAAGGATCCGATCCCGACTTCACCCGCGGCACCCTCGAGGGCGACATCGCCCCGGGTGAGATCACCTTCTACCGCCTGCAGTGCGACAGCGAGGGCAAGCTGCGCTCCTACATCGCCGAGGGCGAGGTCCTGCCCGTGGCCACCTGCAGCTTCGGCGGCATCGGCGTCTTCGCCATCAAGGAGATGGGCCGCTTCTACCGCCACGTGCTGATCCAGAAGCGCTTCCCGCACCACGGCGCGGTGGCCTTCGGCCATTTCGGCAAGGCCCTGTTCGAGGTCTTCAAGTTCCTCGGCGTGGAGGACATCGGCTACAACCAGCCCAAGTGCCTGCCCTATCCCACGGAGAACCCCTGGGCATAACGTCGTCGCAAGCTCCAGTTCACTCGCTTCCGTGCAGCGACACGAAAGCTCCTTCATTCCGCTGCTCCTCCTCTCAAACGTTAAACCTGCGGCTTCACGTTTGAAAAGGAAGACGGCGGAGACTACGAAATGCCGCCGGTACAAACCGGCGGCATTTTTTCATTGTGGATTTGTCAGGCGATTTTCGTCAGGGGCGGGACGTAGACGGTGCTCTCGTATTCCGCTTGCCGCTTGAAATAATCATCCTTTGTGATCTGTATGCTTTTATTGCTCGGCGTCAAGTCGCTGTGGCCCTGCTGGAAGTAGCAATCAATATCATTGTTATCCCAGTTGGGATTTGTGAAGATCGTCTCCACATCCTCCAGCGTCGAACCCTTTACCCTCTGTACGGTCACGGAGGAATAGGCCGCGCCGCTTGATCCTGACCACAGCACGGTATTGTCCGTACGGATATAGCGGCGTGACCGGGCCCCGGAAACAGCGAGTCTTTCCGGCGTCCCGTTGACCAGAGTATAGAGATCGTAGACCATCTTGTCGGAGAAATCCTCCGTGCCCATCCCGGCGATGATGAGCTCGGGGACGCCGTTCTTGTCCAGATCCTTCAGGGCGTAGCCCACGCCGGACGAATAGGCGCAGATCTCAGAGACGTCATACTCCCAGGGATTCTGATTGTTGCCGCTCTGATAGGCGGCGCGGTACTTGTCGATCACGCTGCCGTAGGCTGTGACGAAGTCGCCGACATAGAGATAGGCGGGCTCGGTATAGAGGGAGCCGCCGTCGCCGTCGAAGCGCGCGACCACGCCCCAGCCGTTGACCGAGAGGGGGACATTGCTCACCGCGAGGGTGTCCTGCGGCAGGGCTTCCAGCTGCAGACCGGGATTGGCCGCCATGGCGTCGTCCAGCGTATAGCGCTGATTGTCGGGGCTCTGCAGGAGCCAGACCGGGGCGACGTTATTGTCGGCATGGGCGATGAACCAGGTCCTGCCCCCGACCGCGATAGCCTCGCTGCTGGGGTTCTTGGTGATCTTGAACCGGGGCGTGCCCGTCGATGCGGGCGGGGTCTGCTCTGCGGGCGCGGGCTCGTCCATCCAGGAGCTGTCGCTCTCCTCAAATGGGATCTCCTCCACGGTCCACTCAAGCGCGAGGGTGGATCTCTCCATCCCGGCGAAGCGGCGCTCCGGGGCGCTGTCGTATTCCTCCTCCGAAATGGGCGCTCCGGAGGCGTCGGTGCAGGAAATTGTCCCGACGCCGTAATCCTCCCAGTCCGCGCTCTTGGAGGCGAGATGCTCCCACGCGGCCGCGCCGTCCTTCAGGCTGAGCGCGTACCAGGCATAATACTGGTGATCATAGCCGCTGCGGGTGATGCCCTCACAGGGGTAGAAGTAGCTGTTCGAGGCGGCGTCATAGTAGCAGGGCAGGCTCGTCACCACGATCTCCGGCCAGTCGTCCGGGCCCTCGATCTCCTCATTGGCGTGCCAGCAGACGGCAACGTCGGCAAAGTCCGCCGTCACTTCACAGTAACGGCCGTAGGTGTACATCCCGCTGCCCTGCGTCGTGGCCGCGATGACCTCCAGCCGCCCGTTGTGGTCGAGGTCGACGAAGGTGTAATACCACGGGGAGTCCCAGGGATCGGTGAAGGCCCAGAGCTCCCGCCTGCTCTCGAGCAGCGCCCGCTGCTCGTCAAAGGAGGGGGCGGCGACCGGGGCGGGCTGCTGGCTGCCCTCCTCGGCGGCGGGCTGCTGGACGGCGGGCTGCGCCTCCGGCGCGGGGGCTTCGGTCGGCGCCGGGACCTTCACGGTCTCGGTCTTGCCGCCGCAGGCCGCGAGCGGCAGGAGCATGCAGGCGCACAGCGCGAGGGCCAGGATCTTGCGGTAAGGCAGATATCTCATCTTTCGACGCCTTCTTTCTTTTTGGTTAACATAATTATTGTAGCACCTTCCGCTCCGTTCGTCAACAAACAAAAAAAGCGCCCGGGCGATCCCTTGACCGCTCGGGCGCTCTTTTGTTTTGAAATTGCCTCAGTTGCCGAGGTAGGCGGCGCTGAGGGTGTCGTCCGCCAGCAGCTCCGCGCCGGTGCCGTAGCGCACGACCTCGCCGGTCTGCATGATGTAGGCGTGGTCGGAGATCTGCAGGGCCTTGTTGGCGTTCTGCTCGACCAGCAGGATGGAGCAGCCCTCGTCGTTGATCTCCTTGATGATCTCGAACATCTGCGTGACGATCACGGGCGCAAGGCCCAGCGAAGGCTCGTCGAACATCATGAGCTTGGGGTTGGCCATGATGCCGCGGGCGATGGCCAGCATCTGCTGCTCGCCGCCGGAGAGGAGACCGCCGTACTGCTTCTCGCGCTCCTTCAGGCGCGGGAACATGGTGAAGACGCGCTCATAGTCGCGCTTGATGCCCTCGACGTCCTTGCGGTTGCCCACGCCGACGCGCAGGTTTTCCATGACGGTGAGCTTGGCGAAGATCTGCCGGGCCTCGGGGACCTGCACCAGACCGGCCTCCACGATCTCATGGGGCTTGCTGGGGATGGGCTTGCCCATGAACTCGATCGTGCCGTCGGTACGCTTCATGACCGCGGAGATGCACTTGAGCAGCGTGGACTTGCCGGCGCCGTTCGCGCCGAGGACGGAGACGATCTCGCCCTCCTCGACCTGCAGGGAGACGCCGCGGAGAGCATGAATGCCGCCGTACGCCGCTTTGAGATTGTCGATCTTCAAAATCGCAGACATTATTCATTCCCTCCCAGATAGGCGCGGATGACCTCGGGATCGCTCTTGACCTCGGCGGGGGTGCCGACGGCGATGGTCTTGCCGAAGTTGAGGACCGTGCAGTAATCGCAGAGATTGGTGACGACGTCCATGTGGTGCTCGATCATCAGGATGGTGATGTCGAAGCGGTCGCGGATCTGGCGCACGAAATCGACCAGCTCCAGAGACTCGTCCGCGTTCATGCCGGCGGCGGGCTCGTCAAGCAGGAGGAGCTTGGGCTCGAGCGCCATGGCGCGGGCGATCTCCAGCTTGCGCTGGTGGCCGTAGGGCAGGGAGTTGGCGCGCTCCGCGGCCTTGTCCTGCAGACCCACGATCTCCAGCAGGTTCATGGCCTTGTCGTTGAGGTGCTTCTCGCGCTCCTTGTACTTGGCGGTGTGGAAGATGGCCTGGGGCATGTTGTAGGTCGCGTCCATGTTGCTCGCGATGATGACGTTGTCCATGACGGACAGGTTCGAGAACAGACGGATGTTCTGGAAGGTGCGGCCGATGCCGAGCTGCGCCACCTTGTGCGGAGAGGAGCCGGTGATGTCCTTGCCCAGGAAGAAGATCTTGCCGGAGTCGGGCGCGTAGATGCCGGTGATGTTGTTGAAGATGGTGGTCTTGCCGGCGCCGTTGGGGCCGATCAGACCGTGGATGCGGCCGTGCTCGATCTTGACGGAGAAGTTGTCGATGGCGTGGACGCCGCCGAAGTGCTTCTCCACATTCTGCATTTCCAGCACGGGGACGGAGGCAGTTTCCTTATTCATCACTCCGCCTCCTTCCCGGCCGCGGGCTTCTTCCCGCCGAAGAGCTTCTTGATGTTGGCGATGAAGCGCTTGAGGGAGAACTCCTTATAGCCGTACAGGCCGCTGGGCTTGAACATGATGATCAGCACCACCGCGATGCCGTAGAGGAGCATGCGGTAGTTGGCCAGGCCGCGGAAGATCTCCGGCAGCAGGGTGACGATGATCGCGCCGAGCAGGGAGCCGGTCAGGGAGCCGAGACCGCCGATGACCGTGGTGGTGATCAGCTCGCAGCTCTTGGCCAGATTGAAGCTGGAGGGCACGATGTACATCAGGTAGCCGCCGTAGAGCGCGCCCGCCCAGCCGGCGTAGATCGCGGAGAAGGTGAAGCTCATCCTCTTGAAGCGGAAGGCGTCGATGCCGACAGCCTCGGCCGCGAGCTCGTTTTCACGCACGGACGTCAGGTTGCGGCCGTACTTGGAGTGGATGAAGCGCCAGGCGATGAAGAAGGCCAGCACCGCGCAGATCACGGCGAAGAGCATGTTGGAGTAGTTCGGGATGCCGGGGAAGCCCGCCGAGCCGCCCGTCAGCTTCTTTGTGTAGTTGAACAGCACGCGTACGCATTCCCCGAAGCCCAGACAGGTGATGAGGAAGTAGTCGCCGTGGAGCTTGAGCGTGATGGAGCCGAGCAGATAGGCGACCAGGCCCGCAAAGGCGGAGCCGAGGACGATGGCCAGCAGGAAGTTGACGTGGTAGCGCACCGTCAGGATAGCGACGGCGTAGGCGCCGATGGACATGAAGCCCGCGTTGCCGAAGGAGAAGAGCCGGGTAAAGCCCGTGAGCACCGACATGCCGAGCACGGCGATGATGTTGACGCACATCAGGACGACGACGCCCTGGATGTAGCTGTTGATGCCGAAGAAATTGCAGAAGGCATTGTTGATGGCGTTGAATACCTGTATCATGATGCAGTGCCTCCTTTACGCCTTTTCCTGCACGTCCACGCCGAACAGGCCGCTCGGCTTGACCAGCAGGAGCACGATCAGCAGCGCGAACGAGAAGAAGTCGCGCAGGCTGGAGCTGATGTAGGCCGAGACAAGCGTCTCCAGCACGCCGAGCAGGACCGCGCCGACGATCGCGCCGGGCACGCTGCCGAGGCCACCGATGACCGAGGCGATGAAGGCCTTGAGGCCCACGTTGCCCATGGTCGGGAAGACGTTGTACTTCATGCCGTAGAGGATGCCCGCGGCGCCGGCCAGAGAGCCGGCCAGCAGGAACACCGTCGCGATGGACTGGTCCACGCGGATGCCAAGCACACGGGCCGCCTTCTGGTTGCAGGCGATGGCGCGCACGTTCAGACCGAACTTGGTCTTGTTGATCAGGTAGATCAGCACGACCAGAATGACCGCCGTGATGCCGAGGCTGATCAGGTCGAGCACGCCGATGTAGGCGCCGCCGACCTCGATGGTGGAGACGGGGAGCTTGAAGCTGTAGGAGCGGTACTGACCGGTGAAGATCAGGTTGGCCGCCTGCTGGAAGACGTTGGACATGCCCATGGCGCCGATCATCAGGAACATGTTCGGGCCGCCCGTGGAGCGGATGCGGCGGTAGACCACGCGCTCCGACAGGAAGCTGATGCACGCACCGCCGAGAACGCCCATGACAGCTGCGATCACAAAGGGCGTGCCCAGTATGTTGGAGAAAACAATGGCGACGTAGGCGCCGACCATGGCGAATTCGCCGTGCGACCAGTTGGAGAAGTCCAGCAGGCTGTAGATCAGGGAATATCCGGTGGCCAGCAGCGCATAGATGCCGCCGATCGAGATCCCCGTGATAATCTGTTGCAGAAGCATGGTGCGATCTCTCCTAAATCCAATCTATAACTAAAACGAGGGGGAGGAGCATGTCCTCCCCCATTGGGAACCTGTTAAACTATTTTACTGAACAGCTTCAACGGTCTCGACATACTCGAAGGCGTCGCCGTGGCACTCATAGATGGCGCAGGCCATCGCGGGGTTGTGGGTGGCGGGATCCATGACCAGGGTGCCGATCAGGCCCTCGAACACGTCGGTGGCCTCCAGCGCGTCACGGATGGCGGTGGGGTCGGCGGAGCCGGCGCGGTTGATGGCGTCAACGATCCAGTGCACGCCGTCCCAACCGAAGAGGCACTCGGCCTCCATGCCGATGTTGTACTTGGCGGCGACCTTCTCGCCGAACTCCTTGGCCTCGGGCTTGGAGAAGCCGATACGGGAGACGTACTTGCAGCCTTCCAGAGCACCCTGCGCCTCGGCGGCCAGCTGCTGGGAGTCCCAACCGTCATGGCCCATCAGCAGGCAGTTGATGCCCATCTCGCGGGCCTGCTTGGCAAAGGTGGCGTTCTTGGCGTAGTCGTTCATCATGACGAAGATGACCTCGGGATCGGCAGCCTTGATCTTGGCCAGCTGCGCGCGGAAGTCAACGTCGGCCTCCTGGCACTGCTCCTCGGCAACGATGGTGCCGCCGTTGGCGACGAAGGCGTCCTTCACGAAGGCGCCGACGGACTCGGAGTTGGTGTTGCCGGCGACGGTGAACAGGGCGGCCTTGGTGAAGCCGAGCTCCTTGGTGGCGTAGGTGCCCATGACGGTGCCGAGGTAGGAGTCAATGAAGCACATACGGAAGGAGTAGGGGTGGAGCTTGCCGTTCTCGTCCACGGTGACGAGCTCGTTGGAGGCGGCGGTGCCGATGATGGGAACCTTCAGCTCGTCAGCGACGGCAGCCATGGGGATGTTGCAGGAAGAGAAGTTCGTGCCGATCTCGGCGACGATGCCCTCGTCGGTGATGAGCTTGCGCAGCGCGTTGACGGAGTCGGCCGCCTCGCCCTTGCCATCCATCGCGACCAGAACGAGCTGCTTGCCGAGGACGCCGCCGGCGGCGTTGATCTCTTCGACCGCCATCTCGGCGCCGTACTTGCCGGCGTTGCCCCACAGGGAGGTGCCGCCGGTCAGGTCAGAGACATAACCGATCTTGATGACTTCGGGCTCAGCGGCAGCGGGAGCAGCAGCGGGAGCGTCGCCTGCGGGAGCCGCAGCGGGAGCGGCAGCCGGGGCAGCGGCCTGCTGGCCGCAGGCGGCCAGAGCGAAGATCATGACCATTGCAAGTAACAGGGCCAATGCTTTTTTCATTTTTTGTTTCCTCCTAATAAATTTGGTGAATGCCGAGCATTTTTCATGCTGTTGGCTATAGTAAAACAAAATATCACCGCTTTGTCAAGCCCATTTTTGCGGGATTTTGACCGTTTTTCTGTTTCGCGTTTTCCGCATTCTCTGGCTAAAGCGCTTGAAATATCATGGATTCAGCCGCATCCACTTATATATTTTGCCTAAAAAGCACCTTCGGATTCTACGTTTTCCCTAATATCTCCACTCGTTTTTTGTGGTAATGCAACAAAAACAGGTTGTGTTTTTGTTGTTTTCTGCCAAAGTTTCTCTCACGCCTCAGGAAGTCTTTGATTTTTGTGATCCTGTTGCTATAATGAGGGTATGATGGCAATACGTCGCAAGGAGGTCTTTTGTTATGGAAGCCGTGCTTTCCCCCAAGGAGCGGGCACAGTACGCTCTGCTTGCCGCCAGGATCCGGCGCAGCGCGCTGGAGATGGTCTATCGCGCTACATCCGGACACATCGGCGGCTCGTTTTCCCTGTGTGAGATCTTGTCGGTTTTGTATTTTCACGAGCTGCGCATCGATCCGAAGCAGCCCGATCAGCCGGACCGCGACCGGCTGGTGCTGAGCAAGGGGCACTGCACCCCGGCGCTCTACTCGGCGCTCGCGCTGCGGGGATACTTCCCCGTGGAGGATCTGAAGCAGTTCCGCGATATCCGCTACCACATGTCCGGCCACGCCGAGATGCATCACGTCAAGGGCGTGGATATGTCCACCGGCTCTCTGGGACAGGGCATTTCCGCCGCCGTGGGCATGGCGCTGGCGGGAAAGCTGGACAAAAAGGACTACCGGGTCTACGCCATCCTCGGCGACGGCGAGATCCAGGAGGGGCAGGTCTGGGAGGCCGCCATGGCCGCCGGCAACTATCATCTGGACAATCTCTGCGCCATCGTCGACAACAACAATATCCAGATCGACGGCACCATCGAGGAGATCATGTCCCCCTACCCCATCGATAAAAAATTCGAGGACTTCGGCTGGAACGTGATCTGCTGCGACGGCCACGACGTCGGCGCGATCCACGACGCGCTCGAGCAGGCGAAGGCCTGCAAAGGCAAGCCCAGCGTGATCGTGGCGAAGACCGTCAAGGGCAGGGGCGTGTCCTTCATGGAGAACAGCTGCGACTGGCACGGCAACGACCCCAACGCCGAGCAGTACGCCGCCGCGGCGGCGGAGCTGGACGCGGCCCTGGCCGCGTGCGAAAAGGAGGCTGCCAAGTATGAATAAGATATCCACCCGCAGCGCCTACGGCGAGGCGCTGGCCGAGATCGGCAAAGACTCGCGCATCGTCGTGCTCGACGCCGACCTGCAGTGCTGTACCCGCACGGAGAAGTTCGCCGCCCTCTACCCCGAGCGCGCCTTCAACATCGGCATCGCCGAGGCCAACATGGTGGGCATGGCCGCGGGTCTCGCGACCTGCGGGAAGACCGTCTTTGTCAACTCCTTCGCCATGTTCACGGCAGGCCGCGCCTTCGAGCAGATCCGAAATTCCCTCGCCTATCCGCATCTGAACGTCAAGGTCATCGGTACCCACGCGGGCGTCACCGTCGGCAAGGACGGGGCCACCCACCAGTGCCTGGAGGATCTGGCCGCCATGCGCGCCATCCCCGGCATGATGGTACTCTCCCCCTGCGACGCCAACGAGACGAAGCTCGTCACCAAGGCCATCGCGCAGTACGACGGGCCCTGCTTCATGCGTCTGGGCAGGCTCGAGGTCGAGCAGTGCACGAACCTCCTGCCGGACTACCGCTTCGAGCTGGGCAAGGCCTCGAAGCTCTCAGACGGCAGAGACGTCGCCATCATCGCCACAGGCCTGATGGTGCAGGAGGCCATGAAGGCGCTGGAGCTGCTGCGCGCCAAGGGCATCGAGGCCACCGTGCTGGACGTCCACTGCGTAAAGCCGCTGGACGCGGATGCCGTGCTCGCCGCCGCGGAGCAGTGCGGCTGCATCGTCACGGCCGAGGAGGCCAACATCCTCGGCGGGCTCGGCGGCGCGGTCGCGGAAGTCGTGTGCGAAAGCTGCCCGGTGCCGGTGCTGCGCGTCGGCATTCGCGACGAGTTCGGACGCAGCGGCGACCCGCTCGCGCTGATGGAGCTCTATCATATCACGGCCGCCGACATCGCCGAGAAGGCGGAGGCCGCCGTGCGCATGAAGAAATGATGGAAAAGCCTGTCTATGTAGGCTGCGACGACGCGGGCTTCGAGGCCAAGCAGATCGTCTTCCGCGTGATGAACGAGCTCGGCCTTGCTTACGTCGACTGCGGCGGCGGGGACGAGCCCTCCCGCTATCCGTACTACGCGGCGAAGGTGGCCTCCGCCGTGTCCGAGGGCCGGGCGGAGCGCGGCATTTTGCTCTGCGGCTCCGGCATCGGCATGAGCATCGCGGCCAACAAGTTCCCCGGCGTACGCGCCGCCGCCGTCAGCGACGTGTACGGCGCGCGCCTGACCCGGCGGCACAACGATTCCAACGTCCTGTGTCTGGGCGGGCGGCTGCTGGGCGCGTGGACGATCGCCGAGATCGTGCGCGTCTGGCTCACGACCGCGTACGACGGCGGGCATCACGAGGGGGCGCTGGCGCTGCTGCGCGAGCTCGAGAGCGTCAACATGAGCGGCGCGCGCTGGCGCCCTTCGGCATTGCCCTACGAGCCCTTCGAGTGGGACCCGGAGCAGAAGCTTTAAAAATGATAAGGAGGGAAAGCGCCGGATGCGCTTTCCCTCTTCGTGCTTCCTGTTTGCTTACTCCTGACTGTAGACGACCTCGATCCCGCGCGCGGCGGCAAAGGCCTCCATATCCTCCGGCAGCTTCTGGTCCGTGATGAGCACGCTCAGATCGTCCATCCCCTCGAAGAGGATGTTGGCGTTGCCCTCGAACTTCGTGTGATCCGCCACCAGGACCTTTGTCTTGGCGTTGCGCAGCATCTGCTTGCGGACGTTGGCCTCGCTGATGTGGTTGTCGGACAGGCCGAACTCCACGTTCACCTTCGGGCAGCTGACAAAGGCGACGTCCGCGTAGTAGCGGCGCAGCGCCTCCACCGTGTTGGGGTCGGCGAAGGACATGGTGCGGCGGCGGAAAGTGCCGCCGACGCAGACCAGATTGATGTCGGAATTGGCCTCGGAAAAGAGGCTGCAGACCTCGAGCGCGTTCGTGATGAGCGTGACGCTCAGGCCGCGGGCGAGGATGGCCGCGGCAATGGCCAGACAGGTGGTGCTGGAATCCAGCATGACCATGTCGTTTTCGTGAATGAGACTGACGGCTGCGTCGGCCAGGCGCTCCTTGGTGTGCTGGAGCTGGGATTTGCGCAGCTCGATGGGAAAGCCCTTGTCGTACTTCTCGATCAGATACGCGCCGCCGTGGGTGCGCACCAGCTTCCCGGCCTTCTCCATTTCCTTGAGATCGCGGCGTATCGTCTCCTCGCTGCAGTCCAGCAGCTCGCTCAGCGCGGGCACCAGCACGAAGCCCTGCTTCTTGATCTCCTGATCGATGATGCTGTGCCGCTCGATCTTCAGCATGTCCGACCCTCCTTCTCTGTGATGTTTTGTGTATTTCTGTTTTCCATTATACACGAACTGTCCGGAAACAGTCAATGTGTTTTGTGCTTCTTTTTTTACTTTTGCGGATTTGGCCGTGTGAATATTTTGTTTTCTGTTGACTTTTGCCCGTTTCTGGTGTATGTTAGTTGTGTGGGGATGGATTTCCCCCCGTTTTCCCTTTGATTTCTGTTGACGGTCTTCTCCCGCTTTTTCCGAATCATATGATATAGGACGGTATCTGTTCCATGAGAGACTTCAGCGAGTTCTTTCTGATGAGTCCCGAGGACGTCAAACGCTACGCCGTGGAGGTCCTGCACTTCTTCGCCCCCGGCGAGGAGACCGACTGCGTCGAGATCGGCGACGGGAACATCAACTATGTGTTCAAGATCACTTCGAAGCGCGACGGGCGCTCCGTCATCGTCAAGCAGGCCGACCGCCTGCTCCGCTCCTCGGGGCGGCCGCTGGACATCTACCGCAACAAGATCGAGGCCGCCATCCTGCAGCTCGAGGGCGAGCTCGCCCCCGGCTGCGTGCCCGCGGTCTACAACTACGACGAGGTCATGGCCGCCACCGCCATGGAGGACGTGTCCGCCTACGGCAATCTCCGCAAGGAGCTGGCCGCCGACCGCGTCTATCCCCATTTGAGCGAAAACATCTCGAGCTTTATGGTCGACACCCTCCTGCCCACCGCCGATCTGGTGATGGACGCGGAGGAGAAGAAAAAGCGCGTCAAGTTCTACACCAACCCCGAGCTGTGCAAGATCACCGAGGATCTGGTGCTGACGGAGCCATACTACAATTATAAAAACCGCAACATCATCACCCCGGGCAACGAGGACTTTGTGCGTCAGTTCCTGTACGAGGACGAGGAGCTGCACACCGAGGTCGCGAAGCTGCGCCTGAACTTCATGAACAACGCCCAGGCCCTGCTGCACGGCGACCTGCACTCCGGCTCCATCTTCGCAAACGAGACGGGGCTCAAGGTGCTCGATCCCGAGTTTGCCTTCTACGGCCCCATGGGCTACGACATCGGCAACGTCATCGGCAACCTCTTCTTCTCCTGGGCCAACAAGGCCTTCACCCGCCCCGGCGATCCGGCGGCGGAGGCGGCCGTCGAGGAGCTGGCGAAGCTCATCGCCGAGACTTACGATATGACGCGCGAAAAGCTTGAGAAGAAATACGACGAGCTGGTCACGTTCCCGCTCTACAAAACCGCGGCCTTCAAGGCCTTCTGGCTCGATTCCGTCATGGCCGACTCCCTCGGTTACGCGGGGACAGAGATCATCCGCCGCACCGTGGGCGACTCCAAGGTGATGGAGGTCAGCTCCGTGACCGACCCCGCGCAGCGCATCCCCATGGACCGCGCGCTCGTCAAGCTGGGCATCGCGCTCATCAAGCGGCGCGAGGCGCTCCGCTCCGGCGGCGGGCTCACCGCGCTGTTTCGCCTGATCCTGGCATAAGGAGGAACGATCATGGAACGCATGGATCAGGGCATGCCCTTCCTGCTCAAATACGAAAACGTCGCCTGGTATGAAAACGGCAAGGTCCGCATCCTCGACCGCCGGGTCTTCCCGACCGAGATCCGCTTTGTGGAGTGCGAGGACTATCAGGAGGTGCGGCAGGCCATCGCCGATATGGTCACCCAGTCGGCGGGCCCCTACACCGCCGTCGGCATGGGCATGGCCCTGGCCGCCTGGCAGGTGCGCGGCGAGAGCAAGGAAAAGCAGATCGCCTTTCTGAAGCAGGCGGCCTACGATCTCGCCCACGCCCGGCCCACCACGGCCAACCGCTACGGGCAGATCACCTACCGCGCGGCCGAGCTTGCCGAGGAGGCGCTCGAGGCGGGCAAGGACCCGATCGAGGCCATCGTGGACTCGACGGTCGAATCCCTCAACCGCCGCTACAGCACGATGCAGATCGTCGGCGACTATCTGGCGGAGCTGATCCCGCAGGGCGGCAGCATCCTGACCCAGTGCTACGGCGAGACCATCATCGGCACGGTCATCCGCGCCGCGCGCAGGCAGGGGAAGGACTTCCGCGTCTACTGCGCGGAGACGAGGCCCTATCTGCAGGGCGCGCGCCTGACCTCGAGCTGCTTTGCCGAGATGGGCTTTGACACCACGGTGCTCACCGACAACATGATCGCCTACGCCATGCAGCACGAGGGCATCGACCTGTTCACCTCGGCGGCGGACTCCATCGCCCGCGACGGCCACATCGCCAACAAGATCGGCACCTTCCAGATCGCGATCCTCGCCAAGTACTTCGGCGTGCCCTACTACGTCACCGGCGTCCCCGACCGGGACAAGCGCACAAAGGACGACATCGTCATCGAAATGCGCGACCCCGAGCAGGTGCTGCGCTACCGCGGCATTCAGAACTGTCTGCCGCAGGTCAAGGCCATCTACCCCTCCTTCGACGTGGTGCCGCCGCATCTGATCTCCGGCGCGGTCACCGACAAGGGCGTGTTCGTGCCCTATCTGCTCGACCGCTACTTCGACAGTGAGGTCAAGGCCTTCTACTGAGTTCACCGTCCCCTGCGGATTCTTTTGATTTTATATAAAGGAGCAGCAATATGAAAGTCTATGTTCGCGCCCCCTATCCCGAAAAACGCCTTGCCGAGCTCGAAGAGCTCTTCACGGAGGTCGTCTACGAGCCCTGGACCGAGACCGGCGAGCGCTACTACGAGGATGAGATGCTGGAGCATCTGCTCAAGGAGCAGCCCGACGTGCTCATCACCGAGCTCGACCGCGTGACCGAAAAGGTGCTGGCCGGTTACAAGGGCCTCAAGGCCATCGGCGACTGCCGCGCCACCCCCGCGAATCTGGACGTCGCCGCCTGCACGAAGGCGGGCGTGCCCGTGCTGTGCACCCCGGGCCGCAACAATCAGGCCGTGGCGGAGCTGGTCGTCGCGCTGATCATCATGCATCTGCGCCACGGGCTCGAGGCCATTCAGTGGGTCAAGGACGGCAAGTGGGTCCCCGGCACGACGCCCTACTTCCTCTGGATGGGGCACGAGCTGCAGGGCAAGCGCGTCGGCCTCGTCGGCTTCGGCGCGGTGGCCCAGGCCACGGCGAAGATCCTCGACGGCTTCGACTGCGACGTGTGCTACTTCGACTACAAGGGCCGTCAGTACGGCCACTACACCCCGCTCTCGCTCGAGGAGCTCTTCGCCACCTGCGACGTCGTCTCCCTGCACCTGCCGGTGAGCGATTCGACAAAGGGGCTCGTCGGCGAGAAGCTGCTGCGCTCCATGAAGCCGGACGCCCTCTTTGTCAACGCGGGCCGCTCCGCGCTGGTCGACACCCCGGCGCTGGTCTCCCTCCTCAAGGACGAGGCCATCGCGGGCGCGGTGCTGGACGTGCTCGACACCGAGCCGCCCACGGCCGAAGATCTGGCCATCGGCGAGCTGCCGAACGTCATCCTCACCCCGCATATCTGCGGCGCGTCCTATGAGGTCACGAGCCACCAGGCCGATATCCTCAACACCCGCCTGCGCAAGTGGCTGAATGGGGAAGATCTGGGCAAGATCGTCTATAACCGCGACGTCCTCGCCTGAGCGATGGAGCATTATCTTCTGATCGATCTCGGCACGGGCAGCACCCGCGCCGCCCTCGTCACCGACAGGGGCGATATGCTCGCCGTGCGCAGCTTCCTCAACCGCTATTACCGGGACGACGCCTACCCCGACGCGCAGTACTTCCTGCCGGAGGAGTGGGAAACCGAGCTGCTGCGCTGCTGCCGCGAGCTGCATGCGGAGCATCCCGACGCGCATGTCCGCCTCGTCTCGGCGGCGGGCGCGCGGCAGAGCATCGTCCTGCTGGACAGAGAGGGCCGCGTCTTTTACGGCCTGCCGAACATCGACAACCGCGGCCGGGAGTTCATGTCCGGGATCAAAGAGCCGGAAAAAATCTACGAGCGCTCCGGCAAGTGGGTCACCGAGGATTTCTGCGCGGCAAAGCTCCTGGGCCTGCGCGAAAAGCGGGCTGAGCTGTATGAGCGGATCGGGGCGGTGCTGAGTCTGAGCGGCTGGGTCGCGTGGCTCTTCACCGGAAACTGCGTCTTCGAGCCCTCGCAGGCCTGCGAGACGCAGCTCTACGACCTCGAGGCGAAGGACTGGTCGGACACGCTTTGCGCCGCCTACGGCGTCGACCGCGGCATCCTGCCCCCGCTCGCCACGGCGGGCGAGAGCGCGGGCGCGGTCAAGCCGGAGCTGCGCGAGGCCCTCGGCATGGAGGCGGACGCCCGCTTCATCGTCGGCGGGGCCGACACGCAGGCCGCGCTGGTGCAGACAGGGCTGGAGCCCGGCGACATCGCCGTCGTCTCCGGCACCACCTCGCCGGTCGCCGCGCTGGTCGACGCGAAGCTCTACGACGCACCGCAGCGCGTCTGGGTCGACGCGAACCTCGGCGCGAAGGGCTATCTGATCGAGATGAACCCCGGCGTCACGGGTCTGAACTACCAGCGGCTCAAGGCGGCCCTCTGTCCGGACATCCCTTACGAGGAGTTGGAAAAGGCCTACGCCGCGAAGACGGACTTCTCCTGCACCGCCTCGTTCAGCTCCCTGCTCTTCCACGAGCGGCGCTCCCTGCGGCACGGCGGCTTCTTCTTCCGCTCCCCGCTGCAGGAGGGCTCCGATCTCGTCGATCTTATGTGGGCGGAGCTGGCCGACGTCGCCTGCTCCATCTACGAGCAGCTTTGGCGCCTGCGAGAGCTGAGCGGCCACGGGCGCGGCTATATACTCGGCTGCGGCGGTGGCTTTCGCTCGGACACGCTGTGTCAGATGCTCGCCGATCTGTCGGGGCTGGAGCTGCGCCTGAAGCCCGGCTTCGAGCAGGCGACCGTTCTGGGTCTGGCCGCGGTCTGCAATGCCGCGCTCGGTTTCGATACGCCGGACGCGGACGGGCAGGCACGCGTCTTCCGTCCGCGCGGCGATCAGCTGATCCACCGCTATCACCCGCTGTGGAGCGCGAACCGCCTCGCCGCGAATCCGCCTGTCAGCAAAAACTGAAATAGAATTATTTTAATAAACGGAGGAACACACCATGTTAATGCAGGAAGAACGCGAGCTGATCGTTGAGATCGGCAAACAGATGAGCACGTCGGGCCTCTGCCCCGGCACCAGCGGCAACCAGAGCATCTACAATCCCGAGCTCGGCCTGATGGCGATCAAGCCCTCCGGCATCGGCTACATGGAGACCAAGCCCGAGGACATCGTCGTCATGGATCTGGACTCCCACATCGTCGACGGCAAGCGCAAGCCCTCCAGCGAGTGGGATATGCACTCGGAATTCTACAAGAACAAGCCGAGCTGCCGCGCCATCGTCCACACGCACTCGCTCTACTGCACCGCCTTCGCGGTGCTCAGAAAGCCCATCGAGGCCGTCCACTACGTGCTGGCGGACGCCAACTGCTACGAGGTCCCCTGTGCCCCCTACCATCGCTTCGGCACGCCGGAGCTGGCCAACGACGCGGTCAAGTACTGCGGGGACGGCGACGCGGTCCTGCTCGCCAACCACGGCATCATCGTCTGCGGCAAGAACCTCAAGAGCGCCTTCGGCCTTGCGAAGAATCTCGAGTACATCGCGCAGCTGCAGTATCTCTCGATGTGCGTCGGCAAGCCCTTCGTGCTCGGCAAGGAGGAGATGGACGAGGTGTTCGAGGGCTTCAAGACCTACGGCCAGCCCGCCAGCGGCAAAACCGGTTACTGATAAGAGGAGCGCGAGATGAACAATTTCGATTTCTACAGCCCCACGTATTTCGTCTTCGGCCGCGACCGCGAGAACGAGGCCGGCAAGTATGTCAAGAAGTTCGGCGGCAGCCGCGTCATGATCGTCTACGGCGGCCAGTCCGCGAAGAAGTCCGGCCTGCTCGACCGGGTCAAGGCCTCCCTCGAGGCCGAGGGTCTGAGCTCCGTCGAGCTCGGCGGCGTCAAGCCCAATCCCCGCAGCGGCCTCGTGTATGAGGGCATCGACTTCGCCCGCCGCGAGAAGGTCGACTTCATGCTCGCCATCGGCGGCGGCAGCTGCATCGACACGGCCAAGACCATCGCCATGGGCGTGCCCTACGACGGGGACTTCTGGGATTTCTATTCCGGCAAGACGCCCGAGACCGCCCTGCCCGTCGGCGTCGTGCTGACCATCGCCGCCTCCGGCAGCGAGGGCTCGCCCAACGCCATCATCACCAACGAGAAGACGCTGGAGAAGACCGCCTCCGAGGCCGACTGCATCCGCCCGAAGTTCTCCATCATGGACCCGGTGCTGACCGAGAGCCTGCCCGCCTTCCAGACGGCCTGCGGCGTGACCGACATCATCTCCCACGCCTTCGAGCGCTACTTCACCCCCACCAAGAACGTCGAGACCACCGACCGCATGCTCGAGGGCATCGTGCTCGCCATGATGCATGAGGGCAGACGCGTCATGGAGGACCCCCATAACTACGAGGCCCGCGCCAACATCATGTGGGCGGGCATGGTCGTGCACAACGACGTCATGGGCGTCGGCCGCAAGCAGGACTGGAACAGCCACCATCTCGAGCATGTGCTCTCCGCGGTCTATGACTGCGCCCACGGCGCGGGCCTGTCGGTCATCATGCCCGCGTGGATGAGCTACTGCGTCGAGCACAGCGACGCGCTGCGCTTCGCCCAGATGGCCACGCGCATCTTCGGCTGCCAGATGGACTACGACGATCCCAAGCGCACCGCGCGCGAGGGCGTCGAGGCCTTCAAGAACTTCCTGCGCGAGCTGAACATGCCCCTGACCTTCGCCGAGATCGGCGCCGACCCTGCCTCCATCCCCCGTCTCGTGGAGATGAACAACATCGGCGACGGCGTCACGGGCGGCTACGTCGGGCTTGACCGCGCCGCGCACTTTGAGATCTACGAAATCGCCGCCGGCCTCCGCTGAGCGGGCAAAAGCCCCTTCCTCCGCTTCGGGCGCACCGTAAAAACGAGCCAATGGCAAAAACACCGGTCAGGTCCGGAATGGATCTGACCGGTGTTTTGCTTTGCGCTTTTTGATAATTTGAAGGCGCGCGGTCTTGAGAAAAGCGCGGCTGTTTGTTATAATCATTTGCTGCAGGGGTCTTCCGCTTCAAGCGCAGAGAAAGGAAGGCCGCGCCGGGGCACAGGACCCGGCAGAGGGTTTCCCGGAGGAACCGTTGACATTACCGTACTTTTCGAAGGAGAGTGGACATAGATGAAACTGGGGATCGTGGGTCTGCCGAATGTCGGCAAGACGACGCTGTTCAACGCGCTGACCGGCTCGAAGGCCGAGACCGGCAGCTATACCAACGCGGGTGCGAAGCCCAACATCGGCACCGCCAAGGTGCCCGACGAGCGCCTCGACTGGCTGGCGGAGTACTACCACCCGAAGAAGTACACCCCCGCCACGATTGAATTCGTGGACGTGCCGGGCGTCGCCTCCGGCGGCAAGGGGCGCGAGGTCTTTCAGGCCATCCGCATGGTCGACGCGCTGGTCGTGGTCGTGCGCTGCTTCGACGACGACAGCGTCTTCCTCGAAAAGGCCGACGCCGTGCGCGACGCGGAGTCCTTCGATCTCGAGCTGATCCTGGCGGATATGGAGATCGTGGAGCGCCGTCTCGAGCGCGCGCGCAAGAACGCCAAGAGCGGCGACAAGAAATACAAGCGCGAGGTCCAGATGTGCGAGGAGCTGCTGGCCCATCTGGAGAGTGAGAAGCCCGCCCGCAGCTTCGAGTTCACCGACGAGGACAAAGACATCCTGGTCGACGGCGGCCTGCTGACCGTCAAGCCCGTGATCTACGTCGCGAACCTCGACGAGGGCGGCATGGCGGACTATCATAACAACGAAAACTTCAAGGCCCTGTCCGCTTTTGCCGCCGAGCGCGGCGCGGCGGTGCTGCCCGTGGCGGCCAAATTCGAGGAGGACATCGCGGAGCTCGAGGCCGAGGAGGCGGAGATGTTCATGCAGGATCTCGGCCTGACGGAGACCGGGCTCGATCGCCTGATCAAAACCTCCTACGATCTGCTGGGCTATATCTCCTTCCTCACCGCGGGCGAGGACGACGTGCATGCCTGGACCATCGTGCGCGGGACGAAGGCTCCCAAGGCCGCGGGCAAGGTGCACACGGATATCGAGCGCGGCTTCATCCGGGCCGAGATCGTCGCCTTCGACGATCTCAAGGCCTGCGGCAGCATGGCCGCCGCCAAGGAGAAGGGCCACTTCCGTCTCGAGGGCAAGGACTACGTCATGCAGGACGGGGACGTGACCATGTTCCGCTTCAATATCTGATCCCGTCCGATCCTCCCGACAGCAAAAACCCACCGGCAGAGCCGGTGGGTTTTTGTATGCTGATTTCGCGTCACGTCTGGGAGCCGTACCCGTGCAGGGGGTTGGTGCTCGCCGAGACCACGTCCTCCCGTCCGTCGACAAAGCTCTTGAACTCGGCGTATGTCAGCTCGCTCTTGCGTCGGACGATCACATCGTAGTTGTCGGTGCCGTCGCGGTTGCGGGTGATGCTGCTCTCGGTCACCCGGGCGTCCCAGTCTTCGATCTGCTTGTCCAGGGCGGCGTTGAAGTTGTGCCCGCGCTCCACCGTGAACTGCAGGCGGCTGCCCCCATAGCTGTCCGCCCCGACGGCGTAGCGGTGCATGATGAGCTGCAGCCCGAAGACGATCACCGTGGCGCAGATGCCCACGACGAACATCCCGGCCCCGATGGACAGCCCGATGCCCGCCGTCATCCAGATGCCCGCCGCGGTGGTCAGGCCCTTGATCGTCCCGCTGTTTTTGAAGATCACGCCCGCGCACAGAAAGCTGATGCCGCTGACCACCTGCGCCGCGATGCGGGCCGAGTCCGCCCCGCGGATGCCGGGGAAGCTGCTCCCGTCCGGCCCGGTGAGGTCGGCAAAGCCGTACTTGGAAATGATCATCATCATCGCCGCCGCGCAGCACACGATGATGTGGGTGCGGACACCCGCCTCCTTGAAGCGGCGGCTGCGCTCCAGACCGATGACCGCGCCGCAGGCGCAGGCTACCAGCATGCGCACAACGAAGTCCAGATTCTGCGCCAGAGAAAACTGACTGTTCAGATATCCCGCAAGCGTCATGGCGTCCTCCCCGGTCCCCCGCGCGGGGCGGGAGCCCGTTCCTTTCCGTCAGGCAGCGGGAGCCGCAAGCGTAAATGCTCCCGCTATTATGTTATAAAGTATTATAATAGGGGGCTTTTCACTTGTCAATTGTCGGATCGCGGTTCAGCTCTTCATCCCGTCCACGCCGCCGGAGGGATGCGGCGCGCTCTCGATGAAGTCCGCAGCGCCCGCGGCGCCCGGACAGCTCCGGAAATCCGCGCAGCAGGCCTCGGCCGCCCGCGCGTAATCCGGGTCAGTGAGAAGCGTCAGAACGGCCTTGCGGATGCCGCTCACGGAGTCGTCCTCCAGCATCAAGCCCGCGCCGATCTCTCTGACGCGCCTCGCGACGGCCTCCTGCTCGTTGGTCTGCGGATAGAGCACCATGGGCGCGGCCATGTACAGGCTCTCGGACACGCTGTTCATGCCGCAGTGCGTGATGAAGGCGCTCGCCTCCGCGAGCAGCTCCGGCTGAGCCACATGGGGAAAGACCTTCACGTTGTCCGGAAGCTCGCCCAGGCTTTCGACCGCGACGCTGTTCCCGCAGGAGATGACCACGTCGAGCGCCTCGCCTCCCAGCGCGTCGATGCACTTGCGGTAGAAATCGGGGCGGTCGTTGATCACGGTCCCCATCGAAATATAGACGAGGGGCCTGTCGGCATGCTTGGCCGGCTGTTTGTCCGCGAAGACCGAGGGGCCGGCGAAGAGATAGTGCTCCGAAAAGCTCTCCGCATACGGCTGGAAGCGCTTCGAGGTGTAGACGACCGAATCCGTGTCGTTGTCGCTCTGGATCAGCGAGAGCAGCCCCTTGACCTTGTAGCCGCAGGATCTGAGTCTGTTCAGCTCCCGGTTCACCCGGGGCAGGCCGAGGAGGAGGTCCGCCATCTCCCGCGGCGAGTTCTTCATGTATCGGGAGGACATGCGGTTGAAGGCGAAGGTGCTGGTGGAGACCACCATCGGCACATTGTATTTCCAGGCGTTGAGCTTGCCCCAGAAGCAGACGGAGTCCGTGAAGACCACGTCGGGCCGGAAGCTCTCGAACTCCGCGCGCAGAAACGCGTCCATGGCCAGAGTGATGCGGATGTCCTGGATCGCCATCTCCGTGGCCGAAACCTTTTTGAGCTTCTCCTCTTCCTCTTTTTTCAGCGGCGGGAGAAAGGCGTCGCAGGAGACGAAGGCGGCCCCGGTCTTTTCGATCTTCTCCTTAAACTCCCCGAAGGAATAAAAGCGGAGCTCGTCGCCGCGGCGGACGAGCTCGGCCACGACGGGCAGCATCGGGTTCGTGTGCCCGTGGGCGGGGATGCAGAATGCGGCGATCTTCTTCATTTGCCCTGCTCCTCTCCGAACGCCATCTCAAAATACGCCGAGAAGGCGGCCTTGGGCGGGATGGCGATGCCCCGCTCCTCGTCGCCGAGCAGGATCAGCGTGTCGCCGGGCTTGATGCCGAACACCTCGCGCGCCTGCTTGGGGATCACGATCTGCCCCTTCTCCCCGACCGTGGCCGTCCATGCGTACTTCCCCTTGGGGTTCTCCATGGTTTTCACCTCTAAGTATGATTTGTATAACAAATTATACTGTCAGGAAGAGCGGCTGTCAAGCGGGATCCCTCTCCGCCCAGTGCTGCGGCACCGGGCACCTCTCCCCACGGGGAGAGGCAAGGGGATATGCGGGCGATTCGTGAATCGCCCCTACAAGGAGACGGGAGATGCGGATTGCCGCGACAGTGTGCGCACTGTCTCGCAATGACGTGCAGGAAGCCCCTTCGGCTGCGTGTTCGATGCGAGCTTTATGAAAAAATTGAAAGAATTCGCCCCTGCCCCTTTTCGCGCGCGGGGAGATTTGCTATAATAAGAGAGAACATCGGAAAAGGGGCTTTACTTTAGCGTGATAGCGTGGTAATATGCTAAAGCATCCAAACTCTTTTCTCTGGAGGAACTCGCGTGGATCTGGAAACCGGCATTCTCAAAAACGAAGAAACGATCAGTCTCGCGCTCCGCGCGCTCTATGCGCGCTACGGCTATGTGCAGTACCGCATGAGCCGCTTCGAGGAGTACGAGCTGTATGTCAACAACAAGGACTTTCTCATCTCCTCCGACGTCATCACCTTTACCGATACAAACGGCAGACTCATGGCCCTCAAGCCCGACGTCACCCTCTCCATCGTGCGCGCCTCCCGCGCCGAGCCGGGGACGGTGCAGAAGGTCTATTACGACGAGGCCGTGTACCGCACCTCGCCCGGCGCCCGGGGCTTTCGGGAGATCCGCCAGGTCGGGCTGGAATGTCTCGGCGCGGTGGACGACTACGCCATCGGCGAGGTGCTGCTGCTCGCGGCGGAGAGCCTGCGCCGCATCTCAAATGAGAGCGCGCTGTGCGTCTCCCATCTCGGCATCGCCGACGCGATGCTCGGCGAGCTCGGCCTGCGGGGCGAGGACCGGACGGAGGCCCTGAAGTGCATCGGGGAGAAAAACCCGCACGAGCTCGCGGCGCTCTGCCGCGCAAGGGGCGTGTCCGGGGCGGATACGGAGCGGCTGACAAAGCTCGCGCAGCTCTACGGCCCGCCCGAGCAGCTCCTGCCCGAACTCGAGGCCCTCGGCTGCGAGGCGGGCGCGGTGGCGCAGCTTCGCCGGCTGACGGAGATGCTGCGCGCCGGCGGCATCGACGGCGGGCTGCTGCTCGACCTGTCCGTGCTGGGCGACATGCGCTACTACAACGGCGTGGCCTTCCGCGGCTTCGTGCGCGGGGCGAGCGCGGGCGTGCTGTCCGGCGGGCAGTACGACAGGCTGCTCGGCCGCATGGGCAAAAAGGGAAAGGCCATCGGCTTTGCCTGCTATCTCGACCAGCTCGAGCGCCTGTGCGGGATCGGGCAGGCGTACGACGCGGACGTGCTGCTGCTCTATGAGGAGGGCGACGCGCCCGGGGCCGTCGCCGCCGCGGTGCGGCGTCTGGTCGGCGATGGCCATCGCGTCTCGGCGCAGAAGGCCGTGCCCGAAAAGGGCGCCTTCCGCCGCATCGTGAAGCTCTCGGAAAGCGGGGTGAGCGGGGATGCTTAACATCGCGCTGCCCAAGGGCCGCCTCGGCGAGAAGGTCTACGCCATGTTCGCGCGCGCGGGCTTCGAGTGCCCCGCGATCCTCGAGGACAACCGCAGGCTGTATTTTGAAAACGAAGCGCTGGGCCTGCGCTATTTCTGGGTCAAGCCCTCGGACGTGGCGATCTACGTCGAGCGCGGCGCGGCCGACATCGGCGTGGCGGGCAAGGACATCCTGCTCGAGTACGCGCCGGAGGTCTACGAGCTTCTGGACCTCGGCGTCGGCAAATGCCGCATGTGCGTGGCCGCGCCGAAGGGCTACCACGACGACATGCGCAAAACCCTGCGCGTGGCGACGAAGTTTTCGCATATCGCGTCGGATTACTACGCCTCGCTGGGGCGCGACATCGACATCATCCCGCTCAACGGCTCCATCGAGCTCGCACCCATCCTGGGCCTGTCGGACGTGATCGTGGACCTCGTGGAGACCGGCACGACCCTGCGGGAAAACGATCTGGCCGTGGTGGAGACCATCGTCCCCATCAGCGCGCGGCTGATCGCCAACAAGGCCAGCTACGCCTTCCGGAATGAAGCCATCGGGACCGTCGTCCGCGGTCTCGCGGAGGAGGCACAGATATGATACGCATCTATCGGGACGGGGAACTGAACGACGCCGAGCTTTTGAAGCGAAACGCCCCCAAGGTCGACGTGGCCGGGGTGGTCGCCGCCATCCTCGAGGACGTGCGCTTGAACGGCGACGCGGCGGTCCTGAAATACACCGAAAAATTTGACGGGGCGCACCTTGCGGATATGCAGGTCTCCCCCGAGGAGATCGCGGAGGCCCTGGCCGCGACGGAGCCGGAGTTCCTCGACACGCTGCGGCTGGCCGAGCGCAATATCCGCGAATACCACGAAAAGCAGCTGAGAAACAGCTTTTCCTTCACCCGGCCCGGCGGGGTCGTGATGGGGCAGAAGGTCCTGCCCATCGCGCGCGTGGGCCTGTATGTGCCCGCGGGCACGGCCCCCTATCCCTCGACGGTGATGATGGACGTGGTGCCCGCGAAGCTCGCCGGCTGCGGGGAGATCATCCTCTGCACGCCCTGCACGCGGGAGGGGAAGGTCAACGCCGCCATCCTCGCCGCGGCGCATATCGCGGGCGTGGACCGCATCTTCAAGGTCGGCGGGGCGCAGGCTGTGGCCGCCATGGCCTACGGGACCGAGAGCATCCCCCGCGTGGACAAGATCGTCGGCCCCGGCAACGCCTATGTGGCCGAGGCCAAGCGCCAGGTCTACGGCCAGGTCGCCATCGACACGATCGCCGGGCCCAGCGAGGTGCTGGTCCTCGCGGACGAAAAGTCCGACCCCCGCTATGTCGCGGCGGACATGCTGGCCCAGGCGGAGCACGACGTGCTCTCCTGCTCGGTGCTGGTGACGGACTCGCCCGCGCTGGCCGAGGCCGTGCAGGCTGAGATCGAGGCGCAGCTTGCGACCCTCGAGCGCGCGGAGATCGCCCGCGCCTCCATCGACGACAACGGCAAGATCATCCTCGCCCGGGATCTGCACCGCGGCATGGAGATCGCCAACGCCGTCGCGCCCGAGCATCTGGAGATCTGCGTGGACAACCCCTTCGACTATCTCGACGAGGTCAAAAACGCCGGCTCGGTCTTCCTCGGGCGCAATTGTCCCGAGCCGCTGGGCGACTATCTGGGCGGCACGAACCACACCCTGCCCACCACCGGCACGGCCCGCTTCGGCTCTCCCCTGTCGGTCGACGATTTCATCAAGAAGATCCAGTACACCTATTATCCGGCGGAGGCGTTTCGTAAGCTCGCGCCCGACATCGCGCGCTTTGCGTACAAGGAGGGGCTGACCGGCCACGCCCGCAGCGCCCTGATCCGCACGGAGGAAAAGGAGGCGGAGACATGAGCCGCTTTCTCAGCAGCAAGTACGCCTCGCTCGTCCCCTACACCCCGGGCGAGCAGCCGAAGATCCTGAACGTCACGAAGCTCAACACGAACGAGTGCCCCTTCCCGCCGTCCGAAAAGGCGCTGGCCTGGGCCGCGGCGCACACGAGGCCGCTCAACCTCTATCCCGAGCTGCTGTGCGGCGACCTGCGCGCGAAGCTGGGCGCGCTCTACGGCCTCGGGGCGGAGAACATCGTGCTCGGCAACGGCTCGGACGAGCTTTTGTACTTCGTCTTCCTCGCTTACTGCGACGCGCAGCACGGCGCGGCTTTCCCGAGCATCAGCTACGGCTTTTACCCGGTGTACGCGGCGTTCACCGGCATCCCCTGTCTGGAGGTCCCGCTGCGGGAGGATTTCTCCGTCGCTCCGGAGGATTACTTCGGGCTCGGCCGCACGATCGTCATCGCCAACCCCAACGCCCCGACCGGCATCTGCCTGACACCCGCCGAGGTCGAGACGATCCTGCAGAAAAACCCCGACAGCGTCGTCGTCATAGACGAGGCCTACATCGACTTCGGCGGCGAGACCTGCATGCCGCTCATCGGAAAGTATGACAACCTCCTGGTCATCCAGACCTTTTCCAAATCCCGCTCCATGGCGGGCGCGCGCCTCGGCTTCGCGGCGGGCAATCCCGCGCTGATCGCCGATCTGAACGCCGTGATCTTCTCGATCAACCCCTACAACATCAACTCCATGACCCTGGCTCTGGGGCTGGGCGTGCTCGAGGACGAGGAGACCACCCGCAAAAACTGCCGCACGATCATGGATAACCGCGCGTACACGGTGGCGGAGCTTAAGAAGCTGGGCTTCACGGTGCTCCCCTCCTGCGCGAACTTCGTCTTCGCGGCGTCCGATCGCATCGGCGGCAAGGAGCTGTACCTGCAGCTCAAGGAGCGCGGGGTCCTGATCCGCCACTTCGACAAGGACGGCATATCGAACTTCAACCGCATCACCATCGGCACGAGAGAGCAGATGGACATTCTGCTGCAGAACATCCGTGAGATCCTGGAGGAGGGAGTATAAAAATGAGAAGCGCTACCATCAGCCGCAAGACCGCGGAGACCGACATCGAGCTGACGCTGAATCTCGACGGCACCGGCGAGAGCGACATCAGCTCCGGCGTGGGCTTTCTGGACCACATGCTCACGCTCTTTGCCCGCCACGGGCGCTTTGACCTGACGCTCTCCTGTGTGGGCGACACCGTGGTCGACGACCACCACAGTGTGGAGGACATCGGCATCTGCCTGGGCCGCGCGCTCAGCGAGGCCCTCGGCGACAAGCGCGGCATCTGCCGCTACGGCGATACGACCCTGCCCATGGACGAGGCCCTGATCCTCACGGCGGTCGACGTCTCGGGCCGGAGCGTGCTGTGCTTCGATCTCGACGTGCCCACCCAGAAGGTCGGCAGCTTCGACACCGAGCTCGTGGAGGAGTTCTTCATCGCCCTGGCCTCGAACGCGGGGCTGACGCTGCACATCCGCAAGCTCGCCGGGCGCAACACCCACCACATCATCGAGGGCTGCTTCAAGTCCTTCGCCCGCTCTCTCCGCAAGGCCGTGGCCATCGACCCCGCCTTCGCAGACGAGGTCCCCTCCACCAAGGGGGTCCTCGCATGATCGCGATCGTCGATTACGGCGTCGGCAATCTCTTCTCGCTCAAGTGCTCCTTCGCCGCCATCGGGGTCGACGCCGCCGTCACCGGCGACGCGGCGGTCCTGCACGAGGCCGAGCGCATCCTCCTGCCCGGGGTCGGCGCCTTCGGGGACGCCGCCGCCAAGCTGCGCGAGAGCGGTCTCGACCGCGTCGTGATCGAGGAGGCGAAAGCGGGCAAGCCGCTGCTCGGCGTGTGCGTCGGGATGCAGCTTCTCTTCGAGCGCGGCTTCGAGTACGGGGAGCATGCGGGCCTCGGCCTCGTCCCTGGTGAGGTGCGCCACATCGGCGAGTTCATCCCGGCCGGGCTCAAGATCCCGCAGATCGGCTGGAACGCCCTGCATCTCGTGAAGAGCAGCTGCCCGCTGTTTCGCTATACGAAAGAGGGCGACTATGTCTATTTCGTCCATTCCTATGCAGGCTTTGACTGTGCGGACAGCACCGCGGCCACCGTGGAATACGGGGCGGCGCTGACCGCCGCCGTGCAGAGGGGCAATATCTTCGGCACCCAGTTTCATCCGGAAAAAAGCGGCAGGGTGGGTCTGAACATCCTCCGCGCGTTTACAGAATGGGAGGGTACAACATGCTGATCTTTGCGGCAATCGATCTGTACGAGGGCAAGGCCGTCCGCCTGTATCAGGGCGACTACGCCCAGATGACGGTCTACAGCGACAAGCCCTGGGAGCTTGTGGAGGACTTTGTGCGCCAGGGCGTGACGCATCTGCACATCGTCGATTTGGAGGGCGCGAAAAAGGGCGAGCCCGCCAACCTCGAGACCATCCGCGCCATTCGGGAGGCGGCCCCGCTGTTCATCTCCGTGGGCGGCGGCATCCGCAGCATGGCCACGATCGAGAAGTACATGCAGATGGGCATCAACCGCGTCGTGCTCGGCACCGCCGCCGTCACGAATCCCGAGTTCCTGCGCGCCGCCGTCGAGGAGTACGGCGACAAGATCGCCGTCGGCGCGGACATCAAGGACGGCTATATCGCCATCAGCGGCTGGACCGTGAGCTCCGGCATCGACGCCTTCAGCTTCTGCAAGCGCATGCAGGACTTCGGCATCCGCACGCTGATCTGCACCGACATCTCCAAGGACGGCGCCATGCAGGGCACGAACCGCAATCTCTACCGCCGCCTGTCCAACACCCTGAATCTGGACATCATCGCCTCGGGCGGCGTGTCCACCATGGCGGACGTCAAGGCCCTGCGGAAAATGGACCTCTGCGGCGCGGTCATCGGCAAGGCCTACTACACCGGCGCGATCGATCTGAAAGAAGCCATCGAGGTGGCCAGATGATCACCAAGCGCATCATCCCCTGTCTGGACGTGCGGGACGGCCGCGTGGTCAAGGGCGTCAACTTCGAGGGCCTCAGCGACGTGTCCTCCCCGGTGGAGCTCGGCCGCTACTACAGCGACTCCGGCGCGGACGAGCTGGTGTTCTACGACATCACCGCCTCGCATGAGGGCCGGCGCCTGTTCACGGACATCCTGACCGAGGTCGCGCGCACCATCTTCATCCCGCTCACGGTGGGCGGCGGCATCGCGAGTGTAGACGACTTCGACCGCGTGCTCAAGTGCGGGGCCGATAAGGTCAGCGTCAACTCCGGCGCCATCCGCGACCCCTCTCTCATCCACAATGCCGCCAAGCGCTACGGCGACCAGTGCGTCGTGCTGTCGGCGGACGTCAAGCGCGTGGACGGGGAGTTTCGCGTCTTCGCCAAGGGCGGGCGCGTGGACACAGGGATGGAGGCCATCGCGTGGATCAAAAAGGGCGTCTCCCTCGGCGCGGGCGAGATCGTCGTCAACTCCATCGACACCGACGGAGTCAAGCAGGGCTTCGATCTCGAAATGCTCGCCGCCGTGTGCGACGCCGTCAAGGTCCCCGTGATCGCGAGCGGCGGGGCGGGCTGCGTGCGGGACTTCGTCACGCTCTTCGAGACGCTGCCGGGCGTGGACGCGGGGCTCGCCGCCTCGATCTTCCACTTCGGCGAGGTCACGATCCCCGAGCTCAAGGCGGAGCTCAAAACGCACGGCATCCCCGTTCGGGAGGTATAGGACATTGGTCGACATCGAGGAACTGAAATTTGACGAGCGCGGGCTCATCCCCGCGATCGTGGTCGACGCCGTCAGCAAGCGGGTGCTGACGCTGGCGTATATGAACCGCGAGAGCCTCAGAATCTCCATGGAAAAGGAGCTGACCTGCTTTTACTCCCGCTCGCGGCAGGAGCTCTGGCTCAAGGGCGAGACCAGCGGCAATTACCAGCACATCGTCTCCATCACGGCCGACTGCGACAGGGACGCCCTCGTTGTCGTCGTGGAGCCGGACGGCCCGGCCTGCCATCTCGGCACCTTCTCCTGCTTTGAAAACCCCGTGTTTCAAAGCGAAGAACGCAGCGAGTTCTCGCTCGAGGGCCTGTACGCGCTGCTGGAAGGGCGCAAGCGCGATATGCCCGAGGGTTCGTACACCAGCTATCTCTTCCAGAAGGGGCTGGACAAGATTTTGAAAAAGGTCGGCGAGGAGTGTACCGAGGTCATCATCGCGGCCAAGGGCGAGGATAAGCGCGAGACGGTCTATGAGATCGCGGATCTGGCCTATCACACGATGGTGCTGATGGTCGAGGCCGGGATCAGCGTCGAGGATATCCACAGGGAACTCGCCTCCCGCCACATCATCGACCACAAGGTCAAGCAGGAGAAAATGGTGTAAAGGTCGTCTTCCCGCAGGGGCTGACGCCCTGCGCTTGTAGGGGCTGACGCCCTGCGGTTGTAGGGGCTGACGCCCTGCGCTTGTAGGGGCTGACGCCCTCGGCAGCCCGCGTGGAACAGTCGCAGGCAATGCAGAAATCCCAGGCAAATCCGTGAATTCGTGCGGATTCGCCTGGGATTTATTTTGTCTTGAGCCCGGATTGCCGGGGCGTCGAGGGCGCCGCCCCCTACGGCAATTCCACAGTTTACACAACGTATGCCTTCGCTGCGCCGAGGGAGCGGGCGAGCGCGGCGTAGGTTTCCGCGCAGGCCGCGTCGGTCTCGAACTCGCCGAGCACTTTCTGATACTTCTCCCGCACGCCGTAGGGGCGGTAGCGGATGATCTTATAGAAGCAGCCGTCGCCGATGTGTTCGGCCACATAGCGCACGGTCTCCTCGTTCTCCCTGTCCCTGTCCGGGAAGATGAGCGTGCGCACCTCGTAGAGCTTGCCGACACGCAGCAGATAGTCGAGGTTTTTCAGCACCATGTCCCGCGGGTACGAGATCAGCGCGTCGCTCCAGCTTTGTTCCACCGCCTTGACGTCGAGCATCACGCCCTCCGAGACTTCGAGCACGCGGGGATCGGCCTCAAAGTCGAAGGAGCCGTTGGAGTCGATCAGACAGGTCTTGCCGAGCTTTCTGACCTCGGTGAACAGCTCGATCAGAAACTCGTTTTGCAGGGTGCACTCCCCGCCCGAGGTCGTGATCCCCTCGATATAGGGCGCGGCGCGGCGGATCTCCCGCATCACGTCTTCCACCGTCATGTGGCGGATCTTCGGGGAGGAATCATGGGGACAGAGCTTGATGCAGGTGTCGCAGCCGACGCATCTGGCGCTGTCCCATATCACCGCCCCGCCCTCGAGCCGCAGCGCCCCGGCGGGGCACTTTTCCACACACGCCCCGCAGGCGCGGCAGAGGTGAATGGTCTCGGGATTGTGGCAGAAGAGGCAGTTGAAGGGGCAGCCCTGAAAGAAGATCGACGTGCGGTTGCCGGGGCCGTCGACATTGGAGAAGGGGATGATGCGGTTGACCGGGGCCGTCCTGCTCACGCGCCGCACTCCTCATGCTGCTGCACGCGCCGGTCGAGGGCGTGGCCGCCGTCCTGCGCGCCCATGCCGAAGACCGTCACGTTGTTGAGCGACTGCTTCTTCGCGCGCAGCTTCTCGATCTCGCTCTTTTTGACGAGGTAGCCGGTGACGCGCACGACGTCGTTGTTCTCGAGGTAGCCGGAGAAGTAGCGCAGGCCGTTATTCAGCGAGCCCTTGATGATGGCGAGGATGGCGTCGGGCGTCTTGAGCCAGGTCTCCTCGAACTTGAAGATGTCGCCCGTGCCGGTCGGGAAATAGGGGTGGAACTTCTCGTTGACCTCGAGCTGCTCGAGCATGGTGGGTTCCACGCCGATGGGGATGCGGGTGCCGGGCGAGTCGTCCATGCCGTCGGAGTCGATGCCGACCTGCGCGTGCAGGCGGTAGCGGTGGCCGTAGGCCTCGCAGTAGGGGGCCTCGTGCGCGGCGACGCGGGCCTCGATGGCGTCCATGATCTTGAGCCCCAGGGCGGTGGCCTCCGCGTTCATGCCGAAGCCCTTCTTCTTGTCCTCAATGCCCAGCAGATAGTTGCAGCACTCGGCCAGGCCGACGACGCCGAACATGCCGGTGAAGTTCTCCTGCCTGACAAAGCCCTCGGTGACGAGGAAGTTGGTCTTAAAGAAGCTGGACTGCTCCACGATGAACTTCACGCGCTTGTCCATGTACTCGAGCTGCAGGTCGATGTGGCGCGGCAGCTCGCGCTCGAGGAAGTCCTCCGGGCTCTTCGCGTCCAGCGCGCACTCGTACAGTCTGAGGCGCGGCAGGGTGTATCCGCCGCCGCCGATGTTCAGGCCGTTGTAGCAGGAGGCGATGGCGTAGCGCTCGCCCCACTCCTTCACGAACATGCGGTGGTTGGCGAAGGAGGGCTTGGCGGTCCTGAGCATGCACCTGACGCAGGCGAGGGCGAAGTCGTCGCTGGTCTTCTCGGGGTCGTAGCGCAGGGTGAGGTTCGGGATCGCGAGCTGCATCTCCTCGGTCAGCTCGAGCAGGAGGCGGCCGGTGACCGAGTCCTCGGGCCCGATGTCGGCGTGGACGAAGGAGTCGGTCTGCACGCGGTCGATGTTGCGCAGGAAGAGGCCCAGCACCTTCCTGGCAAAGGCGCGGTCCTCCTTGAGGACGAAGGGCTCGAGCAGCTTGTCGAGGTCGCCGAGGTAGACCGGGAAGCTTGTGATCGAGGGGACGTGGCAGTAGAAGATCTCCAGCACGTTCACGGCCTCGAGCAGATCCTTCGGGGGCTTAAGATCGAGGAACTTGCAGCCCTTCTGAAACAGCAGCTCGTAGTCGGGGCAGATGTAGCGGGGGCGGTAGGGCATGACGCCCTCGTTGAGGTCGCAGAGCGCGCCCTTTTTCTTGGCCTCGTAATAGGCGTCGGAATAGCGCAGGGAATCGTCGGTGCTCTCGCCCAGACGGGCCAGGGCGAGCAGCTCCTGATGGTAGGTCAGGGTCGGGTCCTGAATGATGTTCAAGGCTTCGGACAAGGGGATCATCCTCCTGAATATGTAATCTTTATTTCCAAAATATTATTGTACTCACTTCCGCAGTCCGTGTCAATCTGTGTCTTTCGCGGCGGGCCTCTCTTTGTACTCGAAGCACAGCATGGTCAGATCGTCGAACTGCTCCGCGTCCTTCACGAAGCCGTCCACGGCGCGGCGCACCTGATGCAGAAGCTGCTCCGGCGCGGCGGCGGGGTCCTCGTTCAGCGCCGCGAGCATGCGCTCCGTGCCGAAGAGCACGTTGTCCGCATCGGTCGCCTCCGGCACGCCGTCGGTGTACACGAAGAGCTTGTCGCCGGGCTCGAGCTGAAGCTCGTACTCCCTGTAGCGCGCGCCCCCCATCCCGCCGATGACGAAGCCGTGCTTGTCCTTGAACAGCTCGAAGCGTCCGCCCGCCTGCCGCAGCGCGGGGTACTCGTGGCCGGCGTTGGCCGCCGTCAGCTTGCCGGTGGAGAGCTCCAGGATGCCCAGCCAGACCGTGACGAACATCTCCTCCCGCTCGTTGGCGCAGATGGCGCCGTTGGTGTCGGTCAGGATCTGCGCAGGGGATTTGCCCATCATGGCGTTGTTCGCCAGAATGATCATGGACGCCATCATGAACAGCGCCGCCGGGATGCCCTTGCCCGAGACGTCCGCGATGAGCAGGCACAGATGGTCCTCGTCCACCAGGAAGAAATCGTAGAAGTCGCCGCCGACCTCCTTGGCCGGGTCCATGCTGGCGTAGATGTCGAATTCGGGCCGGTCGGGGAATGCGGGGAAGGTGCTCGGCAGCATGTCCGCCTGGATGCGCGTGGCAAGCTCCAGCTCCGTGCTGATGCGCTCCCGCTCGGCCGTGATGCGCGTCAGGTTCTCGACGTACTGCCCGATCTGCTCCTCCATCCGGTCGACGGAGACGGCAAGCGCGCCGATCTCATCCCTGTTGCGGATCGTCTCCTGCAGCTTCGTCTCGCGCTGGGTGTTTTCCGTGGAGAAGCGCGTCGCCTCCTCCGAGATCAGCTTCAGCGGCCGCAGCAGGGTGCGCTGCAGAAACGCGCTCTGCCCCACGATCACGAGCAGGGCCAGCACGATCAGGGTCTGCAGGACCTTGCCGAGATAGCTGCGCCGCGCCTGCGTCAGATCGTCCATCTGCCGCTGCACGCAGAGGATCGCCTTCGTCTGCCCGTCCGCGCCCTTGACGGGGACCATCGCGGTGATGTGGGGATCGGTCTCGATATAGCCCTTGTCCCGGATCACCAGCTCCTGCTCGGACGTCTGCTCATAGAGCGCGCGGTACTTGGCCCGGTATTCGTCGTTGGTCGTCTCCCGGTAGTAGCCGAAGGGATAGTGCGTGTAGGTGCTCTCGCGGTTGATCGTCGAAAAGAGGAAGGTGATGTGTCCGTAATCCGTGAGATCCGGCTGGATCACATAGATAAAGGTCGCCCCGGAGGCGTTGCAGAGCCGGTCCAGCTGCTCCCAGGCCGCAAGGTATTCCGCCGTCTCTCCCCCGCTGCGCGCATAGTCGTCGAGGCTCTCCGCGTCAAAAAGCTGGAGCGCAGCCTCCGCCGTCAGAAAGCCGCCGTCGGCGTACTGATCCAGAAGCGCATCGGTAAAGCCATTGAAGCCGATGGCGCTGACGACGAGGGAAAAGAGCACCAGCATCAGGACGATGCCCGCGATGCTCTTGACGGCGGCGTGCTGTCTAATGAATCCCATTCCCGTATCTCCTCTTCATCCGCTGTGAGTGTTTTTAAATAGTTTACCATATCCGGCCGTAAATGCAAATCCCTTTCCTGAAAAAGCGCTCCGGCGGCGCGAATTGTTCTTGACATTCCGCAAAATTCTGCTATATTGAACACACAACTGAACACACCTTATCAAGAGCGGTGGAGGGAACGGCCCTGTGAAGCCCGGCAACCTGCGTCAAGCAAGGTGCCAAATCCGGCGGTGAGACGAAAGATGAGGCTTTTTTTCAGCTTTTTTGCGCACCCCGGACCGGGGCGCGCATTTTTTGCTGCAAATTGTTTTTATGGAGGATATACGAATGAGCCACTATCTGTTTACTTCCGAGTCCGTGACTGAGGGGCATCCCGACAAGATCTGCGACCAGATTTCCGACGCGGTGCTCGACGCGATCCTTGAACGGGATCCCATGGGCCGCGTGGCCTGCGAGACCACGGTCTCCACGGGTCTGGTGCACATCATGGGCGAGATCAGCACCGAGTGCTACGTCGACATCGCGAAGATCGCCCGCGGCGTGGTGCTGGACATCGGCTACGACCGGGCCAAGTACGGCTTTGACGGCGAGACCTGCGGCGTCATCCTGAACATCGACGAGCAGTCCGGCGACATCGCCATGGGCGTGGACAAGGCCCTCGAGAACAAGACCGGCGAGGTGGACGAGCTGCAGAACGGCGCCGGCGACCAGGGCATGATGTTCGGCTACGCCTGCGACGAGACGCCGGAGCTCATGCCCCTGCCGATCTCGCTGGCGCACAGGCTCGCCCTCAAGCTGACTGCGGTGCGCAAGAGCGGGGAGCTCAGCTATCTGCGCCCCGACGGCAAGACCCAGGTCACGGTCGAGTATGACGAGCAGCGCCGCCCCGTGCGCGTGGACACTGTCGTCATCTCCGCCCAGCACGCCCCGGAGGTGGGGCTCGAGCAGATCCGCGCGGATCTGATCGAGAAGGTCGTCAAGACCACCGTCCCGGCCGGTCTGCTGGACGAGAATACCCGCTATCTCATCAACCCCACGGGCCGCTTCGTCATCGGCGGGCCGCAGGGCGACTCCGGCCTGACGGGCCGCAAGATCATCGTCGACACTTACGGCGGCAGCGCGCCCCACGGCGGCGGCGCCTTCTCCGGCAAGGACCCGACCAAGGTGGACCGCTCGGCGGCCTACGCGGCGCGCTGGGTGGCCAAGAACGTGGTCGCGGCTGGCCTCGCGAAGCGCTGCCAGGTGCAGCTGGCCTATGCCATCGGCGTGGCCTCCCCCGTGAGCGTGCTGGTGGAGACCTTCGGCACCGGCAAGGTGGACGACGCAGAGCTGGCCGCCGCGGTCGGCAGGGTCTTCGACCTGCGCCCGAGCGCCATCATCCGCGATCTCGACCTCAGAAAGCCCATCTACCGGCAGCTCGCCGCCTACGGCCACATGGGGCGCGAGGATCTCGGCGTGAAGTGGGAGCAGACCGACCGCACCCAGGCCCTGCTGGACGCGCTGGGGGCCTGAGGCATGGCCATCGAATACAGGGCGGAGCGACGCACGCTCACGCTCCTGACGGACGGCAGCGCGTACCAGATGCAGCTCGGAGCGCTCGGCTATCTGCTGCACCTGTATTACGGGCCGCGCTGCGGCGACGATCTCGACTATCTCCATCTGCCGCGCGACTGCGGCTTTTCGCCCAACCCGCATGAGCTGACCGAGGGCCGCGGCTTCTCGCTCGACACCCTGCCGCAGGAGTACAGCGGCTCCAACGGGGCGGACTTCCGCCTGCCCTCGGTGGCGCTCGAGACCGCCGCCGGCGTCGTGGGCGCCGACCTGCATGTGAAGAGCTGGGAGATCCGGCCCGGCAAATACGCCCTCGCCGGTCTGCCCGCCTCCTTTGCGGCGGAGGACGAGGCCGAGACGCTGGCCGTCACGCTCTCGGACGAGGCGTCGGGGCTCGAGGTCGAGCTTCTCTACGGCGTCTTCCCGGCGCGCGACGTCATCACCCGCGCAGCGCGCATCCGCAACGCGGGGTCCGAGCGCGTCACGCTGCGGAAGGCTGCCTCCGCCTGCCTCGACCTGCCCTTCGGGCGCTGGGACTTTATCAGCTTCCACGGCCGCCACGCCATGGAGCGGCAGCTCGAGCGCGCGCCCGTGCGCTATGGGCTCCAGAGCGCCGCCTCGCGCCGCGGGACCTCGAGCCACCACAACGACCCCTTCACCATCCTCTGCGCGCACGACGCGACGGAGGATCACGGCGCGTGCTACGGACTCATGCCGGTCTACTCCGGCAGCCACCGCACGGACGTCGAGCTTGACCAGGGCGGCAGCGTCCGCGCCGTCGCGGGCATCAATCCCGACGGCTTCTCCTGGCGGCTTCTGCCCGGCGAGGCCTTCGAGACCCCGGAGCTGATCCTCGCCTTCTCCGACGAGGGGCTGACCGGGCTGAGCCACCGCCTGCACCGTTTCCTGCGCCGGAACCTGATCCGCGGCGGAGAAAAGCAGAAGCGCCTGCCCGTGCTGCTCAACAGCTGGGAGGCCTGCTACTTCGGCGTGGACGAGGCGCGCATGCTCGCCCTCGCCCGGGGTGCGAAGGAGCTCGGCGCCGGGATGCTGGTGCTCGACGACGGCTGGTTTGCAAATCGCTTTGACGACAGACGCGCCCTCGGCGACTGGACGGTCAACCGGGAGAAGTTCCCCGGCGGGCTCGCCGGCCTGCATGCGAAGCTCGAACAGGAGGGCATGGCCTTCGGCCTCTGGGTCGAGCCGGAGATGGTCAGCGAGGACTCCGCGCTCTTCCGCGCGCACCCGGACTGGGCCCTGCGCGTGCCGGGCCGTCCGCCCGCCCTGGGCCGCGACCAGCTCGTGCTGGATCTGGGACGGGAGGAGGTGGCCGAATACCTCCATGAGACGCTTGCGGCCCTCCTGCGCGAGAGCGGGGTCTGCTACGTCAAGTGGGATATGAACCGCTCGATCTGCGACGTGTACTCCGCCGCCCTGCCCCCGGAGCGCCAGGGCGAGGCCGCGCACCGGTACATGCTCGGCCTGTACCGCCTGCTCGACCGCCTGACCGGGGAGTTCCCGGAGGTCCTGTTCGAGGGCTGCTCCGGCGGCGGCGGGCGCTTCGACGCCGGGATCCTGGCCTGGTGCCCGCAGATCTGGCTCAGCGACGACACCGACCCCATCGCCCGCCTGTCCATCCAGCAGGGCGCGTCCTACGGCTACCCCGTCGCCGCCGTCGGCGCGCACGTCTCGGCCAGCCCCAACCACCAGACCGGGCGCACGACGCCGCTCGGCACGCGCTGCACCGTCGCCATGGCGGGCTCCTTCGGCTTCGAGCTCGATCCCGCTTCCCTGAGCGAGGCGGAGAAGGCGGAGCTTTGCTCTCAGACGGCCTTCTTCCTGCGCTGCCGCGAGACGATCCATAACGGACTGTTCTACCGCCTGTGCGCGGAGGACGAGGCGTTTACCGCCTGGCAGTTCGTGGCGGAGGACGGGCATGAGGCGCTGCTGACGCTGGTGCTCAAAAATCCCGAGGCCAACCCCGCGCCCCTGCATCTGCGCCTCAAGGGCCTCGATCCCGCGGCGCGCTATCGGCTCAGCGACTGCGCGTTCTTCGGCTGCCGCAATACGCCCGCCGCGCTGCCGAGAGCCGAATACTCCGGCGCGGCGCTGCTGCACGCGGGGCTCACGCTGCCGCAGCTGCTCGGCGACTACCCGAGCGCCCGCCTGCTGTTTGAAAAGCTGTGACGATACAGACGCGAAAGGGTCAAGCCCTCTCGCGTCTGTTTTTTTCATCTCTCATGATTCCGGCTCCCGGCGGCGTTTCCCTGCCGCGGCCCTCTATTTTTCTCCCGCACGCGTCTTTTTTCTCTTGCGCGCTCCCGGCGGGCACTATATAATGTAATAAAGTTATCCAAACGCACATCGGGAGGGCGATCCGTCATGAAAAAGCTGCGTTCTCTTCTCGCTCTGATCCTTTGCCTCACCCTGTTGATGAGTCTGGCGCCGACGGCTTTCGCCGAAAAGGACGCTTCCAAGATCAAGTCCGCGGCGATCAGCCGTCTCAAGCCCCCGTCGATCAACCCGGAGAAGGATTCTTCACCCGCCAAGGACAAGGTCCCGACGCCCGGTAAGGACAAGGTCCCGACGCCGGCCAAGACCGAGGAACCGGCTCCCGCCAAGGCCGAGGAACCCGCGCCCGCCAAGGCCGAGGAACCCGCACCCGCCAAGGATGAAAAAACGGCGGCCGGAAAGGACAAGGTTCCCACGCCCGGCAAGGACAAGGTCCCGGCTCCCGCCAAGACTGAGGAACCGGCGCCCGCCAAGACTGAGGAACCCGCGCCCGCCAAGGATGAAAAGCCGACGGCCGCCAAGGACAAGGAGCCCGAGCCCGCCAAGGATGAAAAACCGGCGGCTGCCAAGGACAAGGAGCCCGAGCCCGCCAAGGAAAAAGAACCCGCGCCCGCCAAGGAAAAAGAGGCGACGCCTGCTCAAAGCAAGGGTCCGGTGATCACCCGGCAGCCGGAGGATCAGGCCGTCGTTGTCGACAAGATCGCGAAGTTCATGATCACGGCCTCGGGCAGCAATCTCCGTTATCAGTGGCAGACCGAGGACGGCGGCAGCTGGGTAGACGGCACCGGCGCCGGTGCGGACAAGGCCTCGTTCTCCTTCAAGGCCGTTTCCGCGCTTGACCAGAGCCGCTACCGCTGCATCGTCACCGACAGCGAGGGCTCCGTCACCAGCGACGTCGTGACGCTCTCGATCATCGTGCCCCCGCATATCAAAACCCAGCCGCATAATCTGGAGCCCATCGAGGACGAGGAGGCGGCCTTCACCATCGAGGCCACCGGCACCGATCTGCAGTACCGCTGGCAGTCGACCGAGAGCGGCTCGTGGAGGGACTATGCCGGAGAGGGCGCGGACAGCCCGACGCTCACGCTCACGGCCACGCCCGAAAACAAGGGACTCAAGTTCCGCTGCATCGTCTCCAATGACGGCGGTTCGGTCACCAGTTCCATCGTGGTCTTTGCGGTCAAGACCCATGACGAGGTGGCGCTGGAGGAGGTCCAGGCCCTGACCTACGCGAAGTCCTATGCGGAGGCCTACGAGTACGCCGAGGACTACTTCGGGGACACGCCCATGAAGGAGCGCGATCCGAAGCTGCTCGCAGCCTGCGTCCACGCCTATGTCCTCGAGGCCGGGAACCTCCAGTGGAAGCACATGAACGAGGCGGCGGAGGCACTGCTGGAGTCCTGCATCGACACCTACAAGAAGACCGCCGCCGTCAAAGAGGCGGAGACGGCTCTGAACACGCTGAACGCCTCGCTCAGGCGGAACGAACCGGCAAGCGGCACCCTTCTCTCGGCCTTCGCCAGGGGCTCTTACTCCGAGCTGACTGTTCAGGCCGGCGACACGCCCGTTCTGGTCAAGCTCGAAAACACCGACAACCACGCGAGCTATCTGCTCATGTATGTCCGCGCCGGGGAAAAGGGCAGCGTCAAGCTGCAGGACGGCACCTACACGGTACGCTATGCCGCCGGTCCCCGCTGGTACGGCAATGAAGAGCTTTTCGGCTCCCAGACCGTGTACTTCGAGGGAGACGAGACCCTCGCGTTCAAGACGAGCGACAAGAAAAACCCGCAGCGCGTCAGTCTTACCCTGCCCGAGACGAAGGACGGCAAGCTGTCCTTCTCCGGGATCGACCCCGATGATTTCTGATGCTCCCCGCTGGGAAGAATAACAGCCGACAAACGGCAAAGGAGGATGTACCGAAATGAAATCCCTGCGTTTTCTGCTTGCCCTGCTCCTGTGTCTGGCCCTGTGTCTGAGCCTGAATCCGGCCGCCTGGGCCGCCGACGCGGCCGTCAAGCCCCCCGTCATCACGGGGCAGCCGAAAGCTCTGATCGTCGGTGAGAACGGCTCGGCCAAACTCAACGTCCAGGCTTCCGGCAGCGCCCTGCAATACCAGTGGCAGTTCGCGGAGGGCGACGCCTGGAAGGACTGCGACGAAAGCGGCAGCAACTCGGCTTTCCTGACGGTTCGCGGAGACGTGGACGCCGACGGCCGCGAATACCGCTGCATCGTATCGAACGAAGGCGGCTCCGTCACCAGCGCTTCGGCGCTTCTCACTGTCAAGCTCAAGAGCCCCGTCATCCTCAAGCAGCCCCAGAATCAGACCGTCCGGGAGGATGAGACCGCTTCCTTCGCCGTCACGGCCAGCGGGAGCAAGCTGTCCTATCAGTGGCAGACCCTTGTCAACGGCTTATGGAAGGACTGCGACGACGTGACCGGGGATACGTACGCGCCTGTCGGCTCCGCCGCGACCAAGGGCAGCAAATACCGCTGCGTCGTCTCCAACAGCGGCGGCGCGGTCAACAGCTCCGCGGTCACGCTGACGGTCAAGCTCCGGGACGACGAGAAGCTGGAAGAGGTCCAGGCCCTGACCAAGGCCAAATCCTACGACGAGGCCATCGAATGCGCCGAGAGCTATTTCTCGGGGACTCCCATGGAGGAGCGCAGCGATGCGCTTCTCAAGGCCTGCGTGCACGCTTACGTGCTGAAGTCCGACGCCCTCCAGCGCAGTTCAAAGTGCGAGGAGGCCGAGCAGCTCCTGCGGGACTGCGCCGAAACTTACGCCGGGACCGCCGCCGTGAAGGAGGCGGAGACCGCCGCAGCGAAGCTGGACGCCACGATCAAGCGGGGCGAGCCGCAGAACGCGACCTACTTCCAGTCCTCGGCAAAGGGCGGCTCCTGCGAGGTGACCATCAAAAACGGCGATTCGCCCGTGGTAGTCAAAATCGAGGACAAGGACAATCCCAACAAATGCGTGACCATCTTCCTCCGGAAAGGGCAGAACGCCAAGTTCAACATAAAGGACGGCGACTACATTGTAAAATTTGCCAAGGGCAGCCGCTGGTACAGCAAGGATGAGCTCTTCGGCTCCGAGACCGAGTATTCCAAGTGGAGCCACACCATTGAGGCCGTCACCATAAAGTCCGGGGGCTATCTCACCAGGTGGCTCTTTACGATCACGATCAACGACAACATGAACGCCACCCCGATCGACGCCGAGGATTTCTGAAAAACATACGCACGTAAAACGACCCGGGACCTTGTGTCCCGGGTCGAATCATTTTTTGCGATCAGCCGTTCCATGCCTTGATCTCGGCGCGGAGCCAGTCGGCCCAGGCGTCGATCCCCTCGCCCGTTCTGGCGCAGATGGGGAAGATCTTCATGTTGGGGTTGCGCTGCAGCGCGTACTCCCGGCATTTGTCCATGTCGAAGTCGAAGTAGGGCAGCACGTCGATCTTGTTGATGAGCAGCACGTCGCAGACGGAGAACATCAGCGGATACTTGAGGGGCTTGTCGTGGCCCTCGGGCACGGAGAGGATCATGGCGTTCTTCACGGCGCCGGTGTCGAACTCCGCGGGGCAGACCAGGTTGCCGATGTTCTCGAGGATGGCGAAGTCCACATCCTCCACGCCCAGGCCCTCGAGCCCCTGCTTCGTCATGCCCGCATCCAGATGGCACATGCCGCCGGTGTGGAGCTGGATGACCTTGACGCCTGTCTTCTCGATGGTGGCGGCGTCCACGTCGGAGTCGATGTCGGCCTCCATGACGCCGATGCGGAACTCATCCTTGAGCGCCGCGATGGTCTTGCCCAGCGTCGTGGTCTTGCCCGATCCGGGCGAGGACATGAGGTTGAGCAGAAAGACCCTGTCCTTTTTGAGCTCCTCACGCAGCTTGTCGGCCTCGCGGTCGTTGTTCTCAAACACGCTCTGTTTGATCTCGAGAATCCTGTATCCTTCCATAATCGCACCTCGATCGTTGAATTTTTATCGGTAATTTATTATAACAAACTCAGGCCAGTAAATCAAGGCTCAGCCGCAGTCTCTCCTCGCAGGCGTCCCGATGCTCGAGATAGCTGCACCCGGGGTCGAGCGCGGACACCGTGCCGCCGCGTCCGATCGTGAGCAGGGCCTCCTCCAGCGAGGTCGCCCCGGTTTCGTCTTCCGGCTCGAAGGGGACCAGCCCCAGAGAGAGCGCGAGGGCCGTGCTCTGCTCCCGCCCGGACAGCCACTGCAAAAAGCGCGCCGTCGCCGTGTCGGTCTTCGTCACGGCAAAGCCCATCCAGACGCCCGCATAGCGCGGCTCCGCCCCCGCAGGCAGCGGCAGCGGGTCGACGCAGAGCGCCGCGTCCGTACCGACGAGGGACATGGAGTCGACCGCCGCGGCGGCGGACAGGCCCCTCTTTACGCAGTCGGCCGCGTTTCCTTCGTTCACGATCGCGCCGTCGTAGGCCGCGCGCGCCAGCAGATTGTGCAGGCGCACATAGTCGGAGCTCGCGCTGTCCGCCGTGCTCAGCCCGCTCATCGAGCGGCCCAGCGCGTACATGCCCTCATACAGCAGATCCGCCCAGCTGTCCGCCGCGAGGGTCTGCTCCCCGGCGCCCAGCAGGGCCTCCAGACTCGCGGGTGCCTCCGGCATGCGCGCGGGATCCCGCAGCAGGAGGGGCAGCCGCGCCCCCAGCGGGAAGAATCCCCCGCCGCTCCCGGCCGGGACGGCAGCGCCGTCCGGCAGCTCCTCCAGCGCGCCGCCCGCCGCCATGTCGTGCG
>JAILNC010000069.1 GCA_024691985.1 Oscillospiraceae bacterium | reverse complement strand
CAGGACGGCGAGCGCTTCGAGACGACGATCGTGGTCGAGGGCATGGAGGAGACGGTCTGCTATGAGCACGTCAGAAACGACACGATCGGCATCGAGATAGACTATGACTATGAACGCTTCATCCGAAGCGGCGAAGCGGAGCGCGAATGCTTTGTCTCATGCTGGGACAGGCCCGAGGTTCCCGAAAACTATCTTGAGCTGACATGCAGCACGGAGGACGCCGACACGGTCGCCGCGGCTGTGCGGGAGGCGCTTTCGCAGGAGTATGAGCTCCTTGAGAGCACGCGTGAGCTCGAGCGCGCGGGCAGCTGCATGCGCATCGAAGCCTCCGTGATCAAGGGCACCAACAACATGGCGGATCAGCTGCAGGCGGTGTATATCCTCCCGACGCCGGACGGCTGCCGCATCGCCATAGCGCACTACGCCGCAGAGGGGGCCGAGGGCTTCGGCAGGCGCTTCGCCTATATGCTCAACACCCTGACGGTCATCGACAGAAGCGCGGGGAGCGCTCCGGCGGGGACATGGCAGACGGCGTCCATGGGCTTTGAGGCGGACGGGACGATGGCGCCCGAGTACTATGTGCGGTTTACGGATACCGAAGTCGTCTACGGGCATATGCGAGACGGGGAGTTTATCGCCGATCACGCCGATCGGATCGCCCGCCTTGAAAAGACCGCCGCGGGCGGATACAGAGTGCAGGCCGAGTCTGCCAACGGCGTGCGCTACAGCTATCAGACCTGCGAAAGCGACGACGGCATCCTGGAATACTATGAGACTTGGGAGGAACAGGCTTTCCCGGAGATGTACAGGGGCGGCGCGTCCCTGAGCAGGAGCGGCTGACAGCACGAGGGCGGTAGGGACAAGCTCTGCCGCCCTCGTCACAGGCATAAGGAATGAGATAACATCACGTTTTTCAGCCGCAGGGCTGGATCAGGAGGAGCAGAAAATGTCTGTTGTCGGTGCGATCATGGTCCCGCATCCGCCGATCATCCTGCCGGAGGTCGGCAGGGGAGAAGAGAAAAAGATCGCGGCGAGCGACCGGGCCTACCGCAAAGCGGCCGCCCTCGCAGCCCGGCTCAAACCGGACACCATCGTTTTGAGCTCGCCGCACGCCGCGATGTACGCGGACTGGTTCCACATCTCGCCGGGCAAAAGCGCGCGGGGGACATGGGGCAGTTCCGCGTGCCGCAGCTGCGCTTTCACGTGAGCTATGACGAGGCTTTCACGCTGGAACTCGAGAGACTTGCCGAGCGGGAGAGCTTCCCGGCGGGCACGCTGGGGGAGCGAAAGGCGGAGCTCGACCACGGGACGATGATCCCGCTATATTATGTAAACCAATATTACACAGACTACCGACTCGTCCGTATCGGCCTGTCCGGTCTGCCGCTGGCCGACCACTACAGGCTGGGTCAGATGATCGCGCAGACGGCGGAGAAGCTGGACCGGCGCGTCCTCTTCATCGGCAGCGGGGATCTCTCCCACAAGCTGCTGGCGGAGGGGCCCTACGGCTATGCCGAGGAGGGCCCGGCCTATGACGGGCGCATCATGGACGTGATGGGCAGGGCGGCCTTTGACGAGCTGCTGGACTTCGACGAGAGCTTCTGCGACAAGGCCGCCGAGTGCGGCCACCGGAGCTTCTGCATGATGGCCGGGGCGCTGGACGGCAAGTCCCTGGAGACGGAGTGTCTGAGCCATGAGGGGATCTTCGGCGTCGGCTATGGGATCTGCACCTACCGCGTCACGGGCGACGATCCCGGGCGGCGTCTCCTGCAGAAATGGGAGGAGCGCCGCAGACAGGCTCTCGAGGAGCGGCGGCAGAAGGAGGACCCCTGGGTGCGGCTGGCCCGCGCCGAGGTCGAGGCCTGGGTCGGCGGACGGCGGCGGATCGGGATCCCCGACGGCCTGCCCGCCGAAATGCTTGCCGAGCGCGCGGGCGTGTTCGTCTCGCTCCACAAGGAGGGGCGGCTGCGCGGCTGCATCGGCACCATCAGCCCAACGCGGGAAAGTGTCGCGGAGGAGATCATCGCCAACGCGATCTCCGCCGCGAGCCGCGACCCGCGCTTCAGCCCCGTGCGCCCCGACGAGCTGGACGCGCTGGAGATCAGCGTCGACGTGCTCGCCCCGGCGGAGAAGATCGCCTCGAAGGACGAGCTGGACGTCAAGCGCTACGGCGTGATCGTCACTAAGGGCCGGAAGCGTGGCCTGCTGCTTCCCAATCTCGACGGCGTGGATACCGTGGACGAGCAGGTCTCGATCGCGCTGCGCAAGGCCGGGCTCTCGGAGCGGGAGAAAAATTACGAGCTGGAGCGCTTCGAGGTGGTGCGCCATGTCTGAGGAAAGACGCGCCTGCAGCGTCTGTCCGCACCGCTGCACGCTGTCGGAGGGGCAGACCGGGCTCTGCCGCGCGCGGGGGATGCGGAGCGGCGAGATCGTCCCCCTGAACTACGGCGTCGTTTCCTCGATCGCCCTGGACCCCATCGAGAAGAAGCCGCTGGCGTGCTATCATCCCGGCAGCGTCATCCTCTCGGTCGGCAGCTTCGGCTGCAATCTGCGCTGCCCCTTCTGCCAGAACTGGGAGATCTCCGCGTCCGACGGGCGCGAGTTCGTCCGGGACGCCGACTGCCATCTCCCGCCGGAAAAGCTGGCGGAGCTCGCGGACAGGCTGCGCGGCCGGGGCAATCTCGGCGTCGCCTTCACCTACAACGAGCCGCTGATCGGCTGGGAATACGTGCGTGACACGGCCCTGCTCCTGCGTGAGCGGGAGCTCAGGACCGTGCTCGTCACCAACGGCTGCGTCAACGAAGAGATCGCGGAGCAGATCCTGCCGCTGACGGACGCGCTGAACATCGACCTCAAGTGCTTCCGGGCGGAGACCTATGAAAAGCTCCTCGGCGGCGAGCTGGAGACCGTCAAGCGCTTTATCGACATGGCGGCCGAGCGCTGCCATGTCGAGCTCACGACCCTGATCGTGCCGGGCATGAACGACTCCGAGGAGGAGATACGCGCGCTGACCGAGTGGATCGCCTCGCTTCCGAACGGCGAGGACATCCCCCTGCATCTGACCCGCTTTTTCCCGCGCTACAAAATGACGGACCGGAGGGCGACCGAGCGGCAGAGCATCCTGCGCCTCGTCTCCCTTGCGCGCGAGCGCCTGCGCCGGGTCTACCCGGGGAATATGTAGAAAAAGAGTATCCCATGAACGGCGTCGTCGTTCATGGGATGCTCTTTTCTGGATAATATCGTGAAAAGTACTGGGATCTCAGGCTTCCTTTCCGAAGTGCCTGAACGCCAGGATACCAACGGGCAGGAAGTATGCGCACCACAGGACAAGCGCGATCACACCGCCGCCGCTTGTCTCTCCGGACGACATGGCGCCGAACATGCCCGTCATCGGCATGAGAAAGCAGCCCGGGAAAAAGGCGCCGTGCAGCATCATCAGCCGTTTCAGCCACCGGTCCGCTCCGCACTCCCCCCGCATGGACAGGCCGAGGAAGAACGTGGAGAGCGCCATCATCCCGTACCCGAGCAGGTCGTAACCGAACATCAGGCCGCCCCTTTTGAAATCCAGAATGTCCAGTGCCTGCTCGTTCAGGCCGCCCAAACGGACGCTGGTCGTCTGCGCGAAATATACAAGCAGGATCAGCACCGCATAGACGGCGGCGAAAACCATCCCGATATCCGCGGCCACGCGCCGCTCATCAGAGCATTCGTGATGCAGGCCCGCCGCCGTCATGATGTACCCCATCGGCAGCAGCATGCACACGAAGTAGGAGCCAAAGGAAAAATCAACGATCAGACAGAGTGCAAACAAAAACACCGTCACTGCGACAATTGCTGCGCCGATCCTTGGTATCGTCCTGTTCATTCTCATTCCGCCTTTCTCTGTTATTTCAGTTTGGCAGTTCCTCTCCCGCATACGAAGAGAGCATAGCGCAGACCGTACCACAGCGCGGTGACGGCGAGCGCCGTGAGGATATATGCGAGCAGATACCCGCCGTAGCCGCTGCGCGCATAGATCCCGGTGAACGGGGAACCGCTGCTCGGCCCGGCCATGAACCAGTAGTTGGTGCCGGTCGCCCTGTCAAAGAAGAACATCACGAGCGCGCCGACGCTCAAGAACAGCGCCGAGCTTTTCAGATCGCGCAGGAAAAGCCCCCTTTGATCCTTCGCCTCCGCAATGCCCACGAGGAGCGACGCCCCGTAGACGAGGAGCAGGCCGTGCGCCAGAAAAGCGGAGATGCTCAGATAATGCCAGAAGGGACAGTCCAGCCAGTCCGGAAACAGCAGGGCGGACAGGGCGCCAAGCAGGCCCGGATGGAAGAGCGCCGCGCCGAGAAAGCCGTGGAGCTTTTCGGCAAAGGAGCCGGGGCGCGCCCCGGCCGTCCGGGCGTGGACCGGGGCCAGAAAGAACATCAGACTGCAGACGTGGAGCGGCAGCGCATACCGGCTGAAATGCCCGAGCAGGGCGGTGATGCCGTAGGCGCAGAGGGCGAAGAAAAAGACGGCCGCGCTCAGGATGCGGTCGGCGCGTTTCCTGCGGCCTGAATCCAGCTTTTTGTAAACATGCGCGCAGCAGAGCGTGAGCGCCAGGAAGAAGGCGAGGTACATAAGATGCCCCGCGCCAAACGCCTCGCTCCCGACGCCTGCCGGCAGCTCCTCCTCATAAAGCCAGAACATGGAAACCCCTTCCCGTGTCGTCAGATCACAAAAAGAATAGCACAATCGGCAGGTGAAAACAAGCAGGACACGGCGAAGCGCCGCCCCCTGCCTGTTTCAGAATCAAATACCGCATTTTCTGTCCCTTCTTGCCATATTGAGAGATTATCGTATATAATCATTCCAAAAGAAAGGGGAGAGCAGACAATGGTAATCATCGACAGAGAAAAATGCGTCGGCTGCGGACTGTGCGCGCTCGACTGTCTGGCGCGGGCCATTTCCGTGGAGGACGGCAGGGCCGCGATCGTCAAGGGCTGCTTCCACTGCGGCCACTGCGTCGCGATCTGCCCGGCGGAGGCCGTGCGCATCGAGGGCGGGGACTACGACATGCGCGACGTTGAGCCCGTGGGCGCGGGCTTCGGCGTCGGCGCGGAGGCTTTTCTCCACGCCGTCAAAACGCGGCGCTCGATCCGGCAGTTCGGCCGGGAGTGCCCGAGCCGTGCGGAGCTCGAGACCATACTCGAGGCGGGGTGCTTCAGCCCGACGGCGAGCAACGCGCAGAACGTCTCCTACATCGTGTTCACCGAGGGGACAGAGCGGCTCCGGGCCCTGGCCATGGCGGAGCTGCGGAAGCTCAAGGATGACGAACAGGCCTTCTACACGGTCTTCCCGCCGCCCATGAGCCTGAGCCGCGTCCACTTCGAGGACGACGATTTCCTCTTCAAGGGCGCCCCGGCGGTGATCCTCACGGTCTCGCCGCACGCGGTCAATGCCGCGATCGCCTCCTGCAATATGGAGATGGAGGCCGCGGCGCTCGGTCTGGGCGCGCTCTATGTCGGCTTCTTCGCCCGCCTCGCCGCGCACAGCGAAGCGCTGCGCAGCTTCCTCGGGCTCAAGCCGGAGGACACGGTCGTCACCTGCCTCGCCCTCGGTCCGCCCGCCGTGGAGTACCAACGGACCGTCCCGCGCAGAAAGGCGCAGATCGACTGGCGGTAAAAAACGAGCGCACTTCGCGGTTTTCCGCAAAGTGCGCTCGTGCTTTTCTCACTCAATACTTTTTGTTGAGCACCAGATAGGAGATCCAGTAGACGCAGAGGATCAGGCACACCGAGTAGGAGAGCAGCGTCATGACCGTCCGCTCGCCCATGACCATGGCGACGATCACGCCTACGCACTCGACAAGGATCGTGACGTAACCGGCCCAGGACCAGCTCTTCATGCGCAGAAAACGGTTGCGCTCGTCGCCCGCCTCGACGTCGACCTTCTCGCGGTAGGCGGGGTCCTTTCGGTATTTCAGGTTCCGCATGATCTGCAGGACGCCGACGGCGATCAGTGCGCCGCCCATACCGGCATACAGCGAGGAATCCAGCTTTTCGGCGATGCTCAGCGCCAGCAGCACGGCGCCCGCGATCACCCAGAAAAAACTGAGTGCAAGTCTCTTATTGTTGTAATACATGCTCAGTCCTCCTCAAAAATGAACACTTCTTCGATCGTCATCCCAAAATATTTCGCGATCTTGTACGCAAGCAGGATCGAGGGATTGTAGCGCCCGTTCTCCAGCGAGCTGATCGTCTGGCGCGAAACCCCCATCTGCCGGGCAAACTCCTCCTGGCGTATGCCCTTTTCGCTGCGTATTTCTTCGATACGGTTTTTCACGGCGGCACCTCCCGTCAGAATGTAAAGCTTCCTTTACAATCGCATTGTAGCACCCTTTGGCCGGGATGTCAAGCACACTTTACATTTTTGCTGCCGCCAACCCGTTGAATTTCCGGGGCTGATTTGTTAAAATGAGTTCAGATTCTGTTGCTTGGGAGGGCTTTCCATGAATACGTCCACTCTGATCGAGGCCTTTGGTTATCTCGGTTCCGCGCTGGTGCTCGTCTCCTTCCTGATGAGCTCGGTGGTGAAGCTGCGCGTCGTCAACACCGTCGGCAGCATGATCTTCGCGATCTACGCGCTGATCATCCGCTCCTATCCGACGGCGATCATGAACTTCTGCCTGGTGTGCATCAACCTCCGCTTCCTCTGGAAGCTGCGCCGTCAGGACCCCAGCTACCGCCTGCTCGCGCTGAAGCCGGAGGAGGGCTATGTGCAGGATTTCCTGCGCAGCTGCAAAGAGGATATCGCGCGCTGCTTCCCGGAGCGCCGCCCGGAGGAGGTCGATCCCAACCGCGCCTACATGGTCTTCCACGGCGCCGAGCCTGCGGGGATCCTGCTCGGCCGGGAGGAGGACGGCGTTCTCGACGTCGGTCTGGACTATTCCACCCCGGCCTACCGGGACTGCTCCGTGGGCGCCTTCCTGCTTGAAAATCTGCCGCGCCCGCTCAGGCTCTGCTACGGCGGCGCGGAGGCGGAGCACCTGCCCTATCTGAAAAAGCTCGGCTTCACGGAGAAGGACGGCGTCTGGGAAAAGCAGCTTTAAATTTGTGGAGGACGCGGCCGGGTGCACGCGCCGCAGTCTTGAGGTATCGCTATGACAAAGGACAATTGGGGGCGGACCCTGTCTGTTTTCAAAACCTTTCTGAAATTCGGCTGCTTCACCTTCGGCGGCGGCTGGAGCATCGTCGCGCAGATGCAGAAGGAATACGTGGAGAAAAAGGGCTGGATCAGCAATGAGGAGCTGCTGGACTTCACCTCCGTCGCGCGTTCCACGCCGGGTCTGATGATCGGCAACACCAGCGTGCTCTTCGGCTATCACGCGGCGGGGGTCCCCGGCGCGCTGGCCGCGCTCCTGGGCATGGTGATCCCGCCGATCATCGTCATGCTGGGCGTCGTGTATCTCTACGATCTGGTGAAGGACAATCTCTATGTGGCCCGGGCGATGGTCGGCGTGCGCGCGTCGGTGGTCCCGGTCATTTTCAGCGCTCTGCTCAAGCTGTTCAGATCCGGCATGAAGGACGCGTTCTGCTATCTGATCGCGGCCGCCGCATTCTGTCTGTGCCTGTTCACGGACATGAGCAACGTCCTCATCGTGCTCATGGGCGCGGCGGCGGGGCTTTTCTATCGGGAGGCGAAGCTGCGGCATGATCTTTCTTGAACTGTTTTTCTCCTTCCTGATGATCGGCTTCACCAGCTTCGGCGGTCTGTCCATGATCCCGCTGATCAGCGATCAGATGCTATCCCACGGCTGGATGACCGCCTCGGAGGTTGCGGACATCGTGGCCATCGCGGAGATGACGCCCGGCCCGCTGGGGCTCAACTGTGCCACCTTTGCCGGCGCGCGCACGGCGGGTCTGGCCGGGGCGATCGCGGCCTCCGTGGGGGTGCTGTTCCCGACGCTCACTCTGACCGTGCTGGCGGCCATGTTCCTTGAGAAGTTCAAGCAGAACCGCCTCCTGGACGAGGCGCTGTTCGGCATCCGGCCGGTGTGCATCGGCATGATCTCCGCCGTCATCGTCCAGCAGAGCATCGGCAATTACGCGGGCACGCTGTTCGGCTTCGTCTCATGGCCCGCCGTGGTGATCGGCCTCGTCTCGCTGCTGACGCTGATCCGCCTCAAGTGGAGCGTGGCGCGGACCATCGTTCTGGCCGCCGTACTCGGCATCGTCCTGTGCGGCGTGGAGGCCGGGCTGCCCGTGGGCTGAGCCGCAGGATGAACGGGAAGTTATCATAATATAATTTACATAACATAATTAACATAAGATAACAGGAGGGACGGCGCATGGATGGGAGCGGCAGAAACTACATCCGCAGCGAGCGGGCGCACTATATGTGCCCGAACATGCACTTCGGCATCCTGGCGCGCATCCTCTCGCCGTACGACGCGGAAAAGCTGCGCGGGAGCGTCCGTGCCCTGCAGCAGGCCCACCCCTTCCTGCGCAGCCTGATCGCGCAGGACGACGGCGGGGCGCTGTATTATCAAGCGCAGGAGAGCCTGGAGATCCCTGTCCTTGAGAAGACCGACGTCTCTGCATGGCAGCGGGACTACGACGCCCTCGCGTCGCGGGGCTGGGACGTGAGTCGGGAGAGCCTGCTGCGCCTGCTGGTCTATCCGGGCGGGGACGGCTTCGACGTCCTCTTCACGGTCCATCACCTGCTCTGTGACGGGCGGGGCCTCCTGCAGCTCGTGCGGGAATTTGCGGAGCACTATGTAAAGGGCGTTGCCCCGGCCTTCGTCGGAGAGCGGCTGATCGCCTCGCTTGACGATCTGCCGAAGAAGGCCGACCTGCCGCTGATCAGCAAAATCGTGGTCAGCGACGCGAACCGCAGGTGGGACAGGGAACGGCATCGCGTATCCTATGAGGAATACCTGGCGTTCGAAAAGCGTTTTCTCCGCGAAAACCCCATAAAGAGGGAGATCAAAACCATCGGCGGCGACGAGCTCGGGGAGATCCTAAGCCGCTGCAGGCGGGAGGGCGTCTCCGTCAACGACTGGCTGATCGCGAAGATGATGGTGGAGGAGAACACGGAGAAGCTCGTCATCGCCGCGGATATCCGCCGCCGCGTCAAAGGTTGGCCGCAGGGCGCGATGGGCAACTGCTCCACGGCCTTCAGCGTTTCGGTCAGAAGAAAGAACGACGACCTTTTCCCGCTTGCGAAGATCGCCGCGATGCAGGTTTCCTCGATCCGAAGAGAGCCGCAGCGGGAGATGCTCGTGCTTGCCTGTTATCTGCGCATGCGCCCGGAGCTGCTCGACGCCGCGGCGATCTCGGCGCTTGGCGGCTTTGACAGCGCGGCGGGGCGCTTTGTGGGCGGCAGGATGTTCGGCTATGCCGAGCGCGGCGGCTGCTGCGTGACGAACCTCGGCAAAATCGAGAGCGACTGCGTCGCGGAGGCCGTGTTCATCCCGCCGGCCTCCCCCGCAAACAGGATCACCTGGGGCGTGCTGACGGTGAACGGGTGCATGAGGATCTGCGCCGCGGCCCCGGAGCGTGATTAAATACCCGAAGTCCTGAATTTGTATCCCCCCGGGGGGCTTGTGCGGGGGAAAAAGCCGGGCTATACTTGACACAACATATCCAAAGGGTTGGATATAATCAGAGACAAAGAGGTGTCCTGTATGCACATGGCTGACGCACTGCTTTCCCCGGCCGTCGCCGCGACGATGTACGTGGCCTCCGGCGCGGTCGCCGGGGTCTCGATCCACAAGCTGAAAAAGGACGACGAACCGCGCAAGCTGCCCGTCATGGCGGTCACCGCCGCGCTGGTCTTCGCCGGACAGATGATCAACTACACGATCCCGGGCACGGGCTCCTCCGGCCACATGTGCGGCGGCATGCTGCTGTCGGCGCTGCTGGGGCCGCAGGCGGGCTTTTTGTCGATGATCGTGATATTGGCGATACAATGTCTCTTCTTTGCCGACGGCGGCCTGCTGGCGCTGGGGGCCAATGTGTGGAACATGGCCTTCTACGGCTGCTTCGTCGGCTACTACCTGATCTGGCGCCCCATCGTCAAGAGCAGCCTCTTCGGGGAGGGGAAGCCGGCCATGCGCGCGCGCATCGCGCTGGCCTCCGTGCTCGGCTGCATCATCACGCTGCAGCTCGGCGCCTTCTCCGTCGTGCTGGAGACCAGCCTCTCCGGCATCACCGAGCTGCCCTTCGGCACCTTCGTCGCGCTGATGCAGCCCATCCATCTGGCCATCGGCCTTGTCGAGGGTCTGATCACCACCGCGGTGCTGCTCTTCGTCTACGAGTCCCGCCCCGAGCTCTTGATGGATGTGGAGGCGGAGGCTGACGGGTCGAAGCGTTCGCTCAAGGCCGTGGTGGCGGTGCTGGCCGTCGTGGCGCTGCTGGTGGGCGGCGGGCTGAGCCTGCTGGCCAGCTCCAACCCGGACGGGCTGGAGTGGGCGCTCTTCGGCAACGCCGAGGAGGGCTATGCCGAGAACATGGGTCTGGACGAGGAGGCCTACGGCGTGGAGAGCGCCGCGGCCGATACGGCGGAGGCGATCCAGGAAAAGACCGCCTTCCTGCCGGACTACGCCTTTGCCGACAGCGACTCCGCGGTGGGCACCAGCGTGTCCGGTATCGTGGGCTCGGCCATGGTGGCCGGCGTCGCCGTGCTGATCTGCCTGGCAGGCGGCTTCTTCCGCAAGAAGATGACCGAGACCTGAAACCCGTGATCCAATAAGGAGAAAGGGGCATCTTTTCGATGCCCCTTGTCGCTGCTTATGAACAAGATGGAAAAGGCGCTGTACGAGCTGTCCGAGATGGACGAGCTCGCGGCGCGCAGCTCCCCGATCCACCGGCTGCATCCGGCGGCGAAGCTGCTCAGTACAATTGCATACATCGTGGTGACGGTCTCCTTTGACAAGTACGATCTCAGCGGTCTCGTGCCGATGCTGCTCTGGCCGGTGCTGCTCTTCCAGCTCAGCGGCATCCCCGTGCGCACCTGCTTTTACAAGCTGCGCATTGTGCTGCCGCTGGTGATGGCGGTGGGCCTGTTCAATCCGCTCTTTGACCGCCGGATCGTCCTGCAGCTGGGGACGCTCGCCGTCTCGGGCGGCGTGATCTCGATGCTTACGCTGATGCTCAAGGGCCTGCTGTGCCTGATGGCCTCCTTCCTGCTGATGGCGACGACGCCCATCGACAAGCTCTGCGCCGCGCTGCGCATGTGGCACGTGCCGAAACTGCTGGTCACGCTCCTGCTGCTGACCTATCGCTATGTCGGCGTGATGACGGGAGAGCTGGCCGTGATGACCGAGGCCTACCACCTGCGCGCCCCGGGGCAGAAGGGCATCCACATCTCGGCCTGGGGCTCCTTCCTCGGCCAGCTGCTGCTGCGCAGCATGGACCGGGCGCAGGAGTTGTATGCCAGCATGCTGCTGCGCGGCTATCACGAGCATTTTCACTACGCCCCCGTCCGGCCCTTTGCCTTGAAGGACGCGCTGTACGCGGCGCTGAGCATATCCGCCTTCCTGCTGCTGCGCTATGTCCACGTGGCCGCGCTGCTGGGAAAAGTGATCGTGAGGTGAGAGAGATGATCAAATTTCAAAACGTGAGCTTCGCCTACGAGAAGGGCCGCCCGGTCCTCCGGGACCTGTCCTTTTCCATCGCCCGCGGGGAGGCGGTCGGCCTGATCGGGGCCAACGGCGCGGGCAAGTCCACGGTCATGAAGCTGCTGCTGGGCCTGCTCTTCGGCGAGGGGCGCATCCTCGTGGACGGGACCGAGGTCAGCAAGGCGAATCTCGCCGTCATCCGCCGGAAGCTCGGCTTCGTCCTGCAGAACTCCGACAACCAGATGTTCATGCCCACGGTGTACGAGGACATGATCTTCGGCCCGCTCAACTACGGGCTCAGCCGCGAGGAGACCGAGCGGCGGGTGGATGCGGTGCTCGCGCGCCTGGGGCTCACGGAACTCAAGCACCGCTACAACCATAAGATCTCCGGCGGGGAAAAGCGCATGGCGGCCATCGCTACCGTGCTGGCCATGGAGCCGGAGGCCATTTTGATGGACGAGCCCAGCTCGGCGCTGGATCCCTGCAACCGCCGCATCGTCATCAACACGATCCGGGACCTCACGCAGACGAAGCTCATCACCTCCCACGACCTGGACATGATCCTGGACACCTGCACGCGCGTGCTCCTGCTCTCCGGCGGGCGCCTTGTCGCCGACGGCCCGGCGGAGGAGATCCTGCGGGACAGGGCGCTGCTGGAGGCCAACCGCATGGAGCTTCCCCTCAGCTTGGCCGGGAGACGATAGCCGTACGCAGAACAAAGCGCCCCGCACGATTCGGATCGCGCGGGGCTCTTTCGCCGTTTTATACGGGAAAAGAAGGGAATACAGGATTATTTCAATTATACGCAATGAGAACGGATTTTGGGCTATGCGTTTCCATACTGCTGTGGTATTATAACAAACACAATGACGAGCACAATGATAAGGAGGGAGACGGATGAGTACAAAAACAAAGGAGGCCGTGGTGCGGCTGCTGCTCCTTTTCGCCGGGCTGATCGTGGCGCACCTCGGCGTCACGCTGTTTCTGCTCTCCGAGCTCGGCGCGGACCCCTTCAACGTGATGATCCAGGGCCTGCGCCTGCTCGTGATGAAGACGGGCCTTGCGCCGACGCACGGGACCGTGCACATGTGCGTCTGCTTTCTGATCATTCTGATCCTCCTGTTTGTCGACAGGAGCTATGTGAAGCTCGGCACCGTCGTGTGCATGTTCTGCGGCGGGCCGATCATCGATGTCTTCACCTGGCTGCTGGGCGGCCTCGGGATCGGGAGCGCGGCGCTGCCGGTCAAGCTCGCGGTGCTGATCCTCGGCTGCGGCATCCTGGCCCTGGGCATGTCGCTCGTGATCCGCTCGGAGGCCGGCACGGGGCCGAACGATCTGGTGGCCGTCGTGATCAGCGACAAGAGCGGGTGGCGCTTCGGCGCGGTCCGGATCGCAACGGACGTGTTTTTTGTGCTGAGCGGTTTTCTCCTCGGCGGAAAGTTCGGGATCGGGACGATCATCTGCGCCTTCCTTGTGGGCCCGGTCGCGGAATTCTGCATGCCCTTTTCGGCAGGGCTGGTCAAGAAATGCCTGCAGCGGCTCTGATTTCCCATCCCGCATAACAGACATGGCAAAACGGCCGTCGGTTTTTCCGACGGCCGTTTCGCCATGCCTGTTTCAGATAATGCCCAGCGGGATCAGGACGATCAGCAGCAGGGCGACAAGGCCCCACTCGCCGATCAGAAAGGCCCGCCGCTTCTTCGGCTCCATGTCCGGGACATAGTTGCTCGCCAGGAAGAAGGGGACATAGGTCGTGATGAACACCGGCAGCACGCCCCACCACTTGTAGACCCAGATGAAGGAGTGGTTGCTGGTCCCGGCGAGGAAGGACTCGAACAGGGCGAAGAGCAGCGCCATCTCCAGCGCGCCGACGAGCCTGCAGTCGATCCCGCCCTTGCCGTCCCTGGCGAAATAGCGCTTGCTCCGGTCATGGGGCAGCATCTTGAAGGAGATCATGCCCGCCAGAGAGAACATCATCGACAGCTCCCAGCACACGCCGATCAGCAGAATATAGGTGGTCGACGCGTTGGACACGGACCACAGCGGATAGCCGAAGACGTGCCCGATCACCGCGTTGGCGATCTCGTACAGCCAGTGCACGCCGTAGAGCGCGAGTCCGGCGCAGAGCACCTCTGTGTTTTTGTTGTGAAATTCCGTCCAGTAGACGTAGAAGACAACGGCCAGAATGAAGATGAAGGTCCAGTTGAAGTTCTCCGTGCTCCTGACCCGGATGCTCTCGACCAGCCGCATGGCCTCCTGCGAGCCGTCGCCCCAGAATACGAACATGGCAAAGCCCTCCTTGTTTGTTAGTAACGCCGAGTATAAAAATACTATATCCCGGGAAAGGAAAACAGTCAACTAAAAGAGTGACATCCGCCTCCGCGCTGTGCTATAATTTGTTTGTAAGGAATTGTTTTTTGCAAGGCGGGCTTGATATGGATCTGATTCTGAACGCGGGCGTCTTCCTCGTGACCTTTGTCATCACGCTCGGCTTTTTCCGCGTGGACGGGACGTGGAAGCTCTCTAACGGCCGGGAGGCCTTTCGCTATTTCACGGTTTTGAGCAACATCCTCTGCGCCGCGGCCGCGCTGCTGATGTGCTTTGCCGCCGACCGGACCTGGGTCTGGCTGCTCAAATACGTCGGCACCGCCGCCGTGACCGTGACCATGCTGACGGTGCTGCTGTTCCTCGGCCCCACCATAGGCTACAAGCTGCTTCTGACAGGGCGCGATCTCTTCATGCACCTGTTCACGCCGCTCGCGGCGCTCGTGTCCTTCTGCGTCTTTGAGAAGCGGGGCCTGTCCTTCGGCGCGGCCCTGCTCGGCATGCTGCCCGTCGCGCTCTACAGCGTGCTGTATCACCACATGGTGCTCCGCGCCCCGGCGGACAGACGCTGGGAGGATTTCTACGGCTTCAACAAGAGCGGGAAATGGCCGATCTCGCTTGCGCTCATGCTGCTGGGGAGCTTTCTGATCTGCATGGCCCTCCTGCTGCTGCAGAACGCGTGAGGCCCGAAACGGAGGAGAAAATGACGGACAGGACAGAGCAGCTCCGGCGCATCGCATATTACGAGTCGCTCCTGCGGGAGCTTGCACAGGCGCTCTCCGAAGCGGACGCGGCGCTGCCCGCGTCTCTCCGGGACAAGGCAGAAGCCCTCGGGCGCTACTATGGGAGCGAGGCATGGAAGCGCGACTTCGCCGACGACGAGGCCGGGCTTCTGCCGAAGACGCTCCGGCGCGGCGTCCTCTCCGAGGACGGGATCTACAACGTGCTGGAGGAATACCGCGGCCGCCTCGAGGACTCGGGCCGCGGGCTTTTGAAAAACACAGCCGAATGTGAGGGGGATACCATGAACAACAAAGAAACCGGGAAAGAACAGTCCTGCGGCTTTTACGGCGCGGAGGCCGTGCCGGAGGAGATCCGGGAGCTCTACCGCGACCTCAAACACGTCTGGTGTCCGGAGACCTGCGCGCCGCGTCTGCGCCCGCAGTGGTCGGAGGACAATCTCACCTGGGGCCAGTGCTCCATCACCTCCTTCCTGGTGCAGGATCTGTACGGCGGGAAGGTTTACGGCGTCCCGCTGCCGGAGGGCGGCTTCCACTGCTTCAACGTTGTGGGGGACTGCGTCTTCGACCTGACCAGCGAGCAGTTCGGCGGCGAGGAGCTGGACTACGCCGACAGGCCCGAGCAGCTGCGGGAGACCCACTTCGCCGACGCGGACAAGTTTGCCCGCTACGAGCTTTTAAAGGAAAAGCTGACGGCCTACCAGGCCTCGAAGGCATGACGGCGCGGGACCTCGACCGGGCCGTCTGCGCCGCCATCTGCCGGAGCGACGGGCTCCGCGCGCGAGAGATTGCAGCCCAACTGGACCTTGACCGCCAGACGGTCAACCACATCCTGTACAGCTCGCCGCTGATGAAAGAGCTGTGCTGGCAGGACCGGGACTACCGCTGGCACGGTCTGGTCCGGCAGGCCCGGCCGCATCTGGGGCTGGAGGAGTTTGCCGGCTGGTACGGCAGCGCGCGGGACTTCCTCGCCCTCGGCGAGTCCGAATGGCTGGCACAGCTGACGGAGGGCTGCGGCAACATCGGGCGCAGTCTCAGCGACACCCGCGGTCTGCTCCACTCCTTCCGCGACTGCCGGGCGACGGTGCTGGGGCTCTTCGGGGACCTCCGCGGGATGCTCGGCGAGGCCTGCCTCGACTGGGAGCTCGCCTTCGAGCTGCGCCTCAAGCGCTCGCGCCATGTCCGCATCTACGCGGACGTGCTGGTCATCACGGTGGACAAGGTCTTTTCGCTGGAATTCAAGATGAAGGACCGCGTCGAGCCGGAGGAGGTACAGCAGGCGGCCAAGTACAGCCCGTATTTGGAGATCGTCTTCGGCCCCGCGTACGAGATCATCCCCGTGCTGGTGCTGACCGGCGCGCGGGAGCGCTTCGAGTTCGTCCCCATCGGCGAAAGGGACATGGTCCTGCCGGTCTGCTCGGGGGACATGCTCTTCAACGTCTTCGACGAGTATCTGGGCTTTCTGCAGAAATAAAAAACGGAGGTGCTTTGCATGAAATATGCCATCGACGAAAAGCTGACGCTGACGATCGGGGGGATCCCACAGAGCGTACGCATCCGCTCCACGGACGCGTCCCTGCCCGTGTTGCTGTTCCTGCACGGCGGCCCCGGCGTGTGCGACCGGCACTGGGTGCTGGGCAATCAGTCCGGCCTCGCGCAGATCGCGACCATGGTCTGCTGGGACCAGCGCGGCGCGGGTTTGAGCTGGAGCCCGAAGCTCAAAAGCGAGGACATGAAGATCGACCGCTTCGTGGAGGACGCGCACGAGTTGATCGCTTACCTCAAGCAGCGCTTTCACAGGACGGCGGTCTACGTGGTCGGGCACTCCTGGGGCTCGGTCCTGGGTACCCTGCTGTGTCAGAAGTATCCGGAGGACGCCGCCGCCTACATCGGCATGGGCCAGTTCGTCAATGGCCCGGAGAACGAGCGCCTAAGCTACGAGTTCGTGCTGGAGGAGGCCAAGAAGCGGGGCGACAAAAAGGCGCTGGAGGACCTCGCGCGTATCGGCTGGCCGAAGGACGGGCACTATGCAAGCATCGACGATCTCATGGTCCAGCGCGATCTGATGACCAAATACGGCGGCGAGGATTACGGCGAGAGCGACGGCATCATGAAGGCCGTGATCATGCCGATCCTCCGCTCGCCGGAGTACAGCCTTGCGGACATGTACAAGTATTACAAGGGCGCGTTCTTCTGTCTCAACAGCATGTGGGACGAGGTGGTCGGCCTTTGCTTCGACAAAACCGTGCCGGAGCTCAAAGTCCCGGTCTATTTGACGGAGGGCCGCCACGACCAGAACACGCCCATCCCCCTCGCGCAGGCCTGGTTCGATCAGCTCGAGGCCCCGCGCAAGGAGTGGATCTGGTTCGAGGAGTCCGCCCACTCGCCGATCAAGAACGAGCCCGTGCGCTGGGGCGAGACCGTGCGCCGTATCGTCCTCGCGGAGGAAATGGCAAAAAGCACGGCGGTATAAAAAAGAAAATGATCCCCCATGGAAAGTGCTTTCCATGGGGGATCTGTATGTAGTTTTTCAAAAACGCTCAGGGCTTGAGCTCGAGGTACAGTGCGCGGTACTGCTTGGCGGCGTTGTCCCAGGAGACGTCCTTGGCCATGTCGCGCACGACCATCTCGTCCCAGCGCTCGCGCTCGGTGAAGTACAGGGTCTTCGCGCGGTTGATCGCGTCGAGCAGCAGCCCCGCCTCGTAGCGGTCGAAGGTGAAGCCGTTGCCCTCGTTGGTGTACTGGTTGTACGGCTCCACGGTGTCCTTGAGACCGCCGGTCTCGCGCACGATGGGCACGGTGCCGTAGCGCATCGCGATCAGCTGCGTCAGGCCGCAGGGCTCGAACATGCTCGGCACGAGCAGAGCGTCGGAGGCGGCGTAGATGCGGTGGGCCAGGGCCTCGTCATAGGCGATGTAGGCGACGACGCTGCCCTTGTAGGTGTTCTCGAATTTGCGGAAGGCGTCCTCGTAAATGGCGTCGCCGGTGCCGAGCACGACGACCTGGGTGTTCCCGTCGACGAGCTGCGGCAGGACCGCGTTCACGAGATCGAGACCCTTCTGGTCGGTCAGGCGGGAGATCAGGCCGAGCACCATCTTGCCCTCGTCGACCTCGAGACCGAGCTGCTCCTGCAGGGCGCGCTTGTTCAGCTTCTTTTTCTCCACCACGTCGGAGGCGTCGTAGGGGGCGGGGAGCAGCTTGTCCGTCGCGCTGTCCCACTGCTCGACGTCGATGCCGTTGACGATGCCGCGCAGCTTGGCGGAGTGGTAGCGCAGATGCGCGTCCAGATTTTCGCCGTAGAAGACGGTCTGGATCTCTCTGGCATATGTGTTGCTGACCGTGGTGACCAGATCGCAGTAGGCGATACCGCCCTTGAACATGTTGGCGTCGTCGTAGCCCTGCTTGAGCACCTCATGCGTGAAGAGGTAGTGCGGCAGCCCCGTCCAGTACTTGATCGTCGGGAGGCTGTACAGGCCCTGGAAGCGCAGGTTGTGGATCGTCAGGATCGTCTTGGCCCCGCCGATCGGCGTGTTGGCAAAGAGCGTGCGCAGATACAGCGGGACGAGCGCCGCCTGCCAGTCGTGGCAGTGGATGATGTCGGGGATCCAGTTCATGAAGTTGAGCGCGGCCAGCGCGGCCTTGGCGAAGAAGCAGAAGCGGGGGATATCGTCGATCAGATTGATGTAGGGATTGCCCGCGCGGAAGAACTCCTCATTGTCGATGAAGTCGTACACCACGCCGTCCCAGACGTACTCCATGATGCCGACGAAGAAGGCGCGGCCGTCCGAGCACAGATCCATCGTGAACGAGCCGCGGTAGACCATCTTCTCCTGATACTTCAGGGGGATGCAGGCGTAGCGGGGCAGGATGACCTTGACGTCGCAGTTCTGCTTGACGAGGGCCTTGGGCAGGGCGTACATCACGTCGCCGAGTCCGCCGGTCTTGACGAAGGGATAGCACTCCGAACCGATGAAGGCGACGCTGCGGCGCGGCTGCGGCAGCTCCTCCTCCGCGGCCGGAACAGCGGGGGCCGCCTCCTCGACGGCGGGCTTTTCCTCCACGGGGGCCGGAGCCTCGGCGACCGGCTCCTCCGCGGGCACGTGGGCCGCAGCCTCGACGACCGGCTCCTCCGCGGGGGCGGCCGTCTTCCGCGGCTTTCTGACGGCGGGCTTCTTTTCCGCCGCGGCCGCAGTCTTCCTGGCCGCCGGCTTCTTCGGGGCGGCCTTCTTCTCCTCGCTCGGGGCTGCTTCTATGGCTTTTGAAGTCTCTGTCTTTTTCGCAGACATCGTATTCCTCCTTGGTTGATCAGATGGGCGCGCCGGACCGGAGCCCGGGCTGCTGCCGATTATACCGCCGCGTGCGGGGCGCAAAGCGGCGAAACCTGCTCAGGCTCTGCTTAACTGTTCCTGCAGGGCCTCGTTCTGGCGGATCAGCGCCTCGTTCTGCTCTGCGAGCTCGTCGAGCTGCTTCTGGATCGGCTCGAGCTGCTTTTTCAGCTCCCGCGCGACGGCTGCCCGGTAGAGCCTGTCGTGCCCCAGCGAGCCGACGAGAGACAGCAGGGCCGAGCCGCCCACGGCCGCGATCGCGATGCGCTTGATGTTTTTCGGCTCCATATACTTTGCCGCCTTTTTCAGCTTGGCGGCGTCGACGGGGAGCTGGTCCAGCAGCAGCTGACCGGCCTGTGCCGCAAGCGCCTCCTTCTTCATGGAAAACATATCGTCCACCTCATTTCCCTTTTCTTTTCTCCGGTGTTGAAAACAGTATACCATATTCTCCCGCAACATTGGGAGCTCTCTTTCCCGATTTGCGGGCTTTTTTCGCCGCCGCGGCGTTTTTCAGCGTTCTCCACAAAGCGGGCGCGCTCCGTTTGTGCGCTTCGCCCTGCAAAAAAGCAAAAAGAGCCTCCGCTGCCTGCTCGCAGCGGAGGCTCTTTTACAGACAAATATTAAACTTGTCATCTTGAGCGGAGGCGAAGCCGGAGTCGAAAGATCCAAAACGCTGGAAATCTTTCCTTGCAAGATCCCTCGACTGCGCTTGGGATGACACAAGGCAGCATTATCACAGCGTCGCGCGGAACAGGATCGCGCCCGGTTCCGGCGTACCGGCCGTGAGAGAACCCTTATGGCTCTCCGCGATGGCCCGGGCGATGGACAGTCCCAGCCCGGTCCCGCCGGTGCGGGTGGAGCGGGATTCGTCCGGGCGGTAGAAGCGGTCGAACAGGCGCTCCGGGTCCTCCGGAAGCGGGCTCGAGCAGGTATTGCGGACCTCGATCACCGCCCTGCCGTGCTTCTGCGACAGGCGCAGGCTCACCTCGCCGTCCCTGTCTGAGTATTTGAGCGCGTTGTCGAGCAGGATCGAGAGCATCTGCTGGACGGCGCCCCTGTCCCCATAAAGCGTGAGATCGTCCTGGATCTCGACGCTGTAGCGCTTGCCCTCCGCCTTGGCCCGCGGCTGGAAGGACTCGGCGGTCTCGGCGCAGGCCTCGCTCAGGGAGAAGCTCTCCTGCTCGGGGAAGGGCAGCTCCTCGTCCAGACGCGAGAGCGTCACCAGATCGGTGACGAGCTTTGACAGCCGCTGCGTCTGTTTCTGGATGTTCGCGATCCACTCGTCGTCCTCGTACTCCATGGCCGCGATGTCCGCGCTGGTCGAAATGGAGGTGATGGGCGTTTTCAGCTCGTGGCCCGCGTCGGTGATGAACTGCTTCTGCCGCTTGATGTTCTCGAGATAGGGCCTCATGGCCGAGCGCGAGAGCGGGATGACCAGCGCGAAGGCGCAGCAGAGGCTGACCGCGGCGACCGAGAGGGAGACGAGCAGCAGCCGCCGCTGGTTCCCGACCGCGTCGGAGACGTTGAGGAAGACCAGCGTGCGCCCGTCCTCCGCCTCCGCGACGCGGTAGCGGAAGCTCTTGTAGGTGCCGCGCTCCTTCCCGGCGGCGAGCGCCGCCCGTGTGAATTCCTCGACGGTCTCGGCGTCCACCGCGTAGAAGGAGTCGTCGTCAAAGGCCTTGATCTGCCCGTTTTCGTCGCAGTGCACCACGAAAAAGGGGCTGGTGAAGCCGCTTTCGCCGTCGCCCGCCCAGGGCGTCTCGCTGAGAGGAGGCCGCTTCCGCCCCTCTCTCTCCGACAGCTCACTCTCAAGGATGCGGTCGATCATGTTCTCCTGCGAGTGGTGCAGCGCCAGGGTGTTGAGCAGGTTGATCCCCGCGATCAGCGCGAGCAGCACCAGCGCGAAGGCGAGCATGGCGGAAAGGATGAACTTTTGCTGCAGCTTTTTCAGCATGTGCTCTCCTCCAGCGAATAGCCCGCGCCGCGTATGGTGCGGATCTCCACGTCCGCGTCGATGGCCTTGAGCTTCCTGCGCAGAAAGCCGATGTAGGTCCACACGACCTCGATCCCCGCGTCCGAGTCCAGCGCCCAGATCGCGTCCATGATATGCTCGGAGGAAAAGACCCGCCTCGGGTAGCGAAACAGCAGCTCGAGGATGCGGAACTCCTTGTTGCTCAGCCGCTCGAGCTTTCCGCCGCAGCGCAGCTCGTAGCGCTCGCAGTCCAGGCTGACGTTCCCGAAGCTCAGGGTCTGCCCCGCGTAGCCCAGTCCCCCGGCGCTGCGCCGGGTCAGCGCCTTGACCCGCGCGAGGAACTCCTTTGTTGCGAAGGGCTTGGGGAGATAGTCGTCCGCGCCGGTCTCCAGGCCGATCACGCGGTCCTCGACGTCCGACTTCGCCGTCAGCATCATCACCGGGACGGCGGAGCCCTCGCTGCGGATCTCGCGCAGCACGTCCAGCCCGTTCTTCCCGGGCATCATGATGTCCAGGATCAGGCCGTCGTAGGCCGTCTCGTGAAAGTAGTGCAGGGCGTCGAGACCGTTGTCCACGGCGTCGACCGTGAAGCCGTTTTTCTCCAGCAGGAATTTCAGCCCCTTTGCGAGCCCCTGTTCATCCTCCGCGATCAGCACGCGCATATGGGATTCCTCCGTGTTTTCAAATCAAAATCTTCTGTTTCCGAAAGGGCTGCCGCCGCCGCTGCTCGGCACGCTGTACTCCGGCGTGTCGAAGATGCTGTACCAGATCGTCTCGCCCTCGGTCAGGCCGGAGACGATCTCCACTCTCTCGCCGTCGGAGATGCCGATCTCCACCGGCACGGGGGCCGAGAGCACCCCGTCGTCCTTGCCGAGCGCGGTGTAGACCACGAGGCCGCCCGCCAGGTCGCAGAGGGCCGCGGCGGGGATGCTCAGCACGTCCGGATACGTCTCCACGGTGACGAGACAGGAGGCGTTCATCCCGGCGAGCATGTCGTCGCTGCGCGCCATCGTGACCTCGACGGTGTACTTGCTGTTGCCGCCGTTGTTGCTGCGGGAGGTGTTGACGCCGGTGACAACGCCGTCGAAGGAGTGGCCGGGCAGGGCGTCGACCGTGACCAGCGCCTTGTCCCCCTCGTGCAGGGAGAGGATGTCGAGCTCGTCGACGGTGATCGTGACCAGCACCTCGTCCATCGGGATGACCGAGGCGATCAGCGTGGTGGCGAGCGTGGCCTCCTGCTCCTCCTCGGCTGTGCCGCTCGTGGAGCTGCCGCCCATGCCCATGCCGCCGCCTCCGCCGCCCATGCCGTCGGTCATGTTGGAGTTTTGATTGTTCTTGTTGATTTCCTCATTTGATTTTGCCGACTGAATAAGTAATGCTGTATAGACGACATGAGTTCCAGTAACTTTCCCATTATCATCCAGTTCATTAATGACATCACACCGCAAGAAAACAGTATCACCCGGTTTTGCATCCGGTTTTTTAATAAGCAAGGCGTCCAGACCTTCTACGTTCTCTTCTCTTCCGTTGATACTGACCGTGTTATTCTGCGTCAGAGTACCTGTTATGTAATATGGACTTTTTGGCGTCTCTGGACTTTCTGGCGTCTCGCCCTCCAGCAACCTTACTTCCATCCCTTCACCCAGGCTGAAATTCCCCAACAGCTGCACCTGCAGCCCGTCCCCGTCGGCATAGCCGAGCTCCTTGACCAGCGTCTCGTCGAGGCCCGTGATCATCCCGTCGCCGGGGGCGACGGCGTAGCCGTCCCGGTACATCTGGAAGAGCTGCGCGAGCTGCTCCTCGATCTTCTGGTGCTTCTGCACCAGAGCCGTATAGGTGCCGGAGCCCTCCGCGTCGGTGTAGGCGTAGATGGGCGCGTTGACGTAGACGACGGTCCCGACCGGGAAGTAGAAGTAGGAGATCGTGCCGCTGGTCCCGGTGAGCTTCAGCACCGTCCCGTCGTCGAGCTCGATCTCGGCGAGCGCGCCGTGCTCGCGCATGACCTGCGCGATGTCGCTGCCCTGTTCGGCGTAGACCGCGACGACCTTGCCGACCACGGTGCTGTACACGGTCTGGAGCTTGCCCGCGAGGTCCTGCACGGCGGACAGCTCCTCCGTGACCGTCGCGAGCGCGTCGCCCAGCTCGGCGGCGGTCTTGTAGACGCTGACGCGGTCGACAGAGGCGACCTTGTCGCCCTTGTGCACCATATCGCCGTCCTTGACCGTGTAGCCGGTGAGGACCACGCCCTCGGGCACGGTCAGCTTAACGGCGTCCTTGGCCTCCAGCGTGCCCGTGCCGGAGACGGTGCTGCTGATGTCGGCACGCGTGACCGTGGCGGAGAGGATGCTGGACCCATCGCCCTTCTCGGCGTTCATTTTGTCCAGCGCGAAGGGCAGCGCCGTGAGCGCGGCGACGAGCAGCAGCACCAGTACGAGAAAAACGTATTTCTTTACGGACCGTTTTGTGTTGTTTTCCATCTCAACCTCCGTAATGCAGGGCGTCGATGGGCTTCATCTTGGCGGCCTTGTTGGCCGGATACAGCCCGAAGATCACGCCGATCAGGATACAGAAGATCACGGCCACGGCCACGACCGTGCCGTTGAGCGAGAAGGACATGGAGAGGCTCGACGCGATGACCGCCGCGATGCGCAGGATCGTCCACGACAGGAAGATGCCGATCGCGCAGCCGAGCATGCACAGCACCACCGCCTCGGTCAGAAACTGCCGCAGGATGGTGCCGCGCGTGGCGCCGATGGCCTTGCGGATGCCGATCTCGCGCGTGCGCTCGGTGACGGTGACGAGCATGATGTTCATGATGCCGATGCCGCCGACGATCAGGGAGATGCCCGCGATGCCGCCGAGCAGGATGGACAGGATCGAGGTGATGGAGCTCATGGCGTCCTCGAGGATGTTCATGGAGTTGATGCTGAACGCGTCGTCGTCCATCTCAAAGCGCTCCATCAGGAGCATCTTGAGCGAGGCCTCCGTCTCGTCGATGCTCCGCCCGTCGGGCGCGCTGACGACGAAGGTGGTGACGGCCTCCGACACGGAATCGGACAGGCGCATCAGCGAGGGATAGGGGATATAGGCGATGTAGCCGCTCGAGCGCATCGAGGTGGTGATGGACTCGGACTCGGCCAGCACGCCGACGATGGTGAACTTCATGCCGTTAAAGGAGATCTGCTCGCCGATGCAGTCGGTGTAGCCGATCAGCTCCGACGCCGCCTTGTAGTTGAGCACGCACACGCGCGTGTGGCTGGCCACGTCGGCGCTGTTGAGGAAGCGGCCCATGCAGAGCTTGAGCCCCGCGATGTCGTCATAGAAGGCGTTGGTGCCGTAGACGGTGAAGCTGTCGCTCTCGGAGCCGTACTTGCCCGTGACCGAGGCGGTGACGGAGGGCGCGGTCAGGCCGACGGCGGCCTGGTCCTGCGACCAGTCGGAGAGCGTCTCCAGATCGACGGGCAGGCCCTTGTCGTCGGAGATCGTGACCGTCAGCATGTCCGAGCCGAGCGAGGACACCGCGTCGGTCACGGAGCTGGTCGCGCCGTTGACGAGACTGACCAGCACCACCAGCGCGACCACGCCGATGATGATGCCGAGCATCGTCAGCATCGCGCGCAGCTTGTTGGCGCCGATGGAGCGCAGCGCCATTCTGAGCGTCATCATAGGCTCACCTCGGAAAGCCGGCCGTCGAGGATGTGAACGATGCGCCTGGCCTGCTTTGCCACGTCGTTGTCGTGGGTGATGAGGACGATGGTGTTGCCCTGCTCGTGCAGCTCGTGAAAGATATCCATGATCTCGGCCGAGGTGTGGGAGTCCAGGTTGCCCGTGGGCTCGTCGGCGAGGATCAGGGAGGGGTTCGTCACCAGCGCCCGGGCGATGGCCACGCGCTGCTGCTGGCCGCCGGAGAGCTCCGTGGGCTGGTGCTTGGCGCGGTTGGAAAGCCCCACGCGCTCAAGCGCGTGCCTGACGCGCTTGGCGCGCTCGGCGCGGCCCATGCCGCGGTAGATCAGCGGCAGCTCCACGTTCTCCTCGGCGGACATTTTGGGGATCAGGTTGAAGCTCTGAAACACGAAGCCGATCTTCTCGTTGCGGATATGGGCCAGCTCGTTCTCGGTGTAGTCCTCGATGGGCACGCCGTCGAGCAGATAGACCCCGGCGTCGGCCACGTCCAGACAGCCGATGATGTTCATGAGCGTCGATTTGCCGGAGCCGGAGGGCCCGATGACGCTGACGAACTCGTGCGGATAGATGTGCATGGTGGCGTGGTCGAGCGCGCGCACGCGCTCGTCGCCGACGGTGTAGAACTTACAGAGGTCGCGGATGTCGATCACGGACGTGCGCCTCCTCCCATACCGCCGCCGTAGCCGCCGGAGGGCATGCCGCCGCCGCTGCCGCCGTAGCCGCCGGAGGGTCTGGCGCCGGACGACATACCGCCTGAAGGCATTCCGCCGGAGGGCATGCCGCCGCCGGGGAAGGCGAAGCTGCCCCAGGGGTTGTCCTCCTTCTCGACGTACCAGACGGTGTCGCCCTCCTCAAGGCCGGAGAGGATCTCCACATAGTCGCTGTTGGAGATGCCGGCCTCGACCTCCTTGAGCCCGCCGTACTCGCCGGTCTCCTTGTCGTAGGAGGTGTACACGAAGGACTTGGTGCTGGTCTGGTGCAGGGCGTCGGCCGGGATGATGAGGGCGTTTTCCACGCCGCGGATATTGACCACGGCGCGGGCCGTCATGCCGGGCAGCATCTCCTCGGCCTTGTCCAGCGTGATGATCGCGCTGTAGCGCGTCACGCCGGAGGAGCTGGTCGCGGTCTTGCTGATCTCGGTCACGGTGCCCTCGTAGCTGTCGCTGCCGATGGAGCTTACGGTCAGGATAGCCGTCTGCCCGACCTCGAGCGAGAGGATGTTGGTCTCGTCGACGCTGATCTCGACCTCCATCTGCTTGTCCGGCGACATGGTGACGACGGAGAACTCGTCCACCTCGGAATAGTCGTTGGCCTCGTCGTAATCGACGGAGCTGACGGAGCCGCTGTAGGGGGCGAGCAGCGCGCCGTCGTTGTTGTACAGCTGCATGAGCTGGAGCAGGAAGTCCTCCTTCTCCTGCCGCTGCTGGACGTAGGCGTCATAGTTGGCGCTGAACCAGGTGTCCCTGAGCGTGAAGAGAACGATGCCGCTGGTGACCTGCGCGCCCTCCTTGACAGCCACGGTCGAGATGGTGCCTGCCAGGCCGGTGACGCGGATGGTCTGGCCGTTTTTCAGCAGGATCTCCGCAAGGCAGCCGTGCTCGGCCATGACGTCGATCACGAGGTCGCCGCTGATCGCGTAGATCTTGGTCACGGTGCCCTCGACGCCGGAGGTGATGTAGTTCTGCACCTCGTCGCTGCGGGCGCTGTAGATCTCTTCATCCAGCTTCTCCAGCTCGCCCTGCACGGTCTCCATAGCGTTGAGCAGCGAGGCCTTGTCCAGCTCCGCGATCACATCGCCCTCGCGGATCTTCTCGTTGGCCTTGACCACCACCTCGTCGATGACGACGCCGACGGGGACGGTGATCTCCTCCTCGTCCACGTTGGCCAGCGTCCCCGAGCCGGAGACCGTGGTGCTGATGCTGCCGCGCTCGGCCCTGGCGGAGCTGACGTCGTCGTCGGAGACGAGACGCCGTGCGATGCTCCGCCGCAGGTAGAGCACGCCCGCGGTCAGCGCGATCGCGACGAGGACGACGACAATGATGACCGTACGGATCACGCGGCGCCTGCGCGCCTTCTTTTTCTTCTGCAGGGAATGGAACAGCGCCTCATCCCGTTCGGCGGTCTGCGCCTGCGCCTCCCGGGCGGTATTTTCTCCAAATTCATCCATTGCGGGTTCCCTCCTGTCGCAAGAGTTCGCTTCGGCGAAATCAAAGATTTCCCGATATGTACATACAGTGCTGCAAGGATATCATGTTCATCTTCCGTATTCTAACAGCCCAACCTGAAATTTACTTGAAAGCTCCGGAAAAACATCCCTTTCCGTCCGACGTGCGATCATGTCCCGAAAAATTCCCCCGGTTTGCAGAAGAGAAAGAAACGAGGGAAATTATTGAGACAGGATTTCCGTTACAATGAAGACAGAAAAACAAGGGAGGCACGGGACATGAAAGGCTATTACACGGGGAACGGCTATTACGGCTATGTGGACGGACGCTACGTCCTCTTCAGCTGCGAGAGCGACTATTACGAGGCCGTGGAGCAGGAGGACGACGCGGCGTGAGCGCGCTCAGGGATACAGCGCGGCCAGGCGCTTGGCCTCGTCGCGCATCTGCTCGACCAGCTCCGCAGGCCCTGTGATGCGCACGCCGTCTCCCAGGGCGACGATCCAGCCGATGAAATGCCGGCTGGCCGCGACCTCGACGTGGGCGGTGAAGCGCTCGTCGTCCTGCGGGATGATCGTGATGTCCTTGCCGAAGCGGTCGATCAGCGGGCCGACCATGTCGTTCCGGCCCTCGAGCGTCACGCGCGTCAGCTCGCCGCCGAACATGCCGAACAGGCCGCGGGTATAGGTCGCGGGGTCGAGCTTCTGGAACTCCCGCTTGCCCTCGCGCGGCGTGTCCGTGATGGAGAGGCGGACGATCTTGTCCACGCGGTAGTGCTTGATCATCCGGTCGGCGGCGTCGTAGGCGGCGAGATAGTAGTTCTCGTCGTCCCACAGCAGACTCCACGGACTGAGCTGGTACCAGGCGCCGCCGTGCCGCAGCTCCTGCTGCCGGTGCACGTTCCAGCGGAAGTACTGGAAGCGGATCTGCCGGTCGGCGTTGATGGCGTCGTGCAGCATGTCCACGTTGTAGTAGATGCTCTCGTTCATGGCCTTGATGCGGCCGCTGATGAGCACCTGCCGGTGGAGGAGCCGGGCCTCGTGGACGCTGGCGAGAGACTCCAGCTTCCGGATGAGCTGGCGGGACTTCTTCTCCGTGATGAACTTGGAGCCCTGCACCGCGTCCACCAGCAGCTTGAGCTCCGGCAGCTCGAACTGCCGCCCGGCCAGATGGTAGAGCACGTTCCGCCCCGCCTGCTCGCTGAGGATCTCCAGTCCGAACTTCTCCAGTTCGGCGAAGTCCTTGTACAGGGTCTTCCTGTCCGCGTTGACGCCATAGCCCTCGAGCCGGGCGGCGATCTCCTGCAGGGACAGGCCGTGCGCGTCGTCCGTCTCCTCGGAGAAGACCTTCACAAGATAGAGCATTTTGAGCTTCTGATTGTCGCCTGCGGCCATGCGGCATCCCTCGCTTTCCGCCGCCAGTATAGCAGAGAGCGCGCGGGAAAGCAAGAATCGAGGGAAATTTTTACGACAGGTTTTCTGTTAGGATAGCATCGAAAAGAGGAAAAAACATGAAGGGGGAACGAGATATGGGGATCCAGACCCAAGCCGAGAGTCTCGGCTTTCGCATCGTGGGGGCGCTCGTACGGCGCACGGACTTTGAACCGACCCACCTCTACCGCTGCTTTTTCGATGAGGCGGGGAACCGGTACATCCTGCACCGCGGCATCCTGACCATCGTCGCCGCCGACGGGACCGTATACTGAGCTGTGCGGAAACAGCAAAACGGGGCGCCCAAACAGGGCGTCCCGTTTTACTATCGCTTTACTTTTTTGCTCCGTTTTGCTAAAGTATATCCGATCAAAGCACGCAAGAACAAGGAGGCCGAACATGAAGAAACGAATCTGCCTGCTGCTGGCGGTCTGCCTGCTGCTCACGCTCGCGGCCTGCGGGCACGGACACGGTGCGGCGTCTGCGCCGGTCAGCGAAGCGGTACAGATCCCCAATCCCTGGCGCGACGTCACGGAGGACGAGGCAAAGGCGCTCTGCCCCGCGTCCTTTACTGTGCCGGACGGGGCTGAAAACGCACGGTGGAGCGTGATGGAGGCCGGCGCGGATCCCTCCGGCGTGCCGGGCGCGCTGGTGCAGCTCTCCTTCGATCTGGACGGGAATCACTTCACGGCCAGAGAGCAGCGCACGGACGACAGGGACGCCGATATCTCCGGCATGTATTACGACTGGACCTACCGGACGGAGGAGACACTGAAGACCTGGGCGGACGGGACGCTCGCGTGCCGCTGCTTCCGCTGCGTCGACGACAGCGGGTACGCGGATCTCTGCGCCTGGTATGACGACGGACCCGGCGTCGCCTGCTCCGTCAGCGTCACGGCAAAGGATCTGGACGGCTTCGATCTTCTGGCGATCGCCGAGGCGCTGTCCGGGAACGCTCCCGCGGCGGAGCCGACGTCTCAGACCGGCGCGTTTTCGTATGTCCACGACCCGAGGGACAATCCCGAGGCGATGAAGGACATCGTCGTCAACCCCGACGCCGTTTACGGCTTCTCGCCGGACCCCGCGTCGACGCGACTGGGCTCCTACGCCGGCTACGACTGGACGGACCCGGAGGTCGTGGCGAAGGCGAAGGAGGACCGCAGGGCGTATCATGAGTCTTTCAAGTCCATGTCGGACATGCTGGATCAGATGCAGGCCGAGGGGGCCACGGTCGAGGAGATAGCGCGGGCTGTCTCGACGGAGCGGAACCGTCTGCGCCTTGCCGCCTATGACAACGATCCGGAAGGTCTGGCCGAGGTGAAGGAGAGCAATCTGAAATCCTTCGGACACGAGGACGGCCCCACCCCGGACGAGCTGTATGCGAAATACGGCTCCTGGGAAATGGTGCTTCAGAAGGCCTTCAGCGCCAATCTGGGCATGGACGCCTGCTGCGGACTGTACGACGAATACTACCCGCTGTACATCGAGCTCGGCTATGCCGACGCATAAGTCCCGAAGGACCTTTGACAGCGGCTTTTCATATTCCCCGAACGCGTCCGGCCGCACAGGGCGCGCCCGGTGAGCGGTCTTTTTCGTCGTTTTTTTCGCCGGACGGAGCGATCCCGGCGAAAGCACGCTTCCCTTTGGCGGCAAGACGTGTTATAATACCCTACACATACAAGCATGAAGAAAGGAATACAGACCATGAAGACGGAAATCATCACGATCAACAGCCAGGGGCAGGGTATGGAGGAAGCGCTTGCCATGACGGAGTCCCTCGGGGCGGAAAGCGGCCTGGCCGAGGAGGAAAAGCTGCACCTGCGTCTCCTGGCGGAGGAGCTGTTCGGCATGCTGCGCAGCGTTGCCGGGGAGCTTGCGGCAGAATACTGGATCATAAAGGAAGACAGGCAGTTTGAGCTTCACATGAAGTCGGAGGTAAGCCTCACCGACGAAATGCGCGAGCAGCTGATCTCCGCGTCCACCAGCGGTGAGAATGCCGCCGGGAAGGGCATCATGGGGAAGATCCGCCTGATGATCGGCGAGGTCTTTCTCTCCAGGTCTTCGGAGGCTGTTATCGCCAGCGGCCTGGCCATGAGCCTCATGAGCACGGCGAGCGCGATCGGACAGAGCACCGGGGCCGACGCCTATCTCTGGTCTCTCAATCAGTACAGGGAGGAAGTCGAAGGCAGCCTCACGAAGGATAAGGGCGAGGCCTGGGACGAACTGGAGAAGTCGATCATCGCCAAGCTCGCGGACGAGGTCAAAGTCTGGATCGTGGGCTCAAGCGCGGAGATCACGGTTTACAAGGCTTTCTGAGCGGCTCGGCGGAGTCCGCTGCCCGCTTCGAATCCGGAAAGATACAAAACGAGGCGCCCCATACAGGGGCGCCTCGTTTTGTATATGGCTGTTTGCTGTGTTCGAATTGGGGAAGCCCGCGCCGTTTCAGGCGGCGGAGACTTCGGCGTACGGGACGCCGACCACATCGGCGAGCTGCGTGAAGGGGATGGGGTCGTAGTCGTTCAGCCCCGCGTCCTCGAGCGCGCCGAGGACGTCCGTCCCGGGCTCGAACGTCATGCTGACGATCTTTCCGCCGTCCGTGAACTCGATCGTCACGGTGACGTCGGGCCGCTCATCAATGGCGTGGGCATAGTCGCCGCAGATGTCAAACACGGTCGTCTTCATGTGCGTGCCGTCAAAGACGAGCTCTGCATCCCTGTGGGAAGCGCGGATGATATCCGCCCAGGTGACGCGGATCTTGCCGCCTCCAAGCGCCTCGGCCCCATATCCCTTTGCCTCGTCCACGATCGCGGGCTGCGGCACAGGCTCGGGATTGGGCTCGGGATTCGGGTCGGGATCCGGGTCGGGATCGGGATCCGGGTCGGGATCCGGATCGGGGTTCGGGTCGGGATCCGGATCGGGGTTCGGGTCGGGATCGGGTTCGGTGTTGATCTTTTCCAGCACCGCGTTGAGCAGGATGCCGCCGCCGCGCATTACCGAGTAATTGAAGCTCTCGCTGCCGCTGCGCTGGCGCTCGACGCCCCAGCCGTCGTCGGTTTCGCCCTCGCCGTTCCAGACGCGGTTGAGCACATACTGATCGCTGCCGGACGAGAGGGTCAGGATCTCACCCTCCCTCGCGGTCGCGAAGCCCTGATGATCGGTCGTGCCGGACACGGTGAGTAAACTGAGGTCCAGAGCGTTGCCGTCCGTATCCTGGACGGAATTGACCTTGACGATGTAGTTGATGTCCGCCTGCACCTGGTCGGCGTAGGTCGAGCCGGTGAAGTCGAAGGTCACCACATCATCGTCCGGCCAGTCGTACGCTTCCACTCCGTATTCTTCACCCGGCAGGACGAAGGTCCAGTTGGCCACGAAATCCTTCCAGGAGAAGCTCTCGACGCCGTGGTTGACGACCTCGTTCCCGCCTTCGGGATTCTCCCCGGTCGCGACCTTCCAGACCGTGATGTCGGGGCCGCTGTCCTCCTGCTCTCCGAGCGCGCGGATCGCCAGCTGGGCCTGGTAGAGAGCGGAGTTGTAAGCGCCCTGTTCGATCAGAGCCTCAAGCTCATCGTTCGTCATATCCCGCGGGTTCTTGCCCTGCTCGACATAGAGGGCGTAGTCGCCTTCCCCGTAGTAGGCTCTGACCAGGAAATCCTCCGCGAGCTTGGCGCTCATTGCGTTGTCAAGGGCGGTGATACCGGTAGCCGCCGTGATCGTGCCGTCCACGACCACGGTCTGAGATTCGTCCTCAGCGAAGAAATAGGGAAGGATCTCGCCGGGGGCCATACCGTCCGCATAGCGGTTGATGCAGTTCCAAACGGCTTCGTAGTAGGTCGGATAACCGCCTTGTCCACCCTGCATCATCATCGCCATGAGGGCGAGAGCGCCGTTGTCAAGGGAGAAGGTCTTGATGCCGGTTCCGTTTTCCGCGTCCACCGTGACGTCGCCGTCCACGCGTACCTCGCCCGCGCGGACCAGAAGGCCCGTGGCGTGTTCCTCGCTCGTCACGGCCAGATCACCGGTGAGCGCGGTCATACCGCCGAGGGAGGCGATGCCCGCCGCGCTGCTGACGCCCGAGACGGTGATGCCTTTGCCCACGGAGGCGACGGCGTCGTCGCCGACGGAGAGGATGCCGACCGCGGACTGACCGTCGGCGCTGAGCTGGCCGCCGACCGTGACGTCGCCGTCGTAGTTGGCGACGCCCTTGGTCACCAGCGCGCCGTAGGCCGAGACGTCGCCCTCGACCGTGGCCTTGGCCGCGTCGCCGTCCGCGAGGATGGCCTTCGCCATGGCCGTCCAGAAAGCCTCATCCGGGGACATGTCATGTCCGTTGCCGTCGTAGAAATAGCTCCCGCTCTCCAGGACTACGTCCGAGGGGAGGAAGTTCTCGCTCCCGTAGTAATAGCTCCAGACGGGGGATCCGTAATAATCCTGATCCTTGATCACATCGTAGATGGCCTGGCGGGTCTCGTCGGAGAGCCAGCCGGAGTAGCCCTGCACAACGATGCCCTGGTTGTGGATGCCGGTCATATCCGTCAGTCTGGCCTTCTGTTCATCCGTCAGCTCCGAGACGTGCTCGGCCTGCCGGTAGTTCCAGCTCCCGCTTTCAAGCTCCTGTCCGTTTTCATCGACGACCTTGGTGGGGTAACCGTATTCATCCCACTCTACCGCCTGCAGGATCTGATCGTTGTCGTCATACGCTACGTAATAATGGAACTGTGAAGTCCAGTCGTTGTTTGCCGCCTCAAGATACTCGTCTGTGAGGAGCTGTTCTTCCGTAAAGCCCAGGTTGCCGGATTCGACGTTCCCGTTCACCGTGACGTCGCCGTTGGAGCGGACGTACATGCCCTTGGCGTACATGCCGCCGGCGGCGCTGACGTCGCCGGCCACCGTGGTCACGGAATCGGTCGGCAGCGGCGCGGCGAAGTATTCCTCCGCGTTGTATGCGGCATCCGCGCTGCCCGGATCCCGGGCGATGGCGGCCACCTCTGCGATAAGATCGGCAAGCCCGTCGAAAAAGCCCTCCGGGAAGCTGCTCGACAGATCGTATTCGGAGCCTTCCAGCCCGAGGTAGTTGAGAACGAATTCCTGGAGGTTTTCAATGTCCAGGTCCAGGTCCTGCCTGCCGTTTGCGTTGACGACATACTTCTTGCCGGTGTCGAGGCCGATGCCGTACTGGCTCTCGGTCACGTTGACGTCCCCGCCGACTGTGGCCTTGCCGCCTTCGTTGTTGACGCCGATGGTGTGATGGCTCAGCGCGGAGGCCTCAAAGAAATAAGCGTTGGGGTCGATGCGGGTGTCGCCGGGGAGGATGACGGTGAAAGGATTCGTGCCGACCGACGCATTGACGTCTCCGTTGATCTCCACGGTTGCGGTGCCGTCCAGCAGCGCGCCGGAGATGCAGATATACTCGCCGTAGCGATCGTTGTCTTCTTCGAAGTCGATGCTGAGGTTCAGATCCTCGCCGACCTTGACGCTGCCGTCAGCCGCGATGACGGCGGCATAACCGGCCCCATAGTAATCGTAATTACTCAGGCCGAGCTCCGCGAGATCGCGGTCCTCGAGGCAGGACGATTCTTCGGTAAACAGCGCGACGTCCACGCTCCCGGTCACGTTGACGGAAGAATCCGTCCCCGCGGCCACAATAGCGGAGTGTTCGAAAGATTCGTGCGTTTGCACATAGTTTTCATACGACTCGTAAATCGCGTAATACTCTGCTGAGGAAATCAATTCACCTGCGCCGTTATAATACTTATTGGTGTTCCCGTCCCACTCGTATCGCACCAGCAGCTGGCCGTCGCCGTCATAATACGAATCGGTGCGGCTGCCGTCGCTTCCGCGCGAAGATACTTCTTTGAATACCACCTTGCCGTTGGGCTTGGAATAGATGGTGGTATTTGTATTGGTTTCTTCGTCATACTCGTAAGAATCGCAATATGTCCACTGGGAGACGGAGCCGTTCACCTGAACGGTCGAATGCCCCTGGGCCTCGTCGGGATAGGAGTTCGAGGAGTTGCTCGTGGGAAAGGTATAGGAGAGGACGACGCCATCCACATTGCCGGCCGTCACGCTGGAGGAGGAGCCGGAAGCGCTCGTCACGAAAATGGTGCCGGAGTCCGTGCGCTCTATGTGCTCTGAGACGTCTCCGGTGATGATCTCCACCGAGCTTTGGTTGTGTGCGTCAACAAGGACAAAGCCGTCCACGCTGCCTGTCACAGCGAGGGTGATCTGGCTCCCGTTATCCGCGATCACCTCGACGCCGCCCTCGACGTCGCTGACAAAGTCGCCGTCGACCGTGCCTTCCACGGAGCCGCCGTTGTTCGCTTCGATATATATTTCCTCTGAAACGGCCCCGGTGGCGAACTCCGCGGAGCCCCCGTCACTGCTGACACGGAGGGAGTACTCCAGGTCTCCGGTCGTGGCGTTGGCGCTGCCGCCGGCGGTGCTTTCCACGGAGAGAGTGCCCACAGCCCCTTCCACCGTGACGGAGGCGGAGCCGCCGGCCGCCGGACTTACCGAGACGCTGCCGGTGACGTCGCTGCTGACCGTGTGTTCGCCGGAGGTGACCGTCACATCGGTGATCGTCGGCGGGGTCGTCGAGGTATCCTCATTGATTTCGATCCCGTCCTCAGCAAAGGCACGGGCCGGGAAAAAGCCCCCGATCAAAACCAGGCATAGGGTGAGGGAGAGAACGCGCTTCCATTGCTTCATGTCAGCTTCCTCCTGATGAAGAGAATCCGGAATTCGGTCGGAGCCGATACTCCAACCATTTTACCATAATCTACCATGATATCTTATCTATTATAGTATACATACTGGAAAGTATACATACTGGAAAAGTCAAGAAAATTCTGGAACAGAATGGAACGGCTTGGGGCGCGCCCGGGATGGCTGAGAAATAATAATAAAGCCCCTTTGAAATCGGGCGGGATGTACTCTCCCTGTTTGAAATCAGGAGAGCCCGACAACATGCCTCGACAACAGACAGGAAAAGTGATACATTAGGGATACAAGCTGCTGCAGCAGCGGAGGTGACGACCTGTGAAATATCAACTCATCCGGAACGCGACGGCCAGGCTCTCCTACGGAGGCTCCGTCTTCCTGCTGGACCCGGCTTTCGCGAAAAAAGGCACGGGGCCGTCTTATGCGGGAGAAAGGCGCAGCCCCCTCGTCGACATGCCCTGCATGATGCGGGAGGCCGAGAGCCGTACAGACGCCGTCGTGATCTCGCACATCCACTCCGACCACTTCGACGCCGCGGCGGCGGAAGCCCTGGACAAGGCTCATCCGGTGTTCTGCCAGCCGTCAGAGGCGGGTCATGAACTGCTGGCCGGGTTCAAAGACGTGCGGCCGCTGGAGGAAGGAGGCCTGTTCAACGGGGTGGCGATGCGAAGAGTCCCTGCCAGGCACGGGACGTCTCCCGAAGTCCTCGCGGACATGGGGGAGGCGAGCGGCATCGTGTTTTCCGCGGCGGGCGAACCCACCGTCTACTGGGCCGGCGACACGGTCTGGTACGAAGCGGTGAAGCACGCGATCGACGTCTTCATGCCGGAAGTGATCGTCGTGCACGCGGGCGGGGCGCTCTGGAACGGCGAGCTGATCGTGATGGATGCAGCCCAGGTGATCGAGGTGTGCAAAGCCGCGCCGAACGCGAAGGTCATCGCGATCCACATGGAGTGCTGCGACCACTGCACCGTGACCCGCAAGTCGCTGCGCGAAGCGGCGGACGCTGCCGGGGTCAGCCCGGAGCAGCTGCTCATTCCGAAAGACGGCGAAGAGATCGTGATTCTGCGGGAAACTGCTTTTTAGATACGCGGGGCTTCGCTGTTGGAATTGACGCGCTTCGCGCGGGAGCTCCCCGGTTCGAATACGGTTGTCGACTGAATGCAAACGAGGCACCCCGAACGGGATGCCTCGTTTGCATGTACAGCATAAACACCATAGCTGTCGGGAATTCGAAAACTTCGGGAAGGAAGATATTGTGAAAGAAACCCAGGAGGGGTGTCTTTCACGTCCAATAACCCCGCCGCGCGGATAAGTTTGCGAAGCAAACTTGCTCCAAAACAAAAGCCAGCTCTGTGAGCTGGCTTTTGTTTTGGAGCTGCTACCCAGATTCGAACTGGGGACCTCATCCTTACCAAGGATGCGCTCTACCTGCTGAGCTATAGCAGCAAATTATATGCCCCTTGAAAAAGGGGCATATTTGTGGCGACCGAGAAGGGACTTGCACCCTCGACCTCCGGCGTGACAGGCCGGCGTTCTAACCGACTGAACTACCCGGCCACAGCGTGGATATAATAGCAAATGCCACTTTGTTTGTCAAGAGTGATTTTTACATTTTTTCACCCTCCGCGCGGGGCGTTTCCGCCGTCCGGGGCAGAGGATGAAACGTGTTCAGGCCTTCGTTTTGTCGGGGAAAACCACGTGGAAGGTCAGGTATTCCGCCAGCAGGCAGACCGGCAGCGCGGCCAGCACGTCGAGCACGGAGTGCTGCTTGACGAAGCAGACGGCGACGCAGACCATCAGCACGAAGAACGTGAGCAGCGCCTTGCCCCACACGGGCATAAACCTGTCCTTCAGCCCCACCGACAGGATGCCGAGCGAGTAGGCCACATGCAGCGAGGGACATACGCCCGTGCTGGTGTCGAAGGAGTATATGTAGCCCATCAGGGCGGTCAGAATGTTCTGCCGCGGGAAGACCGCGGGGCGCAGATCCTGACGGCTGGGCCAGATGATATAGATCGCCATGGCCACGACCTGCGTGACGATGATAAAGACCTGGAGCCTGGAGAACTGCTCGGCGTCGTAGAGGAGGTAATACAGCACAAAGCCGAGGACCAGGAAGTACCAGCCGGCGTAGAAGATCAGGAAGAACTCGTTGAAGGGGATGAGGTCGTCGAGCGCACAGTGCATGACGTGGCAGCGCTCGGGCGGGATCAGGTTCTCCGTGAGAAAATACATCACAAAGTAGAAGACCCATCCCCAGAGCAGCTTGAGATGCCGGAACTGCGGCTCATTGATACGGGAGAGCCTGAAGCCGCTGTAGTCAATCCTCTGTCTTTTCATGATCATAGACCTCGAGCGGGAGATTTTTGGGATAGTCGCGTTTGGGAATGTTGGGGTAGGGGATCACGGTGTGCAGCGGCTGGGAGACGGCCATCTCCGTGATGGCGTCCATGAGCCCGGCGCACAGGCGCCGCCGTTCCTCGGCGATCGGCGCTGTGGGATCGAAGGGCAGCGGAGCGCCGAAGCTCATCGTCCCGAGGCGCGGCGCGAGGTACACGGGCACGAAGGAGACCGCCTCGCCGGTTTTCTTGTAATAGAAGCGGGCGAGATCGATGAACTTGTCCTGAAAGCCGTGCACGATGTTGTTGTGCTCCTCGTAGCACTCGGGGAAAATGAGGATGCGGCGCCCCTGCTGCATCAGCTCGATGGAGCGGCGGTAGGCCGTGATCAGACGGGTGTCGTGGTAGACGGGGACGGTGCGGGCGTTGTTGAACAGGCAGACGGCCAGCGGCGTGATCAGATAGCTGAGCAGGCGGTAAAACCAGCGGAAGGCCTTGGGCTTGCCCGACCAGAAGTCCTGATAGGCGTAGGCATGGACCTCTTTCCACTTCATCATCTCGCCGGCGCACCATATATACGGCTTGCCCGGCATGTGCAGCTCGCCCGCGATGGGGCCGAGCATCTGGGAGTGGTTGCCGACGATGATGCAGGGCCCGTCCGGCAGGTTTTCCGCGCCCAGGACCCGGTAGCGCGGGGTGAACAGCCGCACGAACCAGCAGATGATCTTGTAGATCAGCGTTGTCTTTTTCTCCTGCATGCCTGCGCCTCCCTTCTCCCCGGACAGGAAAGAGCCTGTCGGCTTCGCGTAGTATATCACGTTTTCCCGCGGAGAACAAGGCGCGGCAGGCATTATTTTCGCCGTCCGTTGTTCTTGCAATCGTTCCTCTCCCATGCTATACTGTAAAATTGCAGTAGAATATGGTGCTCGAGGAGATATCTGGCTTGAAGAAACTGTTGTGGCTGCTTCTGGTGCTGCTTGTTCTTGCGGCGCTGTTTGTTTTTGTATACTTCAATCCCGCCCCCGCCATGACGGAGGCCTTCGCCCCCATGTTCGGCGGCGGGACGATCCGGCTCGGCGGGGAGAAATATCCGGCCTCCGCCGAGAGCGTCACGGCCTGCATATCCCGCTGGGACGTGGAGGAGCTGGACAAGTTCCAAAATCTGAAGAGCGCCGACCTGCGCGGCAGCAGCTGCTATCAGGAGATCGCCGCCTGGGCTGAGAAGCATCCGGAGACGGAGGTCAGCTTCAGTATCCCCCTGCCGAACGGAAAGAGCTTCGACAGCCGGGACGAGGTGCTGGATCTGAGCTGGGTCGACGTCGGGAACCTGTCGGAGACGCTGGGGGTGCTCCCCTATGCCAAAAGGCTGCACACGCTCCGTCTGGGCGAGGTCGGCGGCGATCGGCTGACGCTGCAGGATCTGCTGCGCATCCACGAGCTTTTCCCGGACATGCAGCTGGAATTCTCCGCCATCCTCGGCGGACAGCGGGTGGACAGCGCCTCCACGGACGTCGACCTCTCCGCGCTGGGGCATGAGGACGCCCGCGCCGCGGCCATGGCCCTCGGGCAGATGGACGATCTCAGGACCGTTGAGCTCGGCTCGCAGGAGAGCAGTCAGCTCGGGTGGGAGGATATCGCCCTGCTCAAGGCGAGCGCGCCGGGGGCGAAGTTCTCCTATCGCTTCACGCTCTACGGGCAGGAGCTGGATCTGGACGCGGAGAAGCTGGACTTCCGCGGCATTCAGATCGACGACGAGGGCGCGGCCCTCTACCCGGTGCTCAGCTGCATGAACCGCTGCACCGTTCTGGACATGGACAGCACCGGCGTTTCGGACGGGGCGCTGACCGCGATCCGCGATCTCTTCCCGCAGACCAAGGTCGTCTGGCGCGTCTGGTTCGGCGACTGCTACAGTGTGCGCACCGACACGGAGCGCATCCTGGCCTCGAAGCCGAGCGTCGGCGGCATGATCACCGACACGACGCCTCTCATGTACTGCACGGACGTCAAATACCTGGATCTCGGTCACAACGAGGAGATGTATGACATTAACTTTGCCAGGTACATGCCGAAGCTCGAGGTCCTCATCATCGCCATGACCGGCGTGAGCGATATCTCCCCGCTGAAAAACTGCGCCGATCTGGAGTATCTGGAGCTCAACTCCTGTCCCGATATCCGCGATCTGAGCCCGCTGGAGGGACACACGGCCCTGCGCCACATCAACATTGCCGGCTGCCCGGAGATCACCGACATCTCGCCGCTCTACGGCGTCACGCAGCTGGAGCGGCTCTGGATCGGCTGCGAGACCCCGGTCCCGGCCGAGCAGGTCGCGAAGATGCAGGCGGCCGCGCCCGGCTGCAGGATCGACACCACGACCTCGGATCCGCACGGCAACGCCTGGCGCTTCTCCGCCTACGACCCCGAGATCCCGAAGTATTACTGGGTCCCCCGCCATGAGCTCCTGCGCGAGCAGCTCGGCTACAACTATCAGGAATACAGCTTTTACTGGCTCGACCCGCTCTGCGGTCTCGAGGCGCCGGACGAGTACAAGGGCAAGTTCGGCAAGCAGGTCTACGGTCTGGAGTAGTCTGGCGGACCCGCGATTTTCCGATTCGATCTATGGAGGACATTTCCATGCAGAAAACACCTTCACGCATACGCGTGTGCTTCCTGCTCCTGCTTGCCGCCTGCCTGCTGCTGAGCGGCTGCGGCAAACAAGGGGACGGGCAGCAGACGCAGGGCGAAACGCCGTCCGACGGCAGTATCGTGATCGGCGGCCAGATGGTCGATCCGAACGTGTCCAGCCTCACGGCCGTGATGAACGACGGGGAGACCGCGCAGCTTGACAAGCTCCCGAATCTGCGCTTTCTGGATCTGCGCGGCAGTGCGAACGCCGCGGAGATCGCCGCCTGGGCCGAGGCGCACCCGGATGTGGACGTGAGCTTCAGCGTCACCCTGCCGGACGGCAGCGTGCTCGATTCCGACGCGTATACCGCGGATCTGAGCGCCATGAACGCCGAGCAGATCCGGCAGGCGGCCGAGCTGCTTGCCCTGCTGCCCGAGCTGCGCAGCGTCGATCTGGGGGACGAGAGCAACAAGCTCGGCATGGACGATATCGACGCGATCCGCGCTCTGCTGCCCGGGGCGGCTCTGCACTGGACATTCACGCTCTACGGAAAAGAGTTCGATCTGGACGACAGCGTGCTCAATCTCCGCTACATCAAAGTCAAGGACAACGGCGCCGCGGTGCGCGAGGTCATGGGCCACATGCCCAATCTGCGCACGGTCGACATGGACTCCTGCGGGCTGTCCAACGAGGTGCTGGAGAAGCTGAATCAGGATTTCCCCGACGCCAAGGTCATCTGGCGCATCAACTTCGGCGAGAAATACAGCGTGCGCACGGACGTGGAAATGATCCTCGCCTCCAGGCCCTCCGAGGGCGGCATTCTCCATAACGACGACGTGGCCCAGCTCTATTACTGCCACGACGTCAAGTATCTGGACATCGGCCACAGCGGCGCCGTCACGGATATCAGCTTTATCCGCGGCATGCCGAAGCTCGAGGTGGCTATCGTCGGCATGTGCAGCTGGTCGGACGGCTCGCCCCTGGCCGACTGTCCGAACCTGGAATACCTGGAGATGTTCGACACCGAGTGTGAAGATCTCAGCCCGCTCGCGGGGCTCAAGAATCTGCGGCATCTGAACATCGCCACCAACATGAAGATACGCGATATGACCTGCCTGTACGGTCTGACGGAGCTGGAGCGTCTGTGGATCGGCCAGATGACCGGGATCCCGCGCGAGCAGATCGACGAGATGCGGCGCCTCAACCCCAAGTGTGAGATCAACACCTGGGTGTGGCAGGACCCCACCACCGACCACTGGCGCTATAACGACTGGGAATTCACCGACCGCTACGCCCTGCTGCGCGTGCAGTTCGGCGGCTATACAGATAAGGCGTTTTCTTTCTACTACAACGATCCGCTGTATCCCAAGGATGAGGAAGGGGTAGCATAGCATGCGAAGGCACGACAACACACGCGCGGTGAAGCTGCTCTGTCTGCTGCTCGCCCTTGCCCTGTGCACGCTGGCCGTCGGCTGCGGCCGGCAGGAGAGCACGCCCGCCCCGACCGCTCAGCCGAGCGGCGGCGGCGGAAGTATGCCGAGCGAAACTCTGACGATCGGCGGACAGGAGGTCGCAGTCGACACGACCTCGCTCACGGCCGTTCTCTCCGACGGCGAGACCGGGCTGCTTGACCGCCTGCCCGCGCTCAGAACGGCGGATCTCAGCGGCAGTGAAAACGTGAAGGAGATTGCCGCCTGGGCGGCGATGCACCCGGGGGTGGACGTGCTCTACACCGTCCGCCTGCCCGACGGCAGCGTTCTCGATTCCGATACGGAGAACGCGGATCTCAGCAGCCTGACCGGTGAGGAGCTGGAGGCCGCGGCCGACGCGCTCTCGCTCCTGCCCGCGCTCCGCCGCGTCGATCTCGGTGCCGAGCGCCCGGACATGAGCTGGGACAGCATCGCGGCCCTCCGCGCCGCTTTCCCGACGCTTCTCATCTCCTACGATTTCGATCTCTACGGGACCGAAGCCGATCTCGAGAACACGACGATCAATCTCTACCACGTTCCCATTGACGGGGACGACGGCGTTTTTCTCGAGCAGGTCATGGATCTCATGCCCCAGCTCAAGAGCGTCGATTTGGACAGCTGCGATCTGCCGATGTGGCGCTGCGAGGAGATCAACCTCAAATACCCCGACGTCAAGGTCGTCTTCCGCGTATGGTTCGGCAGCGATTACAGCGTCCGCACGGACGTGCAGAAGATCCTGGCCTCCAAGCCCTCCGTGGGCGGCATGCTCTACAACGATAATGTCGAGGGCCTGTACTACTGCCATGACGTCATGTTCCTTGACATCGGCCACAACGATCAGTTGACGGATATCGGATTCGTGGCGGAGATGCCGAAGCTGGAGGTCGCGGTCCTCGCCATGTGCAACTGGTCGGACGCGACGCCTCTCGCGAGCTGTCCGAACCTGGAGTATCTGGAGATGCAGACCACGCTCTGCGATGATCTGACGCCGCTGTCGGGGCTGACGAACCTGCGGCATCTGAATATCTGCAGCATCGGCGCAGACCAGGAGGGCGGCCAGCTGCGCCGCCTGACGGACATCACGCCGCTGTATTCCCTGACCGGGCTGGAGCGCCTGTGGGTCGGCGGCTTCAACGACGTCCCGCACGAGCAGATCGAGGAGATGCGGCGCCGCGCCCCCCAGTGCGAGATCAACGACTCCGTGCTCGACCCGACCAGCGGCCGCTGGCGCTTTATCGACTATGATGCCATAAACTACATGACCCGCTTCCCCACGGACTACCACCCGCGCTATGTCAAGCTGATCGAGCAGTTCAACGGCGAGCTGAGCGCGTCGATCACCGACAAGGCCTATGCCTTTTCCAGGAACGATCCGCTGTACTACTGAAAAGGAGCCATACGATGAGAGATTACAGCCGGGAATTTGAACAGCGCGTGGCCTATATCCGCACAAAGCTTTCCGAGGCTCACGCCGACGGCGTCGTGTTCGGCAACTCCGGCGGCAAGGACAGCGCGCTGGTCGGCATCCTCTGCAAGGCCGCCTGCGACGACACGGTGGGCGTGCTCATGCCCTGCGCCTCGAAGCAGAACTACGGCCGCGACACCGACGACGCGAAGGCGCTGGCCGCGCGGTTCGGCATCGAGATCCGCACCGTGGATCTGACCGCCGTGCGCGAGCGGGAGATCGCGGCGCTCGAGGGGGTCTGCAGCCTCAACGACATGGCGCTGACGAACATCGCGCCGCGCCTGCGCATGACGACGCTCTACGCGATCGCCGCCGCCGAGAACCGTCTGGTCGCCGGCACCGGCAACCGCAGCGAGGGCTACATGGGCTACTTCACCAAATGGGGCGACGGGGCCTGTGACTTCAACCCCATCAGCGATCTCACGGTCGGGGAGATCTTCGCCTTCCTCCGCTACCTGAACGCGCCCGCCTCCATTGTGGAGAAGGCCCCCTCCGCGGGTCTCTTCGACGGGCAGACGGACGAGCAGGAGATGGGCGTGAGCTACAAAGCCATCGACGAGTACCTGCTCCACGGCACGGTCAGCGAGGGAGACCGGGCGATCATCGAGCGCTACCACAGCCGCAGCGAGCACAAGCGCCGCCCGATCAGCACCTTTGAGAATCCGTAAAAAAACATCGGGGGATGTTCCGGCATCCCCCGATGTTTTTAAGTGTGGAGAGTGAAGTGTGAAGAGTGGAGTTAAGGTATCCGCTTCGCGAATGATTGAATTGCTTCCCCCTCCGGGGGAAGTGGCCGAAGGCCGATAGAGGTAAATTACAATCGCGCCGCAGGCGCACCATAACTCCACTCTCCAAACTCCTCTCTAAACATACACCGGCCTCGGCAGCGGTCTGCCGGGCAGCACGGTCCCGAGACAAAGACAGGCGCCGCGCTCTGCAGGGCTCAGCATGAGATTCTCCCGCTCCCGCTGCGGATTGGCGCACAGCAGGTAGAGATTGCCCTCGCAGTCCTCGCACCACTGCCGCACATAGACCCGGCCGCGGTAGAGGAACACGCCCGCCGCCATCTCGCGCGGCGCCTCCCGGCGCGTGACGCGCAGGAGCGCCCCCTTGCGGAAGACCGGCTCCATGCAGTCGCTGTCCAGCGTCAGGCAGAAATCCGCCCCGTCGTCCTTTTCCGCGTCTCGCGGCAAAAGCGTATAATCCCCGTCCATGCGTTCCTCCGTTGTTGTTGGTCAGGCACAGAGTAAACCCGGGCAAGCCCGCAGTCAAGAGGAAAAAGGCTTGTAAACCGTCCGGCAATAGGCTATACTACAAAAACAGACGTTCCTCTTATCAACGCCGCGGCAAAACGGTATTCGGGAGGCCGAAATATGCTTCTTATCTACATTTTGCTTTTTGTCCTGTTCTGCGCCGGGGCCTTCGCGATGCACGCCGCCCCCGCCGTCTGGCATGCGGGGCTGTGGATCTTCGGCGGCTTTGCCCTGCTGAATGTGCTGTATGTGCTCTTCTGGGTGGCCGTCGCCTCCACGGTGGACGACGAAAAGCCCCTGGAAAAGCCGAACCGCCTCTGCTGCTTCGGCTGCCGGAACATCCCGCGCTGGCTATGCTTCTGGTTTCGGGTGCGCGTGCATCTGACGGGGGAGGAGCTTTTGCCGGAGGAGGGGCGCTTCGTGATGGTGTCCAACCACCGCTCCGGCTTCGACCCGCTCACGGTGGAGGCCGCGCTGGGGAAGCGCGGGCTCGCCTTCATCTCCAAGCCCTCGAACCTCAAGATCCCCTTTGTGGGGAAGCTGGGCTACGGCGCCTGCTTTCTCCCGATCGACCGGGAGAACGACCGCAAGGCGCTCAGGACCATCCTGACCGCGGTGGACTATATCAAAAAGGATTTCTGCTCCATTGTCATCTATCCCGAGGGTACGCGCAGCCGGACCGGGGAGCTGCTGCCCTTCCACGCGGGCTCCTTCAAGATCGCGCAGAAGGCAAACGTGCCGCTTGTGATTGCGTGCACCAGCGGCTCGGAGCAGGTGATGCACAACTGCCTGCTGCGCACGACGCCGGTGGAGCTGCGCATCCTCGAGGTCCTGCCTGCCGAGAAGGTCAAGGCGACGCATACGCAGGAGCTTGCGGCGTACAGCCGGGGCCTGATGGAGGCCGCGCTGAACGGTGAGAGATCGGAGGCGTCGGCATGAGGCGGGCCGCGCTGATCACGGGCTCGTCCCGCGGCATCGGGGCCGCCTGCGCGGAGGCCCTGTCCGACGCGGGCTGGGGCGTGTGCATCAACTGCATCGAACGCGCGGATCTGGCCGAGGCCCTGTGCGAAAAGCTGCGCGCAAAGGGGCGCGACGCCGTGTGGTTTCAGGCGGACGTGGCGGACGAGGAGGCTGTGCGCGCCATGGCCGCCTATGCTGAAAAGGAGCTCGGGCCGATCTCGCTTCTGGTCAACAACGCGGGCGTTGCCGGGCAGCAGCAGTTTCAGGACGTGGACCGCGCGACCTGGGACCGCTTTTTCGCCGTCAACCTCGGCGGCTGCCGCAACTGCATCCGGGCCGTGCTGCCGCATATGCTGCACGCGCACGCGGGCTGCATCGTCAACATCTCCTCGGTCTGGGGCCGCTACGGCGCCTCGTGCGAGAGCACCTATTCCGCGACGAAGCACGCCATCATCGGCCTGACCCGCTCGCTGGCCGCGGAGCTGGCCCCCAGCGGCATCCGCGTCAACGCCGTGGCCCCCGGCGTCATCGACACCGACATGGTACAGGTCCTCGGCCGCGAGACGCTGACGGCGCTCGCCGCCGAGATCCCCCTCGGCCGTCTCGGCACGGCGAAGGAGATCGCGCAGGCCGTGGTCTACCTCTCCGAGGCGAGCTATGTCACCGGGCAGGTCCTCGCGGTCGACGGCGGGTTCCCTGCTATCTGATGGTGTATTCCTCTTTGGCTCCCCCTCCGGGGGAGCTGTCCGGCCGAAGGCCGGACTGAGGGGGTTGCCCCCACCTGCACAAGCTCAACAACAGGCTGTCACACCTTTGCGGTATGACAGCCTTTTTGTATATTTTCCCCCGCTGCTGGTGAGACTAAGGATCGAAAGCCTACATAAACTGGTTTGGGCGACGATTCTTTGGAGTGTGAGAAACCATGGTCAAACGGGGAGATATCTATTTTGCCGATCTGAGCCCGGTGGTCGGCAGCGAGCAGGGCGGCATGCGCCCGGTCCTGATCGTCCAGAACGACACGGGCAACCGGCACAGCCCCACGGTCATCGCGGCTGCCATCACCAGCCAGACCGGCAAGGCGAAGCTGCCCACGCACATTACCCTGCAGGGCCGCAGCGTCGGCCTCAACCGCGACAGCGTCATCCTGCTCGAGCAGATCCGCACCATCGACAAGTCCCGTCTGCGCGAGCGCATGGGCCGTCTGGACCCGGGCACGATGAGCGCCGTGGACAGCGCGCTGGCCGTCAGCTTCGGCCTCGGCCCCGGCACTTAGCATAGCCTCTCGCTCCCGCCCATACACTGTGGGCGGGAGTTTTCATGCGGGCACGCTCCCTTATGCACGTCATTGCGAACATTCTGGCGCGCGGGAAGCGTGCGACATTCCATGCTTGACTGTCCGCAGACTGGTGCGGCAATCCGTCTCTCCCCGCGCTCCGGCAGATTTTTCCGGAAGAAAGGACACAGCCATGGACTATCCTCTCCTCATCGGCGGCGAACACGCCGGAACGCTCACGGAGAGCAAAAGCGGCCTGTATACCGTGTTCGAGGCGCGTCTGCCGAAGGACCCGGGCGGCCTCGTCCGTCTCTATGTGCACGGCGGGGGAGAGAGCGCGTATCTCGGCCTCATGGAGCCGCAAAACGGCGGCCTCTTCCTGCGCCGAAGCCTGAGCGGCCTGGAGCGCCGCACTCTCCCCACCGTGATCGACTGCGCCTCCGATTCACCGGAGGCCGTCGGCGAGGAAGCGCCAACAAGTTTACATAACACAGAATCACCTCCGCAGACGACGCTCTCCGCCTGCCCCTGGCCCGCGCCTGTCCCTGAAGGGGACGGAGATTTGCTCTGGCTCAGATGCACGGACGGGACGCTTCGCGCCCACGACGGGGTGAGCACGCTGGTGGCCTTCCCGGCCAGACTGAAATCTCCGGCCCCGCGGGCGGTCCTTCGCCGCATCGGGGATACGGACTATATGGTTTTTCGGCGCTAAAGCTATTGTGAAACGGAAGAAAATGAGATATAATAAAACAGATCGGTACACACTACAAACGAAAAAGGAGATGTTCCATCATGCGGATGACGGATCTGATCGCGAAAAAACGCGACGGCTTTGAGCTGAGCACGGAGGAGATCAAGTGGATGATCGCCTCCTATGTGGCCGGGGAGGTCGCAGATTACCAGATGTCGGCCATGTGCATGGCGATCTTCTTCCGCGGCATGACCGCGCGGGAGACTCTGGATCTGACCATGGCCATGATGCACTCGGGCGAGGTCATCGACCTCTCCGCCATCGAGGGCGTCAAGGCGGACAAGCACTCCACCGGCGGCGTCGGGGACAAGACCAGCCTGATCCTCTGTCCGATGGTTGCGGCCTGCGGGGTCAAGATCGCCAAGATGTCCGGGCGCGGCCTCGGCCACACCGGCGGCACGCTGGACAAGCTGGAGAGCTTCCCCGGCTTCAACATCGGCATCGGCGAGGAGCGCTTCATTGAGAACGTCAACCGCATCGGCATCTCGCTGATCGGACAGACGGCCGACATCGTCCCGGCCGACAAGAAGCTCTACGCTCTGCGCGACGTGACCGGCACCGTGCCGAGCATCCCGCTGATCGTCAGCTCCATCATGTCCAAGAAGCTGGCCTCGGGCGCGGACGTGATCGTGCTGGACGTCAAGTGCGGCAGCGGCGCCTTCATGAAGACCGAGGACCAGGCCAGAGAGCTGGCCGAGGGGCTGACGCGCATCGGCAGGCTCGCCGGGAAAAAGTGTGCTGCCGTGATCACCGACATGGATCAGCCGCTCGGCTGCGCGGTCGGCAACGCCCTGGAGGTCAAGGAGGCAATCTCCGTCCTCAAGGGCGAGAAGAAGGGCGATCTGCTGGAGCTCTGCCTCACGCTCGGCTCCTGCATTTTGATCGAGGCGGGCTTTGCTGCCGACGTGGAGAGCGCGCGGGCGAAGCTGCTCGAGACCATAGAGAGCGGCGCGGCCCTCAAAAAGCTGGCCGAGATGGTCGAGGCCCAGGACGGCAGCGCCGCGGACGTGTACGATCCCTCCCGCCTGCCGCTGGCTCCGGTCCAGGTCGAGGTTCCGTCGGAGCGCGCGGGCTATCTCAGCCACATTGAGGCCGAAAAGGTCGGCCTGATCTCCATGCACCTCGGCGGCGGCCGCGCCACCAAGGAGAGCGACATCGACCTGTCGGTCGGCCTGGTGCTGCACAAGAAGGTCGGCGACGCCGTGGCCGAGTGCGAGAGCCTCGGCACCATCCACGCCACGAACGCGGCGAAGGCCGCCGAGGCGGCGGACCTCCTGCGCGCCTGCTGCACGATCTCCGACGCGCCCGTGGAGCGCCCGGCCTTCATCAAGGCCATCATCCGCTGACTCACAATCGAACATAGAGAAGGAGCCGAAGAAATGAAGTACATCATGTCCCTCGACCAGGGCACCACCAGTTCCCGCTGCATCCTCTTCGACAAGTCCGGCAACATCTGCGCCGTCGTCAACAAGGAGTTCCGCCAGATCTTCCCCATGCCCGGCTGGGTGGAGCACGACGCCAACGAGATCTGGGAGACCACCTACGAGGTCGCCCACGCCGCCATGTCCAAGCTCGACGTGAGCGCCGCCGACATCGCCGCCATCGGCATCACCAACCAGCGCGAGACCACCGTCGTCTGGGACAAGGAGACGGGCGAGCCGATCGCCAACGCCATCGTCTGGCAGTGCCGCCGCACCTCCGACATCATCGACAAGCTGGTGGCCGACGGCCACGCCGACAGCATCCGGAAGAAGACCGGCCTCGTGCCCGACGCCTACTTCTCCGGCTCCAAGATCCAGTGGTTGCTGGACAACGTGCCCGGCGCGCGGCGCAGGGCCGAGGCAGGCAAGCTCCTGTTCGGCACGATCGACACCTGGCTGATCTGGAAGCTGACCGGCGGGCGGGTGCACGTCACCGACTACACCAACGCCAGCCGCACCATGCTCTTCAACATCCACACGCTCGAGTGGGATAACGAGCTGCTGGAGCTGCTGTGCGTCCCCGCCTCGATGCTGCCCGCGGTCAAGCCGAGCTCCTGCGTCTACGGCAAGACCGAGTTTGAGATGTTCGGCGGCGAGATCCCGATCGCGGGCGCCGCGGGCGACCAGCAGTGCGCGCTCTTCGGCCAGTGCTGCTTCGAGCCCGGCACGATGAAGAACACCTACGGCACCGGCTGCTTCCTGCTGATGAACACCGGGACCGAGCCCGTTGAGAGCCACAACGGCCTTGTCACCACCATCGCCGCCTCGACCGGCGATCAGGTCCAGGACGCGCTCGAGGGAAGCATCTTCGTCGCGGGCGCGGCCATCCAGTGGCTGCGCGACGAGCTGGGCGTGCTCACCTCCGCGAAGGAGAGCCAGCAGTACGCCCAGCGCGTGC
>JAILNC010000064.1 GCA_024691985.1 Oscillospiraceae bacterium | reverse complement strand
GCTCCTTGAGGGCGTCGCTGATCTCCTGGGAGGTGACGGCGCCGAAGAGCTTGCCGGCTCCGCCGGCCTTGGCGCGGATGACGACCTGGACCCCCTCCAGCTTCTTGGCGTTTTCCAGGGCCTGTTCCCGGTCGCGCTGGGCCTGGGCGGCCTTGGCCTTCTCCTTGAGCTTGAGGGCGTTGATGTTGTCGGTTGTGGCCTCTGCGGCCAGACCGCGGGGGATCAGATAGTTGCGGGCATAGCCGCTGGAGACCTCCTTGAGCTCGCCCTTGCGGCCCTGCCCCTTCACGTCGGTGTTGAAAATAACCTTCATCTCTTTATACTCCTTTCAGTCGGCGGGAGCGCTTCCGGCATCCCGCACGGATCACTGCTGCATATAATCGTCGATGGCCTTGCGTACCTTTTCCAGGGCCTCCTGCGGCGTCGTATCCGGCAGCTGCATGGCCGCGGCGTTGCGGTTGCCGCCGCCGCCGAGCGCCTCCATGATCAGCTGCACATTCACGTCGCCGATGGAGCGGGCGGAGGCAAAGCAGTTGCCCCTGCCGTCCGGCGCCACGACGATCGAGGCACGGACCCCCATGATGTTGAGCAGATCGTCCGCGGCCATGGCAGCCACGACCCGGTCCTGCGGCTCCTGCGGGGAGGCGATGGCGATCTCGCGGTAGACCTCCGCCTGTTCGAGGATGCGGTACTTGGCGAGCATGTGGTCCAGATCCGCCTGGAACAGGCGCTTGACGTCGGAGGTGTCTGCCCCGGAACGGCGCAGCCAGGCGGCCGCGTCGAAGGTGCGCTCGCCAGTGCGCAGGGTAAAGTTCTTGGTATCCAGCACGATGCCCGCCAGCAGCGCCTCGGCCTCGCAGGGGAGGACGGAAGCGCTCTCCGGCAGCTCCTGCAGCATTTCGGCCACCAGCTCACAGGCGGAGGAGGCATAGGGCTCGATAAAGGTCATGGTGGTGTTCTGAATATAGGTCGCGGCGGTGCGGTGATGGTCGATGACCGCCACGCGGCTGCAGGCATTGAGCAGTGACGGGACCTCCACCTTTTCGGGCCTGCTGGTGTCGACCACGATCAGCAGCGCCGCCGGGTCTATGTGCGCGGGCAGCTGCGACGGGGCCAGGATCACGCTGCGGTAGGCCTCCTCCCGGCGCACATGCTCTGCCAGAGGGGCGGCTGCGGTGTGCCGCAGATCGGCCACAATCTCGGCCTGGAGACCCAGCAGCCGCGCCATGGCGCACACGCCGATCGAGGCGCCCAGACTGTCCATATCGCCGAAGCGGTGGCCCATGACGTAGATGTGGGAGGCGTCGCGCATCAGCTCAGAGAAGGCGTTGGCCATGACGCGGGACTTGACCTTGGTGCGCTTCTCCACCTCGCTGCCGCGCCCGCCGTAGAAGGCGAAGCCCTCGCGGCTCTTGATGACGGTCTGGTCGCCGCCGCGGGAGAGGGCGAGTTCCACCGCAGTGTCGGCGGCGGCGAGCGTCTCACCCAGGGTCTCGCAGTCGGCGCCGAGGCCGATGCTGATGGTGGCGGCGATGCCGGAGGGATTGACCACGCTGTGGATCTGCTCGACGATGGAGAACCTGCCGGGTATGAGCTTCTCCATGGCCTGATGCTCCATCAGCAGCAGATAGCGGTCGCGGTCGTAGCGGCGGAGGATGCCCTGGAAGGAGGCGCACCACTGGCCGAGCTTCTCCTCCACGGCGTCGCGCAGGTCGTTTTTGACCCGCTCGGGGACGTTCTTGATCAGCTCCTCCAGATTGTCGATGACGACAATGCCCGCCACGGGGCGGGTGTCCTCGAAGGCGATGCGGATGTTGTCGTAGTCGGTGACGTCCACCCAGTAAGTGATGCCCATGAGCGGATGGTTCTCCGCAGGCAGCTCGCTGCTTTGCTCTGAGCGGATGACGCTCCCGTGCAGACGGTACTTCCGCCCGCGCAGCTCCAGCAGATTGGGGTACTGCGTCTGCCCCTCCAGCAGCCATTTGCCGGAAAACTGCGGGATCAGCTGGGCGAGGGTGGCGTCGAGCCGTGTGCCGGCCTCCCCGCACATGGCAAAGAAGGCGTCGTTGCCCCAGATGATGCGGGAATCCTCCAGCGAGAAGATGGCGATGGGCAGCGGGAAGTTCATGAGCGTGCTGCTCTTGGCGTTCTCCGTTTCGTACAGGGCAGCCTCCATATATTCGGCCAGATCTTTGGTCTGCCGACGCCAGGAGAGCAGCGTCACAAGGAGCAGCAGAACAAGCGCCGCGGCCGCCGCTGCAGCGAGATAATACTGACGCAGGACGAGCGCCGCCGCCGCGAAGGCCAGCAGCAGCACAAACGGCAGCACTCCCGGTTTCGTAAGCTGTCTGAGTGCCTTGTTCAAGCGGAACACCCCCATGAGACAGTTTTACAATAACGATGTTACATTATACCAAATATGGCCGCTCTTTACAATCATAAATTCCGGCAGCGTTCCCATAATAATCCCATCCATAAAACAAAGGAGCAGGGGGCGCGCATATGAAAGCCATCATCCTCGCGGGCGGTCTGGGCACGCGGCTGAGAAGCGTGACGGGGGAGCATCCCAAACCCATGGCGGATCTGCTGGGCAGGCCGCTGATGGAGCATATCGTGCAGCTGCTGCGTGAAAACGGCTTTGACGAGATCTGCTGCACTCTGCGCTACCGCGCGGGAGAGATCATGGCCCACTTCGGCGACGGGGCTCGCTTCGGCGTGAACATGCACTACCGCATCGAGACCCTTCCGCTGGGCACCGCAGGCAGCGTGGGCGGCTGCCGGGACTTCATCGGGGAGGAGGACGTGCTGGTCATCAGCGGGGACGCCGCCTGTGATTTCCCGCTTGCCCGACTCATGGACGAGCACCGGGCCCGCCGCGCCTGTGTCACGGCAGCGCTCTGCCGGGAGTCGCTGCCCCTGCGCTACGGTCTTGCGGTGACGGACGGGGAGGGGGATATTCGCGCCTTCATCGAAAAGCCCGACTGGCCGCATGTGGTGACGGACCTGGTGAACACCGGCATTTACGTGCTCTCGCCCCGGGCCGTGGCGGCCATCCCCGCCGAGGGGCCCTGCGACTTCGGGAAGGAGCTGTTCCCCCTGCTGCTGGCCCGGGGGGAGCGCCTGGCCGGGGTGACGCTGGAGGGCTACTGGTGCGATATCGGTACGCCGCAGGCCTACTATCGCTGCTGCGCCGACGCTCTGGACGGGAAGCTGCGCCTGACTCCCGGAGAGGCCTTTCGGATCGCACAGGCACCGGAGGAAGAGGAGGCGCCGGAGGAGGGCTGCTGCCTCTCCTGCGGCTGCGAGGATCGGGCAAGGCTCATGGGTGCTCTCTCGGAGCTGCTGCTGGATATGGGCGCCAGCTTCGACGACGGCCTGCGCCTGGAGGGGAAGGGCTACCGCCTGCACACCAGCCCCAGCGCGAAGAGCTCCGCGCTGCGCATCGCCGTGCAGAGCGAGGACGCGGAGTTTGCCCGCGCTCTGTGCCTGTCGGCAAAGGAGCTGGCAGAGGCCCTGCAGCTGTAGGACTGTAAAAATCCTACAAAGAGAGTAGAAAAAGTTTGTGGATTTTGCCAATTCAATTCCTACTAAATTTATAGTAGATTAGAGACACCGAAAAAACAGTGCACAGGAAAACGGTCCGCAAAGGATCTGAGACAGGGGGTATGTATTTGAATGTGACCACCAAGGGGCGCTATGCGCTGCGGGTCATGCTGGACCTGGCCAGGCACCGGGAGGAGGGGGTCGTGCCCCTCAAAAGCGTGGCCGAGCGGCAGGGCATTTCGCTCAAATACCTGGAGGCGATTGTCGCCTCTCTGCGCCGGGCGGGGCTCGTGGAGAGCGCCCGGGGCAAGGAGGGCGGCTATCAGCTCTCCCGGGAACCTGGGGCCTGTACTGCCGGGGAGATCCTCCGCTGCACGGAGGAGTCGCTGGCGCCGGTGGCCTGTATCCGCGGTGACAGCGAGGGCTGCGAGCGGGCGGCAAGCTGCCCGACCCTGCCCATGTGGAAAGAATTGGACGCGCTGACCGAAAGCTACCTCGACAGTGTGACGCTGTTCGATCTGCTGACCGGGGAGCGCTGGAACAAGACCTAAGTCAATACGATAGAAGAAAGGATCAGAAACTATGTTTGTATACGCAGACAACGCTGCCACCACCAGTGTGAGCAAGACGGCGCTGGACGCCATGCTGCCCTTTTTGACGGACAGCTACTTCAACCCCTCCAGTCTCTACTCCTCGGCCCAGAAGGTGGCCGAGGCCGTGGCGGAGGCCCGCGAGACCGTTGCAGCCTGCCTCGGCGCGAAGAGCCCGCGGGAGATCTACTTCACCTCCTGCGGCAGCGAGAGCGACAACCAGGCGCTCGTCTCCTGCGCGAGACTCGGCGCGCGCAAGGGCAAGAAGCATCTCATCTCCACCAAATTCGAGCACCACGCCATCCTCCACACCCTCAAGGCGCTGGAGAAGCAGGGCTTCGAGGTGACGCTGCTGGACGTGCACGAAGACGGCGTCGTGCGCGTGGAGGACGTGGCGGCCGCCATCCGGGACGACACCTGCTGCGTGTCGGTGATGTTCGCCAACAATGAGGTCGGCACCGTGCAGCCCATCCAGGAGATCGGCGCGCTGTGCCGGGAAAAGGGCATCCCCTTCCACACCGACGCGGTGCAGGCCGTGGGACATATCCCCGTGGACGTGGAGGAGATGAACATCGACCTGCTCAGCCTCTCCGGACATAAATTCCACGCGCCCAAGGGCGTGGGCGTGCTGTACTGCCGCAAGAACATCCCGCTGTTCTCCTTTATCGAGGGCGGCGCCCAGGAGCGCGGCAAGCGCGCCGGCACCGAGAACGTGGCGGGTATTGTGGCTCTGGCCGCGGCCCTGAAGGAGAGCTGCGAGCATATGGAGGAAAACGCAGCGAAGATGATCGCCATGCGCGACAAGCTCTTCGCCGAGCTCGGCAAGATCCCCCACAGCAAGATCAACGGCAGCCTCGAGCACCACGTCCCCGGCACGGTCAACATGTGCTTCGAGGGCATCGAGGGCGAGAGCCTGCTGCTCCTGCTGGACAAGCACGGCATCTGCGCCTCCTCGGGCAGCGCCTGCACCTCCGGCTCGCTCGACCCGAGCCATGTGCTTTTAAGCCTCGGTATCCCGCACGAGCTGGCCCACGGCTCGCTGCGGCTCTCGATCGGCGAGTACAACACCATGGAGGAGATGGACTACATCATCGAAACCGTCCCGGGCGTGGTGCAGTATCTGCGCGACATGTCCCCGGTCTGGGACGAACTGCAGAAGGGCACGCGGGAACATCTCTGCTAACTCAATCGCGAAACACTGTTTCGCGATTGACAGACTCCCGCTTATCGCACACGGCGATGCGTGAGAATCGCCGTGTTTGGTCGGCGGGAGGGCTCGCACAGCTCGCCTTGGAGTATTTTTGACGCGGCAAAGCTGCGCCAAAAATGATTTGAATGATTCCGCACCACTTTTGCGTTCAGATGAAGGCATATCAGGAAGGAGATAGAACAATGGCATTATACAGCGAGAAGGTCATGGACCATTTTCAGAATCCCCGCAACGTCGGCAAGCTGGACGACGCCGACGGCATCGGCGAGGTCGGCAACGCCAAATGCGGCGACATCATGCGCATGTACATCAAGGTGAAGGACAACATCATCACCGATGTGAAGTTCAACACCTTCGGCTGCGGCAGCGCCATCGCGACCAGCTCCATGGCGACGGAGCTGATCAAGGGCAAGCCCATTGAGGAGGCGCTGGAGCTGTCGAACAAGGCGGTCGTCGAGGCGCTGGACGGTCTGCCCGCCTATAAGCTGCACTGCTCGGTGCTGGCCGAGCAGGCGGTGCGCGCCGCGGTCATCGACTACTACGAGAAGCACAACATCCCCTACGACAAGGAGAAGTTCAAGATCGTCGACTGCGACGACTGCGAGAGCTGCGGGACCTGAGCGGAACAGGAAAGGGCGCTGCCTTTTGGCAGCGCCCTTGACTTGCGCGGCGAAAGAGGCTAAAATACAGGCGCAACGATTCGGCTGAGAGGAGAAAAGCCTTGCAGCTTTCAGAACTCAAGCTCGTCTTTGCGAGCAACCTGATCCGTCTGCGCAACAAGGCCGGGATGACGCAGGCGGAGCTCGGCACAATGCTGAATTACTCGGACAAGTCCGTCTCCAAGTGGGAGCGGGGCGAGGCGATCCCCGACGCCTGGGTGCTCACGCGCCTGGGGGAGATCTTCGACGTGAGCGTGGATTTTCTGCTCTCCTCCCACGACGCCTGGGTGCCCCCCGAGGCGGAGGAGGACGCGGTCACCTACAGCCGCGGCATGATCTATGCCGTGGCCATCCTCGCAGTGTGGACCATGGCGCTGATCGCTTTCGTCGTGCTCTGGTGGGTCGGCATCCTGTGGTGGCCCGTCTTCGCGGTGGCGCTGACGGTGTCGCTGCTGGTGTATCTGATCCTGACAGTCTACTTCAAGCGGACGAAAAACCTCCAGTTTATCCTAGCGGGCTTCGTGCTGAGCGTGTTCGTGCTGCTGTATGTGCTGGCGCTGCCCTGGGGGAACAAGTGGCAGCTGTTCCTGATCGCCGTGCCGGCGGTCGTGCTGGTCTTCCTCGGCTGCAACATCCGGAAAAGGCCACGCAAAGCCATGAAATAAGCCGTCTCTACGATTCGTAGAGCCGAAGTGAAGGACGGGTAGAGTGCTCTCTGTCCGTCCTTTCGCTTTTGTAGAGTCCGATTTCTTGCGCGCGGCGGACGGCTCGGGTAAAATGAAGTCACCAAAAACACGAAAGGAACGTGAACATGGCTGACTACATCCTCTCCGGCTGCTCCGCGGCCGACCTCACGAAGGAGCACTTCGAGCGCATCGGCGTACCGTATATCTGCTTCCACTTCATGATGGACGGCGTGCTCTACCCCGACGATCTGGGTCAGACCATGCCCGCCGACGAGATGTACGCCCGCATGGCGGCCGGCGCCTCGACCTCCACCTCGCAGGTGAACATCTCCGAGTATGTGGACTATTTCAGCGCCTTCTGCGAGCAGGGGAAGGACATCGTGCACGTGACCCTCTCCTCCGGCATCTCCGGGACCTACGGCTCCGCGGCCAACGCGGCCCTCATCGTCAGGGAGCGCTACCCCGAGCGGGAGATCTATGTCGTCGACTCGCTCGGCGCCTCCTCCGGCTACGGCCTCATCCTCGACACCGCGGCGGGCCTGCGCGATCAGGGCATGAGCGCGAAGGAGCTGGCGTCCTGGATCGAGGCCAACCGCCTGCGGCTGAACCACTGGTTCTTCTCCACGGACCTGTCCAGCTACGTGCGCGGCGGCCGCATCTCCAGGACCGCGGCCTTCTTCGGCGGCGTATTCGAGATCTGCCCGCTGCTGAACATGGACAGCCAGGGCCGCCTCATCCCGCGGCGGAAGATCCGCACGAAGCAGAACGTCATCCGCGAGATCGTGCAGCGCATGGTCGACAACGCCGACAACGGCACGGACTACAGCGGCAAGTGCTACATCTCCATGTCCGCCTGCCGGGACGACGCCGAGGCGGTGGCGCGCCTCGTCGAGGAGAAGTTCCCGAAGCTCGACGGCAGGGTGGAGATCAACAATGTGGGCGGGCTGATCGGCGCGCACACGGGCCCGGGCACCGTGGCCCTCTTCTTCTGGGGCAAAGAACGGGTCGACTGAACGGGACCAAAAACAGCGGGGGCCGTCCTTTCGGACAGCCCCCGCTGTTCAGACTGCAGACAAAGCTGTTGTACATTCAAAACCGTTTTTGAGGCAGCTTTGCCGCCTCAAAAACACCCTGAGGCGAGCTGTGCGAGCCCTCGCGCCGACCAAGCGAGGAGCGTCCCCGTGCGACGAGCGCGATAAGTGCGAGTATCCTCAACGGAGAGCCTGGCGAAGCGGGTCTCCGTTGAAGCGTGTCGACAGAAACATGGGGAAAGGCAGCGCCTTTCCCCATGTTTCTGTCAATACGCTCAGTGCGTGTGGTCGGTGGAGCCCTCGGAGACCAGCATGTCCATCGCGTGCCCGAGCGCCTCGAGCACCGCGCCCAGATTCTCCGTCGCGGCTTTTTTGCTGCCGGGGACGTTGACGATGAGCGTCTTGCCCCGGATGCCCGCTGCGCCGCGGCTCAGACAGCCGCGCGGCGTGACCTGGAGACTGGCCCAGCGCATGGCCTCGGGGATGCCCGGGGTCGGGCGCTCGACAACGGCGAGCGTCGCCTCCGGCGTGACGTCCCGCTGTGAAAAGCCCGTGCCGCCCGTGGTGATCACGAGGGGGATGCGCAGCTCGTCGGCGAGGCGGATAAGGGCCGCGCCGATCTGCTCCTTCTCGTCGGGGACGACGCCGGTCCAGGCGATGTCAAAGCCCGCCTGCGCGAGCATTTCACACAGGGCCGGGCCGCTGGTATCCACGCGCTCGCCGCGTGAGCACTTGTCGCTGACGGTGAGCACGGCTGCCTGATACTTCATAATAGGACCTCCCGGATCTTTTTTTGCTATCATACACCCATCCCGCCCGCAGGGCAAGAGGCTTGACGAAAAGCCGGCGATCTTATACTATTTGTCCAAAGGAGATGAGGACATGCTGCCGAAGGACCCCTTTGTGCTGCTGAGCACGGTGAATACGAAGCTGCGCGACGAATACGAGAGCCTCGACGCCCTGTGCGCGGCGCTGGATACGGACCGCGCCGAGCTCGAGGAGAAGCTGGCGGCGGTCGGCTATACCTACGATCCGGCACGCAACGCCTTTCGCTGAGTACAAATAGAAACGTTTTTTGTGCGAAAAACTCTGGTATTTTTCAAAAACCTGTGATAAACTGGCGCAGTCTGCAAGCAAGAGAGACGCTGACCACACCTGATCCACAAAAGAGGAGGAACATCCATGAGCGTTAAAAATCCCGTCCCCGGGACCGGCGGGGAGCGGTACGTACCCTACGAGGAGCGCACGGGCGACAGCTCCGTCGTCTTCTTCACCCGCGACCTGTCCGAGGCCGGGCTTCTGAAAGTATATGACAAAGTCTGCTCCGTGCTGACGGGGAAGATCGCGGTCAAGCTGCACACCGGCGAGGCCCAGGGCCCGAACTTCCTGCCCCGCCCCTGGGTGAAGGAGCTCTTCGCGTCCCGCCTGCCCGACGACGCGGCCATCATCGAGACCAACACCTATTACGAGGGCACCCGCTATTACACCGAGGACCACCGCAAGACCCTGGAGATCAACGGCTGGACCTTCTGCCCGGTGGACATCACCGACGCGGACGGCGTGGCGGAGCTGCCTGTCAACGGCGGCAAATGGTTCGACGTGATGCACGTCGGCAAGACGCTGACCGACTATGACTCCCTGCTCGCGCTGACCCACTTCAAGGGCCATGTCCGCGGCGGTTTCGGCGGATCGAACAAGAACATCGGCATCGGCTGCGCGGACGGGCGCATCGGCAAGAAGGAGATCCACACGATCGCAGGCTCGGACGTGCAGTGGAGCATCGGCAACGAGGAGTTCATGGAGCGCATGACCGAGAGCACCAAGGCGATCCTCGACTTCTTCGGCGGCCGCGCCTGCTTCATCAACACCATGCGCAACATGTCCGTCGACTGCGACTGCGACGGCGTTGAGGCCGCGCCGGTGGTCACGCCGGACGTCGGTATCCTCGGCTCGCTGGATATCCTGGCCGTGGACGCCGCCTGCGTCGACATGATCTACAGCCTGCCGGAGAACGCCGGCAAGGACGTGATCGAGCGTATGGAGTCCCGCCACGCCATGCGGCAGCAGAGCTATATGAAGGAGCTCGGCATGGGCAACGACCGCTATACGCTCATCGACCTCGACAACGATGAGGCCGTCATCACCGCGGCGGAGGCCGTCAAGGACGTCAAGCCCGGGTGGGTGCCCGACCGCTACAACGTCTTCTGGGGCCGAAATCATCGCAGATAAACCGAATACGGCATAAAGAAACCGCGGAGCGATCCGCGGTTTCTTTATCTCGTCCGGTCGACGAGCTTTTTGTAGATCCTCTCAACGAACCAGGGCTCGGAGGAAGCCTGCAGCGCGCCCTCGGGCGTGAACCAGCGCACGCCGCTGTTCTCCGCCTCACAGACTTTGAGCGCGTCGCGCTCGTCGGCCTCAACGAGATACGTCACGTTCAGGTGCAGATGGCTTGAGACGTACGCCCCGCGCTTTTCGTGCCCGTCCACGGTCAGCACCTCGAGCGAGAGGATCTCACCCGAGACGAGTCGGGCGCTCTGTACGCCGGTCTCCTCTTTCACCTCGCGCAGGGCGACGGCGGCGAGGTCCTCATCCCCGTCGGCGTGGCCGCCGGTCCAGGACCAGGAGTCGTAGATGCGGTGGTAGACCATCAGCACCTTGTCCCGCGCGGGATTGACCACCCAGGCCGAGGCCGTCATGTGGGCGACGGGGTTCGTGCGGAAAAAGGCGTCGGGATTGCGCGCGAGGAAATCGAGGATAAAGGCTTTGTCCTTCTCCTCCTGTTCGCAGCGGGGCACAAAGTCCCAGATCGCCCGCCGGATATCGCTCATGCCTGCGCCTCCAACAGTTTCAGATAGCCGCGGACGTCGAAGTCCGCGGTTTTTTCATCCTTTCTCAGATACAGGGGGTGGTGCGGATGCCCGCGCTTCGAGCACTTGCCCGCGCAGAGCCAGCGCGCGCCGTATTCCTCGCCGACGGCGACCATGTCCCGCACGCATCGGGGCAGATACGCCCGCTTCTCGATGACCGCGCCCCAGGCCGCCCAGACGGCGGGGGCTTCGCCCGCGTGCGCGAGCACCCAGCGGAAGGCGTCCATGTTCGCCCGGTGCAGCCGGGGATCCAGCTCGCGGTCCATGTCGTCGGGCTTTGTTGCGCGCTGGGCGCAGACGTTGAACATGATGAAGCTGTCGTAGCCGTTTGCCGCCGCGATGCGCTGGACGGACTTGAGCGTGTTGTCGAGCTTGCCGGGCTCGGCGGTGGAGGGGTTGACGCCGATGCAGATCAGCGGATCGACCCCGCGCGTGCCGAGGATGTAACGATATTCCGTGTAGTAGTCCGGCACGTAGATCCACTTGGCCCGGTCGTAGGCGTCCCCCCGGCCGGAGAGGGCGAGCGCCGTTTCAAAATCGGGGATGTCCAGGGCCTGGCAGCTTGCGGAGGGAATGTGCATGGAAGCCTCCTAACCCAGCAGTAAGAGCAGGACCGGCAGCGTCACGAGCGAGAGCAGCGTCGTGACGATCACGCAGTTGGAGGGGAGCGAGGCGTCGTGGCCGTACTGCAGGGAGAGGATGGGGACCACGATGCCGGTGGGGCAGCCCGCGATGACCACGCAGGTCTTGAGCAGCACGGCGTTGTCCGTCAGCAGGCGCAGCAGCAGCCATACGACCAGCGGCGAGAGCACCAGCCGGAACAGGGCGATGCCGTAGACGCGCCTGTCCCGCAGCGCGGCCAGCAGGTTTTCCTTGCCCATGGTGATGCCGATGACGATCATCGACAGCGGCATGGTCACCGCCGCGGCCGCGGACATGAGCCGCGACACGGCCCCCGGCACCGGCAGCCTGAAGAGGAAGAAGACCAGCGCGGCGAGCGTGGCGAGCACGCTGGGGGAGAAGATCTCCCGCAGCCGCAGCGCCCCGCTCTGGGTCCGACTGCGCAGGCGCCAGACGCCGTAGGTGTAGAGCGTGAAATTGAAGGGCAGGCTCGTCAGTCCCGCGATCAGCACCGCCGTCGGCCCGTACACGGACTGGAGGATGGGCAGGCCGATCAGCAGGTTGTTCATGACGCCGACGCAGAGCTCCAGCGGCGCGCCCGCGGCGCTCCTGCGGTAGAACAGCCGCAGGGCGAGGCGGCCCATCAGATAGCACAGCGTGTTCATCAGCGTCACCATCAGCACGAAGTGCGGCAGCTCCGCGGCCGCGATGCCCGCGCCGCCGGTGGACACGGACTGAAAGATCGTGCCCACGATGAAGACGTTGATGATCAGAAAGCTCGCCGCGCGGGAGAAGTCCGGCGGGATCAGACCCCGGCGCACGAAGACGAAGCCGACGAGCATCAGCGCGACGATGACGAAGCAGGTTTCAAAGAGAGCGGTAAGTTCCATAAGGCAAGTAATAAATCAGACCCCGAGATATTCCCTCTGCTCCTCGCTGAGCGTGTCGATCGCCACGCCCATGGCCTTCAGCTTGCGGCGCGCCACGGCCCCGTCCAGCTCGCGCGGGACGGGGTGCACGCCGGGGGCGAGCCCGCCGCCCTGCCGTACCAGCCAGCGCGTGGAGAGGGCCTGCAGGGCAAAGCTCATGTCCATGATCTCCGCCGGGTGCCCGTCGCCCGCGGCGAGGTTGACGAGCCGCCCTTCGGCGAGCACGAAGAGGGTTTTGCCGTTCGGCAGCACATAGCCCTGCACGTTGTGCCGCGCGTCGTATTTTTTCACGGCCAGCTTCTCCAGCGCCGCCATGTCCACTTCCACGTCGAAGTGGCCCGCGTTGGTGAGGATGGCCCCGTCCTTTATCTTCTCGAAGTGCGCGGGCGTGATGACGCCGCTGCAGCCGGTGACGGTGACGAAGATATCCCCGCGCGCCGCCGCCTCGTCCATGGGCATGACCTCATAGCCGTCCATGACGGCCTCGAGGGCGCGCACCGGGTCGGTCTCGGTGACAATGACCCTGGCCCCCAGACCGCGGGCGCGCATCGACACGCCCTTGCCGCACCAGCCGTAGCCGGAGACGACCACGTCCTTGCCCGCGACGATGAGGTTCGTCGTGCGCATGATCGCGTCCCAGACCGACTGGCCCGTGCCGTAGCGGTTGTCGAACATGTGCTTGCAGTCGGCGTCGTTGACCATGACCATCGGGAAGCGGAGCTCGCCCTTCCGGGCCATGGCGCGCAGGCGGTGGATGCCGGTGGTGGTCTCCTCGCAGCCGCCGAGGACCCCGGGGATCAGGTCGGTAAACTCCGTATGCATCAGGTGCACGAGATCGCCGCCGTCGTCGATGATGACGTTGGGCCCGGGCTCGAGCACCTTGCGCAGGCAGTCGTTGTACTCCGCCATCGAGCAGCCGTGCCGGGCGAAGACCTCGATCCCGCCGGCTGCGACCGCCGCGGCCACGTCATCCTGCGTGGACAGGGGGTTTGAGCCCGTGACGAACATCTGCGCGCCGCCCAGCTCGAGCACACGGCAGAGGTAGGCCGTCTTGGCCTCCATATGCACCGACAGCGCGATTTTCAGCCCCGCGAAGGGCTTCTCCCTTTCAAAGTCCTCCGCGATGGAGCGCAGGACGGGCATGTTGCGCTGCGCCCAGTTGATTTTTACTTCGCCCGCCGGGGCGAGGGAAGCGTCGCGAATAAAGCTCATGGTCAGCCTCCGGATTCGTTTTTTGTCGATTCAGTGTATCATAGCGCGCCGGGAATGACAAAACGGACCTGCGCGTCAGGCTCCGCCCCGCCTCATTTCCCGTTGAAATGTATCTCCGCCGACAGCAGCTCCTTGTTGTCATCGATCGTAACAGCGCGCCACTGCTTCTCGGTGCCGCCATACTCAACCCGGCTTAAAGGGCAGCTTTGGAACGCATAGGGGCCGATTGCCCTGATGCTGACCGGGAGCGTGATGCGCGTTATCCCTTTACAGCCGTGAAAAGCGTAGTTTCCGATTTCGGTGACCCCTTCCGGGATCGTGACGCTCTTCAGGGCTGTACAATAGGAAAAGGTACTATCCTCGATGCTTGTCACTCCGTCCGGGATCGTGATTCTCGTCAGTCTGGCACAGTAGGAAAAAGCGTGGCTTCCGATGCTTGTAACACTGTCCGGGATTGTGACGCTCGTCAAACCTCTGCAACTGTAAAAGGCGTAGCCTTCAATCTCGGTCACAGGCCTCCCCCTGATTCTGGAGGGAATCTCGAGCTCGCTGCCGGTGCCCTCGTATCTTGTGATGACGGCATGGTCGATGTAGAGCTCATACATCAGTCCATCCGGCACCGGCGTGGAGCGCAGCACACCGAAGATCAGTACCGCCGCCAGCACCGCCACGGCCCCTAGGATCAGCGGCAGTCGGGATTTCTTCTGCCCGGCCGGGGTGATTAGCGCCTTCCGCCCGGCCGGGGCGGCGGGCTCGGTCTGCTTCGGCTCTTCCGTCTGCCGGGGGCCTTCACTCTGGGCCCGGCGCTTTCGCTCGATCCGCGCCAGCTCCTCGCGCAGTTCCCGCTCTCTTTGCGCGAGGAGCGCGGGATCGTCCTCCTCCTGCGCCGACGCGTCCTCCATCGCCCGGCGGAATTCGCCCATGCTCTGGATGCGCTCGGAAGCCAGCACCTCCAGTGCGTGCAGCAGCACATCCTCCTGCGCAGGGGAAAGCCTCGCGCCCAGCGTGCTCGGCGGGATCAGCTCATCCTCGTTGCGGCGCTCCACGGCCTCGGGCGGGATCCTGCCGGTGACAGCGTAATAATACGTCGCCGCCAGCGCGTACACATCCGTCCACGGCCCCTGACGACCCCGGCGCATGTACTGTTCATACGGCGCAAAGCCGTGCTTGAGGATCACGTCCAAACTCCGGCTCTTCTCGCCGGTACTGTAGCGTGCCGCGCCGAAGTCGATGAGCTTTGCCGTGCCGTCTCCGGTGACGAGGATATTGTCCGGCGCGATGTCCCGATGGACGATGCCCTTCGCGTGCACGCTCTCGAGGGACTCCATCAGCGGCAGCAGCAGGCGGTTCGCCTCTTCTGCGTTCAGCCGTCTGCCCTGCGCCGCTAAATACTTGTCCAGCGGGAGGCCGTCTACATACTCCATACAGAAATAGGCCGTGCCGTTTTCCTCAAAATAGCTGTAAACACGGACGATATGGCTGTCCCCGTTGAAGGCTGCAAGCGTTTTGGCCTCTTCGAGAAACTGCGCCTTGCCGTAGTCGAAGTTCTCTGCCTGATTCGCAGAGTGCACCTGTACGGAGATACCGATTCGCCCGGCAAACTCGGAAGGGAAATATTCCTTGATCGCGACGCGCTCCTTCATTCGATCGTCCCAGGCGATATAGGTGATCCCGAAGCCGCCCTGACCCAGCACGCGGCCGACGATGTAGCGCCCGTTGAGGATGGAGCCGGGCTTGAGGGCCAGCGGATACTTTTCCGCATCTCCCGACGCGTCATAGCCGCAGTACGGACAGGCCCCCTTTGTATGAGCTTCGCGGAAGCAATGCGGACACTGCACGCGGTGTTCCCCCTCTTGTCGAATTTCGATACATTCATTATATAGCAGAACGGAAGCGGATGCAAGGCGGAACTTGCCCGCCTGCCGCATAGCCCCCGCCCGTCTCCCGTTTTCGCATTCCCCGGTATTTCCTGTCCCGAAAAACAACAATGCAACAGCGCGGTATGACCGCCTTCGCCACATTACATAACTATAATAATCATTACATTATGTAAATCACCATATGCTGCAAACTGTAGCCGATGAACATAAGCTACCCCATGGTGATTTACGTGCGCATGAAATCCGGTTGCCCTGTCAGGGGCGAGGATTTCGCGCGTTCAATAAACTATAAATGCGAAGCGTTTATAGTAAACTATGGAGGATTTGGCGATGGACTTTGGGGGACGGGAGCGGGCTGCGGCGCTGAACATGCGCGCCTTCGGGGCGGACAGGCGCTTTCTGATCGCGGGGCGCAGCGCGCTGTATCTGCTGATGGGGGCGGTGATGGCCTTGGCGCGGGTGATGAAAAACGGCGCGCCCTTCGGTATGGCGATGGTGGCCTGCTCGGGCCCGGGCTTGAGCGGCGTCTTCGCGCTGACGGGGGCCTCGCTGGGCTATCTCGTCAGCGGCGGGCTCGAGTGGGGCATCCGCTATATCGCGGCCTCGGTGCTGGTGTACACGGTCTCCTTCGTGTTCCACGAGCTCGAGATGTACAAGAGCCCCTGGTTCATGCCCGCCGCGGCGGGGCTGGTAATGGGGCTGACGGGCTTCCTGTCGAGCTTCGCCCTCGCGGGCGGCGCCCTGCCGGTGGCGGCGGAGCTCTTTCTTGAGGTGACGCTGGCCTTCGGCGGGACCTATTTCTTCCGCGACGCCCTCGCGGGCGGCCTGCGCGCCACCGAGTCGGCGGAGCTGCGGCACAGCGTGTCGCTGATGATCCTGGCCTCCTGCGCGCTCATGGCCCTGTCCCGCCTCGTGCTGTTCGAGACGGTCTCCGTCGGCCGGGTCTGCGCCCTGCTGCTCGTGATGACCTCGGCCATGAAGGGCGGGATGCTCACGGGCGCGGCGGTCGGGACGGTGCTGGGCCTTGCCATGGACGTGACGGGGGAGGGCGCGCTGTTCTACACCATGGCCTACGCCTTCTCGGGCCTGCTGTCCGGCGTCTTCGGCAGGCACGGGCGGGTACTGTTCACCCTGTCCTTCATCCTCGCCGGGGCGCTGGCGGTGGTCTGCGCCTGGCAGAGCGGCGTCTTTCTCGGCGCCCTGTTCGAGACCTTCTGCGCCTCGGTGATCTTCATGATCCTGCCCGCGTCGCTGCTGCACCGCGTGGGCGTCGTGCTGCAGGTCGCGGACCGGGGCTGCGGGGAGTCGAGCCTGCGGCGCTGTGAGGCCGTCAAGCTCCGGCGTCTGGGCGAGGCCTACGGCGAGCTCTGGGACACCGTGCAGCGCAGCGCCGCCGCCCCCTGCAACGACGAGAACGTCGCCCGCGTCTTCGACCGGGCGGCGGACGCGGTCTGTATCGGCTGCAAGTTCAAAAACCGCTGCTGGAACGCCGAGTATGTGGACACGCTCTCGGCGCTCAACGACGCGACGAAGCCCATGCTCGAGCACGGGAGTCTCGAGCTGTCGGACATCCCGGCCCATTTTCGCAGCAAGTGCCCCGGCATTGCCGCCTTCGTCGCCGCGGTCAACGGCGAGCTGCGCGGCCTGTCCTACCGCCAGCAGCTGCGGGCGAGACTCTCGGAGAACCGGAGCGTCGCCTGGGGGCAGTACGCGGATTTCTCGCAGCTGCTGCTGCGCATGTCGGAGGAGCTGGGCAGCATGTCGGGCTCCGACCCGCTGGCCGAGCGCCGCCTGCTGCGCTATCTGAGAAGCCTCGAGATCGACGCGGACGCCGCGGTCTACCGCGACGGCGGGGGCAGGCTGCACGTACTCATCGAGAGCGGACGGCTCACGCCGCTGCTGCGGGACGAGGGCTGGCTCGAAAAGCTGTCGGAGATCGTCGGCACGCGCCTGTGCCGCCCGGCGGCGCTCGGGGAGGACACGGCGCGGATCGAGCTGCTGGAGTCCGAGCCGCTGGCCGTGTCGGTGGGCATCGCGGCGCTCAGGAAGAAGGGCGAGAAGGTCAGCGGCGACCGCGGGACCTACTTCAAGACCGACGCGGGCGTGCTGTGCGTCATCCTCGCCGACGGCATGGGTACGGGCGACGAGGCCGCCGAGGACAGCCGCCGCGTCATCGCCATCCTCGAGAAGTTCCTGCGCTCCGGCCTCGACGGCGGCGTGGCCATGAAGCTTCTCAACTCCGTGCTCCTGCTGCGCGACGGCGAGAGCTGGGGCTTTGCGACTGTCGACCTCATGTGCATCGACCTCTTCTCCGGGGACACCTGCTTTTACAAGTACGGGGCCGCGCCCTCCTACGTGCTCGGCGGCAGGAGCATCCGCCGCGTCAAAGGCGAGACCCTGGCCGCAGGCCTCTCCGCGGGGGAGGGGACCGCGCCGGACGTGGTGCGCATGCGCCTGAAACCCGGCTGCACCGCGGTCATCGCGACCGACGGCGTGCTCGTGGACGCGGAGGACGACTGGCTCAAGGCGCTGCTGCTGCGCGGCTTTGAGGATATGAAGGCCCTGGCCCGCGCGGTCTTGAAGGAGGCGGAGAGCCAGTACGGAGCGGGCGACGACATGACGGTCGTGACCGTGCGGGTGGAGGAGCGCGCATGAGAGCGCTGCTGCGCTCCGCGCGCCGCCTGCTGTTCCGGGCGGAGACGCCGGGCCGCGCCGTGCCCGCCCTGCGCGGCGTCCTGCGCACGGCGGTGGTGGTGAAGACGCCCTGCGCGCAGTTTTCCGAAGCCGTCTTCGTCCTGCGGGACGAAGACGCGCAGCCGAAGGGAGTCAGCCGCGCGGAGCTTCTGGAGCAGGCGAAGGCCGCCGCCGCGGGCTATGCGGAGGAGCGCCTCCCGCTGAGCTCCGCCCCGCTGCTGCGTCCGGCGGCGGCCTTCCTCCTCGGCGCTGCGGCGGCCCTGCTGGCGGTCTGGGCGCTGGGACTGCTGTGAAAAGGTGAAACTTTTTCCTTTCGAGTTACGTTTATATAGGTGAGTACTCGAAAGGAGAGATCCATGAAAACGGTTTTTCTCAAACTGATTCCTTTTCTGCTGCTGTTGGCCCTCGCCCTCCCGGCCTGCGCGCAGAGCGCTCCCGCGCCGACGGCGAAGCCCTGGCCGACCCACGCGCCGGAGGCCACGCCCTACATACGCGTCCATGTGCCGGAGCCCGCGCCGACCTCGGAGGAGGGCGAGCCCGCCGCGTTCAGCTGGGACGATCTCTACGAGCGCTTCGGCTGCTTTTATGCGAAGCCGGACGAGCTGGAGATGTTCCGCGGACTAAAGCAGGACGAGCCCTATTCCTTCGTGCCGCACAGCGCGCGCTTCGTGCTTGACGAGGGCGAAGCCCTGCGCATGGCGCGGCTGTTCCAGACGCAGGAGCGGGTCGAAGCCCGGGTCGTCGCCATGCACCAGATCACGAACGGTCTGGACGACTGGAACTTCCTGACGGTCATATCCTGTACCCCGGCGCGCCTGTTTGAATTGAGCGAGACCATGGACGAGACCTTCATGATCGAACAGCTCTATCCCACCGTGCAGGAACGCTTCGATATCGACTACTGGCCGGTCGGGCTCTACAAGAAGACGGATGAGCTGCTGCAGGGGCTCGAGGTCCGCGGCTGCCTCTACTTTCTTCCGGAGACACTGGAGGCGCTCAACGACGTGCCTCGCGGCGAGGTTCTGAACTTTGCACTGAAGGAGTTCACGCCGAGCGGCTGGAGCGAAGACGGGCAGGAGCTGCTCTGGATTTTGCGGGGTCGGGATCTCGAGGGCCTTGCCCTGTACTGGCGCGCAGGCAGCCCCATCGGCGGGAGCCTGTGTACGGCCTCCATGACAGTCTCGCAGCTGTCTGTGCTGAGCGCCACGCTGCCGGGCCGTTATCTGGTGAGTCTGCTCGACGAGGCGACGAGCGAAGCCTACGACGGGGTCGTCCGCTTCACTGCGGACGGAGAGGAGGTGGCGTCAGCTTGAACGAACGTACGCTGCTCCGCCTTATAAAAGACGGGGACACGGGGGCGCTGAGCGAGATCATCGGAATCTACACGCCCTATCTCTTCGCGATCGCCTCCAACATCATGGCCCCGGCGCTTTCGCAGGAGGACATCGAAGAGGCCGTGTCCGACAGCTTCGTCGCCCTCTGGCAGAACGCGCGGGACGTGGCCCCGGACAAGCTGAAGCCCTGGCTGGCCGCGGTCTGCCGGAACAAAGCCAGGGACGCCCTGCGCTCAAGGAAGCTCGCCGAGCCGCTGGACGACGATCTGCTCGAGGTCGCCGCGCCGGGGGACATGGAGGAGAGCGTCCTGCGCACGGAGCTCTCGACGCTGGCCCGCGAGGCCGTCGAAACTCTGGGCGAGCCGGATGGCGAGATCTTCCGGCGGCACTACTTCCTGTACCAGAAGACCGGGGAGATCGCCGAGGAGCTCGGCATGAACGCCGCCACGGTGCGCACGAAGCTCAGGCGCGGCAGGGAACGCCTGCGCGCGTATTTCACGGAAAGGGGGTATGGCTGTGCAGATCCGAATCTCTGAGCTGATGGACGGCTGCTGCCCGGAAACTGTGGAGCTCGGCAGCGAGGACAAGGCGCTGGCCCGGCGCATCGACGCCTCCGTGATGGCAAAAATCGGCGCGCCTGCGCAGAAGCCGCGGCACACGGCGAGGAAGACCTTCCGCACCCTCCTGCTGGCCGCCGCGCTGACGGCCCTGCTGAGCACCGCCGCCTACGCGGTGGGCGGGTATTACATGAACCTGCGCAGGACCGACGGGCCGGAGTCCGGCAAATGGGTGGAGCTCGCCGCGGACGGTACGGTCCTGAGCGAGCAGAAGCTGGTCTATCCCGACGCGGGGATGGTGCTGAGCTTCGAGGGACCGGCAGAGCGCAGCAACACCCCGGAATTTCGCTGCTGGTATCTGCCCTCGGAGGCCACCTTCGGCTACACCGACGCCGAGGGCTGGGCGACCTATCTCTCCGACAACGGCGAGGGGCGCAGTATCCCCTATGTAATCGGGGCTTCCTCCGTCTGGGCGGGCAAGCACAAGAGCGTAATCAACGGCGAGGTCGTGCTCGTGAAGGAGGACGACTGGGACGGCTGGCACGTCACGGAGCTGACGAGCGACTACACCAACTGCTCGCTCGGCTGGGCCTACGACCGGGCCAACTTCGTCCTGCTCTTCAACGCCGAAAAGGGCTGGCTCATCGAGATCTGCGGCACCGCCGAGCTCGAGACGCTCGAGCACATCGCGCGCGAGCTGGAGATCCGCGACAGCGGCGAGCGCCCCTATCACGAGGAGGCCATGACCGGCCTCGTCGAGACCATCGGCATGATCGACCCCGGCCGCGGATAAGTGTGGAGAGTGAAGAGTGAAGTTATGGAGCGCCTGCGGCGCGATTATAATCATCCGCGAAGCGGATACCGAAACTCCACTCTCCACTCTCAAAACTCCACTCTCACAAAAACACAGCCCTCCGCTTATACTGGTAACAGGAAAAAAGCGGAGGGCGTTTTTCATGTCTTGTTTTCTCTGGGCCCTTGCGGGGACCCAGTTTCTTTTTCTGATGACCTCGCTCGGCGCGGCGCTGGTGTTTCTCGGCCGGGACGGCGAAAACGCGCGCGCACAGGAGCTGCTGCTCGGCTTCGCCGGGGGCGTGATGAGCGCCGCCGCGGTCTGGAGCCTGCTGCTGCCCGCGATAGAACAGGCGGAGGCGGCGGGGCTTCCCGGCTGGCTGCCCGCGGCGGCGGGGCTGCTTTCGGGGGCGGTCTTCCTCGCTCTTCTCGACCGGCTGCAGTCGGGCGCGGCGGGCCGGGAGCGCATGCTCTTCACGGCCATCACCCTGCACAACATCCCCGAGGGCATGGCCGTCGGCCTGGCCTTCGCGCTGGCCTCGGGCGGGGAGGGGCGCGCGGCGGCCTGCGCGCTGGCGCTGGGCGTCGGCATCCAGAACTTTCCCGAGGGCGCGGCGGTGGCCCTGCCGCTGCGGCAGCTCGGCATGGGGCGGGGCAGAGCCTTCCTGCTCGGCGCGCTCTCGGGGGCTGTGGAGCCGGTCTTCGGCCTGCTGGCCTTTCTGCTGGCCGCACCTGCCCGGCCGGTCATGCCCTGGCTGCTGAGCTTTTCGGCGGGCGCAATGCTCTATGTCACCGTGCACGAGCTCTGCCCCGCCGCCCGCTCGGGCGCGGGGAGCTTCGGCTACCTCGGAGGCTTCGCGCTGATGATGGCGCTGGATGTGGCCCTGGGGTGAAAACGGGACGAAGGTCACTGATATGGTAAATGTAGCCATATCAGTGACCTCCGTCACATCCGCACGGGCCTGCGGCCGGATTTTCCAGTTTTCGGCCCCGATCGTCTCTGTGTTTAGACAGAATGCTTAGAAATATCAGGTATTGTGAGAAAGTTGTCATGGAAATTCACGATTATTTACGGCAAAAGGCGTAGACACAACTCCGGTTTATATGATAAAATCAGACAGTAACCCTACCACGTATTACATAACGAGGTGAAGCGTATGGCATACAAGTTTAAAGGCGGTGTGCATCCCGATTACATGAAGTCTCCCCAGACTCCGGTCACCGTGATCGCACCGCCGAAGCAGGTCGTCATCCCCATGGCACAGCACATCGGCGCCCCCTGCAAGCCCCTGGTCAAGGTGGGCGACTATGTGAAGATGTACCAGAAGATCGGCGAGAACCCCGCACCTGTCTCCGCACCTGTCCATGCCTCCGTCTCCGGCAAGGTCGTCGCCATCGAGCCGAGACCCCATCCCCTGGGCGATCTGATCACCGCGGTCGTCATCGAGAACGACTTTCAGGACACGCCTGAGCTGATGGAGCCCCTGACGGAGGAGCAGATGAAGGACCCCGAGGCCATCCTCCAGCGCATCCGCGAGGCCGGCGTCGTCGGCATGGGCGGCGCCATGTTCCCCACGGCGCTCAAGATCCGCGGCGGCATCGGCAAGGTCGACACCCTCATCATCAACGGCGCCGAGTGCGAGCCCTACCTCAACGGCGACCACCTGACGATGCTGAACTTCCCCGAGCAGCTGCTCAAGGGAATCCAGCTTGCCCGCATCGCCCAGGGCGTTGAGAAGGCCTACTACGGCATCGAGAAGAACAAGCAGGACGCCATCGACCTGCTCAACTCCCTCGATCCGGCCAAATACGGCGTCGAGATCGTGCCCGAGAACGTCAAATACCCCCAGGGCGGCGAGAAGATGCAGGTCAAGGCCATCACCAACCGCGAGGTCAAGCCCGGCGGCCTGCCCTCCGGCGTCGGCTGCAACGTCATCTCCACCCGTACGGCCTACGCCATCTACCAGGCCTGTTATGAGGGCAAGAGCGTCGTCGAGCGTATCGTCACCTACGGCGGCTCGGCCCTGGCGGCCCCCGTCAACGCCCTGACGAGAGTCGGCACCTCCTTCGCCCACATCGCCGAGCAGTGCGGCGGCTTCGTCAAGACCCCGCGCAAGATCGTGCTCGGCGGCCCGATGATGGGCATCTGCGCCACCTCCCTCGAGGCGGTGAACATCAAGGGCACCGCGGGCGTCCTCTTCTTCACCGAGGAGGAGGACAAGAACATCGAGGACCCCGTCTGCATCCGCTGCGGCAAGTGCATCACGGTCTGCCCCATGAACCTCGAGCCTGTCTACATGTACCTCTACTATACCAAGCGCGATTTTGACATGCTGGAGAAATACCACGTGACGGACTGCTTCGAGTGCGGAAGCTGCACCTAGAACTGTCCCGCGCGCATGCCCCTCACGCACGCCTTCAAGACCGCGAAGGTCATGATCCAGGTCAGGGCCGCCAAAGAGAAGGCAAAGGCCGAGGCCGCTGCAAAGGAGGCCCAGAAATGAGCGAGAAAAACGAAAGACTGATCTTCGACGTCGCCTACCAGCCCCAGGTCAGGACCACGATCGATACCCGCCGCCTGATGAGCGACGTGATCGTCGCCATGATCCCGGTGGCCATCGTGGCCGTCTACCGCTACGGCTGGCATGTGCTGGTGCTCATGCTCACCGGCATGGCCTCCGCCACCTTCTTCGAGTGGGCGTACAGGAGGCTGCTGCACAAGAGCATCACCATCGACGACTTCTCCGCCGCCGTGTCCGGCCTGCTGCTGGTCATGGTCCTGCCCCCGCAGACCCCGTGGTGGATGATCGTCATCGGCACCTTCTTCGCCATCGTCGTCGTCAAACAGCTCTACGGCGGCATCGGCAAGAACTTCCTCAACCCGGCCCTTGCCGGCCGCGCTTTCCTGACCGCCTCCTACGCCGGGACGCTGACCGTCGTCATCATCGACGGCACCACCATGGCCACGCCCCTGAGCTACCTCTACAGCGAGAATCCGCTGCCGTTTTCCGTGGCGCAGAACTTCCTCGGCAAGATCCCCGGCTCCATCGGTGAGATCAGCTCCCTGGCGATCCTGCTCGGCGCCGCCTACCTGATCGTGCGCAAGGTCATCCGCTGGCGCATCCCCGCCTGCGTGATCGGCTCGGTCGCCCTGATCTCCCTGGTCTTCGGACACGCGGGTTACGGCCGTATCGAGTGGATGCTCCACAACGTCCTCTCCGGCGGCGTCATGTTCACCGGCATCTTCATGGCGACCGACTACGCGACCTCTCCCGTCACTCGCTGGGGCCAGGCCATCTACGGCATCGGCATCGGCGCGCTGACCATGCTGATCCGCTACTTCGGCGGCTTCGCGGAGGGCTGCTCCTACGCGATCCTGATCATGAACCTGACCACCTGGGCCCTCGACAAGGCCTGCCACCGCCACCAGTTCGGCGTCTCCAAGGAGGATATCGCCGCCGCGAAGGCCGCCAAAAAGGCCGCGAAGAAGGAGGCTGTGTGATGAACAAGATCCTGAAGCTCGCCATCGTTCTGTTCCTGGTCTGCGCCGTCGCGGCGGGCGCGCTCGGCTTCGTCAACAACCTGACCGCCCCCATCATCGAGGCGCAGGCCCAGGCCAAGACCGCCGCCGCCTTTGCGACCGTCATGCAGGCCGACGGCTATGAGGAGATCGAATTTGACAAGGAAGGCTTCCCGACGGTCGTCACCATCCACCGCGCGACCAACGGGGCCGGCCACGTCGTGACCTCCACCTTCTCCGGCGCGCAGGGCAACATCACCCTGGCCTGCGGCGTCGATCCCAACTTCAAGTGCACCGGCATCTCCGTGATCGAGCATTCCGAGACCTCCGGTCTGGGCGCCAACGCGGCCAGCACCGCCGAGGTCGGCGTCAAGTTCCGCGCCCAGTTCGTCGGCCAGGACGAGACGATCGCGCTGTCCAACGCCGGCGGTACCATCGACGCCCTGACCGGCGCGACGATCACCTCCCGCTCCATCGCGGGCGCCGTCGCGGAGTCGATCCGCGTCGTGAAATCCCTGGGTTAAGGAGGTAGTGCTGTATGAATCCGAAGAAACAGTTTACCGAAGGCCTCATCACCAACAACCCCGTCCTTGTCCAGCAGATCGGCATGTGCGCCACCATGGCCATCACGACGACGCTCTTCAACGGCGTGGGCATGGGCCTGTCCGT
>JAILNC010000136.1 GCA_024691985.1 Oscillospiraceae bacterium | reverse complement strand
CAGGGTCTCGACCGGGTAGAAGGCCTTGGAGGTGGCGGGGTAGAGGTGGATGATGATGTCGATGTCGGCGCCCTCAGCCACGTCCTTGATGTACTCGAAGGGGGCATCGGGGTGCATGCCGAAGCGGAGCCACATGTGGGGGGGCATGAGCAGGATGCCGTCAGCGCCGGCTTCCTTGGCTTCCTTGGCCATCTCGATGGACTCGATGGTGTTCTCGCAGTTGACGCCGGAGATAATGGTCATCACGTCGCCGCACTCCTCGGCGCAGATCTCGGTGACTCTCTTGCGCTCGGCGCGGGTCAGGCCGGTGATCTCACCGGTGTGGCCGTTGGCGACGAGGCCTTCGATTCCCTTGCCGTAGAAGCTCTTGATCCAGCGGAGGTATACGCGGAACTCTTCCTCGTTGATGGAGAAGTCGTCATTGAGGGGAACGGAAACCGCGGGGAAAATCGTCTTGAAAGTCTTAACCTTAGCCATGTTTTTAATCTCCTTTTCACATTTCATTTTTTCAATTCGCCTTGTCTGCCTTCCACGCTCCGTCGGCCTCGCGCGCCGGCCGCCGCCCCGTTTTGTGCAAACGTTTGTTGCTTGTGATTGCATGATAGCATGGGCGGCTTTTCCTGTCAAGAAATCTTGTCTTCTCTGCAATTTGTTGCACAAGCCCTGCAAAAAATTGCATGTTTCCCATAACCGCACAGTTTTACCTCTCTGTTTTTATGCAATATTGCCATATGTGTTTCAAATCTTGAAGAGAAGTCGGGCTTGCAAAACATGGAAAAATGCGATATACTACAATAAATTTATACAAACGATTGCATTTTGGGTGATACGATGGCGACACTGAAAGACGTGGCGAAGCTGGCGCATGTGGACATCAGCACGGTATCGCGGGCGCTGAACAACACCTCCTATGTCCATCCGGACACGAAGGAGCGCATTTACGCCGCCGCCAAGGAGCTGGGCTACCGGCCCAACGCCATGGCCCGTGCCCTGCGGCAGGGGCGCGGTCAGGTGCTTGGCGTGGTGGTGCCGCGCCTGCACATGACGATCTTCTCCGAGATCCTGCAGGGGATCGAGGCGCAGGCCCAGCAGCAGGGCTATATGACGACCGTCTGCGTGACGGAGGAGGACCCGAAGGTGGAGAAGGACCGCCTCAACCGCCTGCGCGACGGCGGGGTGGACGGCATCGTCATCGCCGCCACGGGGCGCAACGGGCGGCTCCTGCGGGACATTCAGGCCAGCGGCGTGCCGGTCGTGCAGCTCGTACGGCGGCAGGAGCTGGAGCTGAGCAGCGTGGTGGCCGACTATGAATCCAGCGGGCGCGAGGCGGTGAAGTATCTGGCCTCGAAGGGATGCCGCCAGATCGGGCTGATCGCGGGCTCGCAGCACCTGGCCCCGTTTCACGGCCGCTATGAGGGTTACCGCAAGGCGATCGAGGAGCTGGGGCTGGAGGAGATCACCAGCAGCTCCGACCGCCTGGTCAACAGCTTCGGCTACGGCTACGAGTGCGCCTGTCAGCTGCTGGACGAGAACCCGGATCTCGACGCCATCATCGCCTGCATCGACGTGCAGGGTCTCGGCGCGATCCGCGCGGCGGCGGAGCGCGGGCTGAGGATCCCGGAGCAGCTCAAGATCATGAGTCTCACAGGCCACCGCGTCGGGCGCATGCTCGAGACGACGATGACCTCGATGGAGATGCCCGCCTTCCAGATGGGCGAGGCCGCGGCCCGGCTCGTGATCGAGGAGATCGAGGCGGATCCGAAGCACAAGCCCGCCCGCCGTCACATCAACTTCGCCACGAATCTGGTCGAACGCGAGAGCACATAAACTCACCGCCGCCCTCCCACTTGTCATCCTGAGCGGGCGAAGCGAGTCGAAAGATCCTAAAAAGCCCGGTTTCCTGACCTGTAAGATCCCTCGGCTGCGCTCGGGATGACGCAGTCCTTCGGCTTGGTGGAAAAAGCCCGCACACAACAACCGCCCCTGTCTTTCGACAGGGGCGGTTTGGTTTGCATAATATCATTACTCCACGGTCACGGACTTGGCGAGGTTCTTCGGCTTGTCGATGTCGCAGCCCTTCTCCTTCGCCGCGTAGTAGGCCAGCAGCTGCAGCGGCACCACGGCCAGCGCCGCGGAGAAGATGGTCTCCACGCGCGGGATGAAGATCACGTCGTCCGCCTGGGAGACGATCTTCTTGTTGCCCCGGAAGGCCAGGGCCAGCACCTTCGCCCCGCGGGCCTTGACCTCCACGATGTTCGAGAGCGTCTTGTCGGCCAGGGCCTCGTTGCAGCACACGGCGATGACGGGCTGGTTCTCCTCGATCAGCGCGATCGTGCCGTGCTTGAGCTCGCCGGCGGCATAGGACTCGGCGTGCAGGTAGGAGATCTCCTTCATCTTCAGCGCGCCCTCGAGAGCGATCGCGTAATCCGTGTTGCGCCCGATGAAGAACAGGGAGTGACTGGAATAGCGGCTCGCCGCGGAGGGCAGCTGCCAGTTCATGTCGATGGTCTGCTGGATGCGCTTGGGCATCTCCATCAGCTCGTGCACGAGGGCGTCGTAGCGTTCTGCGTCGATCCTGCCGAGCTTGTCGGCGGCGTAGAGGGCGAAGAGGTAGAGCACCGCCAGCTGCGTGGTGAAGCCCTTCGTCGTGGCGACGGCGATCTCCGGCCCCGCCCAGGTATAGAGCGTATGATCGGCGAGCTTGGCGATCGTGCTGCCCACGACGTTCACGATGCCCAGCACCTTCGCCCCGCGGGATTTGCACTCCTTGAGCGCGGCGATGGTGTCGGCGGTCTCGCCGGACTGGGAGATCACCAGCACCAGCGTGTGCTCGTCCACCATGGGGTCTGCGTAGCGCAGCTCGCTGGCGAGCTCCACCTGCACCGGGATGCGGCAGAGCCTTTCGATGGCGTAGCGGCCCGAGCAGCCCGCGTAGTAGGCCGAGCCGCAGGCGGTGATGACGATCTTGTTGACGCCCTTCAGCTCCTCCGCCGTGAGCTCGAAGTCGTCGAGCTTCACGCGGCCCCCGTGCAGGCGCGGGGCGAGCGCGGCCTTGACGGCGGCGGGCTGCTCCATGATCTCCTTGAGCATGAAGTGCTCGTAGCCGCCCTTCTCCGCGGCCTCGACGCTCCAGGTCACGCGGCTGACGGGCTTTTTGGTCTCGCGCCCGGTGCAGTCGTAGACGGTGACGGCCTCGGGCGTGAGCACCGCCATCTCGCCGTCCTCCATGTAGATGACGTTCTTCGTGTGCGACACCAGCGCCGTCACGTCGGAGGCGAAGTAGTTCTCCCCCACCCCGACGCCGAGGATCAGGGGGCTGGACTCGCGCACGACGTAGAGGGCGTCCGGGGTCTCGGTGCAGACGATGCCGAGAGCGTAGGAGCCCTCGAGCCGGGCGGCGGTCTTCATGACGGCGGCCTTGACGTCGCCGGTGTAGTACAGCTCGAGCAGGTGGACGATGGTCTCGGTGTCGGTCTCGCTGTGGAAGACGTAGCCGTCCGCGATCAGCTCCTCGCGCAGGGCGAGGTAGTTTTCGATGATGCCGTTGTGCACCACGGCGAAGCGCCCGTCGTTCGAGACATGAGGATGCGCGTTCTGATCCGTGGGCGCGCCGTGGGTGGCCCAGCGGGTATGTCCGATGCCGACCACGCCGGGCACGGCCGCGCCGTCCTTCGTCTTCTCGCAGAGCTTCGCGATGCGGCCGCTGACCTTCTCGACCTCGATGGCCCCGTCGTTCACGACGGCGATGCCGGCGGAGTCATAGCCGCGGTATTCCAGACGGCTCAGGCCCTTGAGCAGGATGGGCGCCGCCTGGCGGCTCCCGGTGAATCCCACGATCCCACACATATGCAGTGATCTCCTTTTCAGAAAAATCTGTTCACGCAAAAAGGGAGACGCCAAGGCGGAGGGTATCTCCGTCATTGGCGTCCCGTATACATAATATAGTCTAGCTTCCCGTTCTTGTCAAGAAAAACCGCCCGGTATGCTGTAACAGTCAAAACTTTACATGTCATCCTGCGCAAGCGAAGCGAGTCGAAGGATCTTTCCCCGCAGGCATCCTGAGATTCTTCGACTCCGCCGCCGGCGCGGCTCCGCTCAGAATGCCGGGTGTTAACTGCTGCAAGGTATTGCGGGCGGAAAAACATTCAGAATTTGTAGGTTTCGATTGCGCTTTGCCGCGCGGACTGCTATAATATAAGCATCCCAACCGGATACAATATTAAAAGGAGGAACCGATCAATGGCAAAGAAAGTGCTTCTGCTCTGCGGCGATTTTACCGAGGATTACGAGACCATGGTGCCCTTCCAGGCGCTGGGCGTGCTGGGCTACCAGGTGGACGCCGTCTGCCCCGACAAGAAGGCGGGCGAGACCGTCGCGACTGCCGTCCACGACTTTCTGGGTGAGCAGACCTATACCGAGCTGCGCGGCCACAACTTCGCGCTGACGGCAGACTTTGACGCGGTCAAGACCGAGGACTATTGCGGTCTGTTCATCACCGGCGGCCGCGCGCCCGAGTACATCCGCCTCAACGCGCGCGTGCTCGAAATCGTGCGTGAGTTCTTCGCGGCGAACAAGCCCGTCGCAGCCATCTGCCACGGCCCGCAGGTCCTGGCCGCCGCCGGCGTGCTCAAGGGCTACAAGGCCACGGCCTATCCCGCCGTCGGCCCCGACGTGACCCTAGCGGGCGGCGAGTATGTGCCCGTCCCCGTCACCGACGCCGTCGTCGACCGCAACCTGGTCACCGCCCCCGCCTGGCCCGCCGACACCGCCATCGTCAAGGAGCTGGCCAAGCTCATGGGCGCGAAGATCGAGATCTGAAAAATTTGCCTCGCTGAAAAAGGAGCACACCAAACGGTGTGCTCCTTTTTTACCACATACGAATATCCGGCAAGCCAAAGGTTTGTGTCATCCCGAGCGCAGTCGAGGGATCTTCCGGGTCGGAAGTGCGGACTATTCAGATCTTTCGACTCTGCTTCGCTCCGCTCAAGATGACAGGTTCGGGGGTATTTATCCATGAGAAGGAGCATACCAAACGGTGTGCTCCTTTTTTACCACATACGAACATCCGGCAAGCCAAAGGTTTGTGTCATCCCGAGCGCAGCCGAGGGATCTTTCCGGTCGGAAGTGCGGACGACTCCCAACTTCCGCCCCCGCTTCGCTCCGCTCGAGATCCCAGGTTCGGGGGTATTTATCCATGAGAAGGAGCACACCAAACGGTGTGCTCCTTTTTTACCACATACGAATATCCGGCAAGCCAAAGGTTTGTGTCATCCCGAGCGCAGTCGAGGGATCTTTTCGGTCGGAAGTGCGGACTATTCAGATCTTTCGACTCCGCTTCGCTCCGCTCAAGATGACAGGTTCGGGGGTATTTATCCATGAGAAGGAGCACACCAAACGGTGTGCTCCTTTTTATACACGTTACCCCATTGCACGTCATTGCGAGCATTCTGACGCGCGTGCAGCGCGCGACATACCCGGCTCTGCTGTGCGCACACTGGCGCGGCAATCCGTTTCTTTTGCTATTATGTCAACTGTTTTATGTCACCTTACTCGGCAGAACCCGACCGGCCTTATCTGCATGACGTGGCAGCTCCCTGCTCCGAAGACGGCCTCGACGCCCGCGCGGAAGGTGTCGAGCAGCTCGTCCAGCACGAAGGCCTGCACGGTGCCGCCGAAGCCGCCGCCGTGGATGCGGAAGGCCCCGCGCTCGCCCAGCAGGCGCTCGCAGAGGGCCAGGGCGACGGCCGCGGCCTGATCGGCGGTGCTGCCGCTGACGACGACGTTCTGCAGATACAGCCAGGAGGAGCGCCCCGACTCCCGCACCAGCGTGAGGAAGCGGTCGAAGTCCCCCTGCGAGAGGGCCGCGGTCATGGCGTCGACGCGGCGGTTGTCGTTGTAGATATGGATGGCGCGCAGCACGGCGCGGTCGCCCGCCTTTTTGCGCAGCTCGGGCAGGCACGCGTAGAAGTCCTCCTCCGGCACCTCGCGCAGGACCTCTTTCCCGAACGCGGCGCAGACCGCCTTGAGCTCGCTGGGGATGGCGGCGTACTCGCCGGTGAGGTTGGCGTGGTCGGCGTGCAGGTCGATCAGGCACAGGCTGTGGCGCGCGGAGGCAAAGTCGAAGTCGACCGGCGTGACGACGGGCGCGGCGGGCTTTTCAAAGTCGATGGCGATGATGCCTCCCCAGGCGCAGGCCATCTGATCCATCAGCCCGCAGGGCTTGCCGAAATACACGTTTTCGGTCTTTTGTCCCATGATCGCAAGGTCGGTGGCGCTCAGACCGCCGCCGCAGAACAGGGCGTTGATCACCGCGCCGATGAGGATCTCGAACGCGGCCGAGGAGGACAGGCCGCTGCCCTTCGGCACGTCGGAGCAGACGCAGGCGTCGAAGCCGCGCACGTCAAAGCCGCGCCCGGCGCACTGGGCGAGCATCCCGCGCACCAGCGCGTGGGAGGTCCCCTTCTCGCTCTTCTGCGGCGCGAGCGTGTCGAGGCGCAGCTCCATCATCGGGCGGTCGCCGGACTTGATGCGCACGGTGTCGCTGCCGTTCGGCGCGGCGGCGGCGTACATGGCGGCGTCCACCGCCCCGGCCAGCACCTTGCCGCGCTGGTGGTCGGTGTGGTTGCCGCCGATCTCGGTCCTGCCGGGCGCGGACCAGATCCCGGGCTCCGCCTCCCCGAACAGGCGGTGAAACTCGTCTGTCAGCGCATCCAGCTTTTTCTCCAAAGCATCCATTGTTTTTCCTCCGTACGTCTCTTTTTTTGTCAGCATACCGCGAGAACACACCCCTTGTCAACTGTGATTCCCAAGGCGGGATGATCCTTTTCGCGAAAGCGAAAACAATTCAAATCCGTTTTATGCGGGGGCGTGTACCTCGCAAAAAAACACTTCTCGCCCCGCAAGTGTGCGCGCGTCTCCCGCAAGCGAGTGCGCGCAGCGGGGTGCAAAAAACTCGCCGCAAAGGCTGCTGCCTTTGCGGCGAATATCATTTCATATCCGGGTGTTTCTTTTCCCAGCGCTTTCTGGCGCGCACGCGGTGGAATTCCTGCAGCCGCTCGCCGGCGTCGGGCAGCACCTCGTCGCCGAGGCGCTTCCGGCCCCGCCGGAGCATGCGGACCGCGTAGATGACCAGCAGCACCGCGGGCAGCACGCCGAGCACGATCGCCGCGGCGAAATACTGGGCGGCCCTGTCCTCGACGGCGCGCGCCGCGTTCTCCCAGGCGGGGTATACGGCCGCGCCCGTGCGCATGCTGCGCGCGCTCTGATCCTTGAGCAGCGCGTACAGGCGATCCGGCTCGAAGCGTCCGCTGTTCACCAGCATCTCCGCGCTCTTGATGGGGAACTTCTCCTCCGCCGCCGTGCGGGCAAAGCCGCGCACCGGATCCGCCATCAGCAGCTCGTAGCAGGTAACGCCGGTCTTTTCCGGCGCCAGGCGCTCGAAGGCGTCGTAGCTCATGAAGATGCACATGACGTCCTCGTCGGCGCGGCGGGAAAAGCGGTCGTCCGCGTGCTCGTAGACGCCCGCGACGACGAAGGGCGCGCCCTCGATCGTGAAGCTCATGCCCGAGAGCTCCGTCCCGCCGAACAGGAGCCACGCGGTCTCGCGGTCGAGCAGGACGCGGTCGTCCATCACGTCGCCCGGGGTCAGATAGTTGCCGCTCAAAAGCCGCAGCGGGTGGAAGTCGAAGAAGCTGCCCCCGACGGGGATGACCTGCACCTCGCCGCTCTGCCGCCCGTTGGCGACCTTGAGCGTCACGCTCGTGCTCCACGCGTCGTGCAGCAGGCCGGTGTCGGTCTTGGGGTCGAGCGAGGCCGCCTCGAGCTTTTTGTACATCTCGTTGCGGAAGCTGTAGAGCTGATCGCGGCTGAGCTTCTGATCCCGCGCCATGAAGAAGCTGATCTGGGCAAATTCCATCCCGCCCTCGCCCTGCCAGCGCTCCGCGGCATGCTGATCGGGCAGCAGGTTTTTCAGCGCGTACACCCGCCACACGCACACGAGACAGGCGATCGCCAGCGCCGCCGCGAGCAGCGGCAGCCAATACTGTTTCAGCCGTGCGCGCATATCAGCCGTTTTCCGCCAGGCGCACCAGGTCGCCGCTCTTGACGGGGGCGGAGCTGGTGGTGACGACGTAGTCGCCGTTTGCAAGGTCCGCGATCACCGCCGAGTTGCTGTCGTCGCTGGCCAGGACCTCCACGCTCACGCGGCGGGCGGTGTAGCGGTTGCCCAGCGGCGAGCTCTTGACGCCCACCGCCAGCACGAAGCTGCCGTTGGCGTCGCTCTTGACGGCGGAGTTGGGGACGATCAGGTCGTAGTTGGCGCTCTTCTGCCCGACCGAGATGGTCAGATCCGAGCCCGCGGTCACGTCGCCCGTCAGGTCGAAGACCAGGATCTTGCCGCCCTGCTGGTTTTTCGGGTCGGTGCGGATGGTGCTCAGCGTGGCGGTGACGCTGTTGCCCCAGTAGTAGTTGCTGATCGTGGCGGTATCGCCGATGCGTAGGCGCTGGGCCTGATCGTTCGTCACGGCGAAGCTGAGCGTATAGCCCATGTCCGGCACCTCGAGCGTGGCGAGCAGGGCGTTCTTGAGCACGGTATCCCCGGCGGTGCACTCGACGGTGCTGACCGTGCCGGGCACGTCGGCGGTGATGTAGTTGCTCTCGTCCCCGGCGAGGGATTTGATCTTCTCCTGCTGCAGCGCGATCTCCTCGGCGATGCTCTGCAGCTCCACGCCGGTCGTCGCAGCCGAGCGGTTGTTGTTCTCCTGTGCAGCGTACAGGCTGTCATACGCCGCGACCACTGCGATATCCGCGTCCCGCAACGCATAATCGGCATTTACCAGATCATCTGCCGCAGTCCCGGCCAGCTTCTCATACTCGGCTTCAAGCCTGTCGCTCTCCTCGACCGCTCTGCGAACTTCCTCATAATGAGTAGATTCATCCAAAGCTGCAAGTTCTGCTTCTGCCTCTGCAAGATCAGACAGTGCCTTAGTATACCCCGGAGCTTCCGTGTTGCGCGCTATCTCCAAGTTTATCTCCGCAGTTGTTACTTCATCTAATGCCGGTTGCAATTTATCATTCGCCAGATCCCGGGCAGCCTCCGCTGCTATATATGCATCATATGTGTCTTGGAAGACAGCTTCCGTAGCACTGTCTACGTTTCTCAGAAGGAACTCATATTCTTCTTTTGCAGTGTTATATGTATCTTCTGCCTCAGAAATCTCCGCCAGCACTTCATAGTAGGCCTTCTGTGCATTTTCCAGTGCCTTCTCCTGTGCTTTTACAGCCTCTTCTGTTTCAGCCTCCATCTGAGAGATCTCGGCTTCCAGATACTTGATTGTCTGCTTGAGCGGCTCAAGCTTCTCTGCCACTTCGTCCTCGTAATCTTTTTCCAGCCGCTCCGCATATTTCTTGGCATCCTGCCAACGTTGATATGCAGCCGAAGTTACGGGATTATTCGTTTCCTCTGCTTTTGCCTCCGCTTCCAGATACTTTTCCAGCGCCCTGTTGTAATTGTTCTCCGCGGTCTCGATCGCGCGGTAGTAGCTGCTGTAGTCGTAGACCGGGGCCGAGAGCGCGGTCTTCTGGTAGCTGGTCTGGAGGCTGCGCAGCCTCTCCTTGGCCTGCTCCAGCTCCGTCTCGTCCCCCTGGCCGAGGACGAAGAGCACGTCCCCCGCCTTGACCTCCTGCCCGACCTTGACCATCACGGAGCGGATGGTGCGGGTCTCCTTGGCCTTGACCTGATGCTTGCCCGTGGCGACGACGGTGCCGGTGCCGCGGACCTTGGCCACGATCGCGCCCTCATGCACCGCCGCGGTCGCGACCTCGGGCAGGGTGCGGTTCATGATGGTGTTGGAAAAGAAGGTCAGCACCAGCAGCACCGCCAGAAAAACGATGGCGGCGTCCTTGACCCATTCTCTTTTTTTGACGCTCGTTTCCATGAAACACCTCATGTGTATGTACAGCAGATTCCTCGGCTTCGCTCGGAATGACACGTCCGGGGTTTTCGCAGCGCCTGTGTATTGCCGCGTTTCCCGCCCCTGTCATCTCGAGCGAGCGCAGCGAGTCGAGAGATCTTATCCTTTCACCGACCCCTGATTCGCGATGCCCTCGACGAGGTACTCCTCGCCGTGGAGGAACAGCAGCAGGGACGGGATCATATACACCGTCGCCATCGCGAAGGCTAGGCCGATCTCCCCGGCGTTGACCTGCGAGAGAAACACGCTCAGCGGCTGCGCGTCGCTGTCCTGCAGCAGGATCAGCGGCTGCTCGACCATGTTCCAGTAGTCGATGAACACGAGGATCGCGATCGAGTACAGGGCCGCGCGGCACTGCGGCAGGCAGATGCGGGTGAAGATCTCCCACTCCCCCGCCCCGTCGACCTTGGCGGCCTCGATGAGCGAGTAGGGGATGCGCCGCATGAACTTCGTCAGCAGAAAGACCGAGAACGGCGCGAACACGCCCGGCAGGATGATGGCCCACGGCCTGTTGAGAAGGCCGAGCCATTCGCTGACCAGATAGTTCGGCACCAGCGTCACCTGATAGGGCATGAGCATCAGGATCACGTAGAAGAAAAAGATGCCGCTGCGTATCTTCCCGCGCCAGCGGGTGAAGCTGTAGGCGGCCACCGCGGCCACCGAGACCTGCCCGATGACGATGGGCACCACCAGCAAAATGCTGTTCCAGAGCTTGAGCAGGTATTCCGGGGACTTGATGAGCCCCGTGACGTACTGGCTGAACGTCACGCGGTCCGGGATGAACTTGAGGTTCACCGTTTTGGACACGAAGCCTCCCGAGGTCGTGGAGAAGATCATGCCGTAGTTGGACTTGATCTCGCTCTCGGACATGAAGGAGTTGGTGATGGTCAGCACCGTCGGCAGCAGGAAGAGCACCGCGAACGCGAGGCACAGCAGGAACATCGCCGTGCGCCCGAAGACGCGCTTCTTCTTCCACGCCGCCTTGTGGTAGGGATGTCTGTTCACAGGCCCGCTCATCCCTCCACATCCTTTCCGAACCAGTCCTCGATCTTGAACAGCAGCGCGATCAGCGCCACCATCACGATCGCCATGACCACCGCCGCGGCCGAGAGCTTCTGATAGTCCAGCGAGCGGAAGGTGTTGTTCATGAAGTGCTGCAGCATGTACAGGCTCTCATAGGGGTAATCCCCGGTGAGCAGGTACACCTCGCGGAAGACCTTGAAGGAGCTGATGAGCGACAGGATGGTCACGAACAGCACCGTCGGCGAGAGGTAGCGCAGCTTGAGGGCGAAGAACTTGTAGGTCTCCGACGCGCCCGCCACGTCCGCGGCCTCCAGCAGGTCCTTCGGGATATTGGCCAGCCCCGACATGAACAGGATCATGTTGTAGCCGAGGTTCTTCCACAGGAACAGCAGCAGCACCACGATCATGCTGTAGTCGGACTGCAGCCAGTCGATGCGCTCGGCCCCGAAGGCCATGAAGAACTCGTTGACCGTGCCGTTGTAGTTGAACAGCACCTGCCAGATCAGCACCACCGAGGCCACCGGGACCATCATCGGGCTTAGAAAGAAGGTGCGGAACTGACTCTTGCCCGGGATGCGGCACTCGAGCATCAATGCCAGGCAGATCGGCAGCACCACGGCCAGCGGCACCGCCATGGCGGAGAATTTCAGCGTGTTGCGCGCCGCCATCCGGAACGCCGCGTTTTCGAACAGCCGCGTGAAGTTGTCGAGGAACACGAAATTCTTCGACGCCACGCCGTCGATCATCGCGTAATAGACCACCACGCCGAAGGGGAGGATGAAGAACAGGCCCACGCCCAGCAGGCTCGGCATCAGAAAGCAGAGGCTGGTCAAAAAGTCCCGCAGCCTGATCCTTCTCTGTTCTCTGCTTCGTTTCATCGGCCTTCCCTTTTTCGACATAATTCGGTGAACATAATTGTATCACATAATTTGCCGCACTGCAAGCGCTTCCTGCCCGCAGTGCGGCGTTTTTTTCAGCGCTTTTTTAACGCTGCTCGTTTACGTAGATGTTGGCCTTGCTCTGCACCAGCTTCGCGACCTCTTCGGCGCTCTTCTGACCGGCGAAGTAGGGCGCGGCCTGCTCGGTGACGATGTCCAGGATCTCCTGGTTGTAGTCGGCGACCTTCGTGGTGGACTCGACCAGCTCGCGGATCTGGTCGACCTGCTCGGGCTCGAGCGCGTAGATCTCCCTGGTCTTGTTCTCGGCCGCGTCCCACATGGTATAGCGGGAGACGGGGATCTTCTCGCCCTTGTCGTCCAGGACGTAGTTGCCGTCCTCGTTCTTCTGGTACTGGACGGTCTCGGCGTCCAGGGCCTTCTCCTCGAACACGTCGATGCGGCTCGGCAGGGAGTAGACGTCCGTCTGGTAGTCCTTGGTGAAGAAGCTGCGCAGGAACTTCCAGATCTCGTCCTTGTAGGGGCTCTTGCTGCTCATGCCGTAACCGGCCTCGGAGAGGCTGATCATGTTGCCGGTGCCGTGGGCGGTGGGATAGCCGATGTAGGTGATCTTGCCGCCGAGGAACTGGGTGTAGTTGTTGTAGAAGATATCCTCGATGCTGTAGGCGCTGGTCTGCACGAGCATCTGCCTGCCCTGGGCGAGGCGGTCCTCGGTGCTCATCTCCTGCGACCAGTCGTAGTTCTCCCAGTCGAAGTCCGAGGGGAAGGAGTTGGCGAACTTCAGCAGCTTGATGAACTGCTCGCTGTCGAAGCTGACCTTGCCGCTGGTCCAGTCGACGAAGTCGTTCATGTCGAGGGCCAGGCAGGTCTGCAGGATGTTGTCGCGCGTCACGTACTGGTCGAAGGCGGTGCAGCCGTCGGGCATGGAGGCCAGGGCCTCGTTGAACTGCTCATAGGTCCAGCCGGGCTTGTCGCCGACGACGGAGGCCCCGCCGATGGCGGAGTTGATGTAGAAGCCGGCGACGGTCTGGCAGAGCTTGCCGTTGACCTCGAAGGCCTGCAGGACGTTCTGGAAGAAGTCGCTGCGCTTCATGTCCTTGTCCGCGTCCATGTAGGGGTAGAGATCCTCCAGGATGCCCTTGGCGGCAAGCTGGGTGTAGTTGAGGCCGTTGAGACAGAAGATGTCGGGCACGTTGCCGGAGAGGATCTCGGTGCGGAGCTTGGTCTGACCGGCGTCCCAGCCGTCCTTGTCGTTGTTGTACTCGGAGTAGTCGGTGATCTCGATGCGGTACTTGTCGTTCTTGCGGTTGTAGTTGACGACCATATCCTGCACGCGGTAGTCGATGTACAGCACCGCCATGCGGATGCTCTCCTTGTGCGGCACGGAGTCGTAGGGCACGAGGCGCACGTCCGCCAGCTCGTAGGAGTAGCTCTGATCCTTCTGGTTCCAGGTGTTGATCAGGCAGTGGACGGTGCCGTCGGCGTCGACGCCGAGCACGGTGGCGTTGAGGGAGTTGATGTCGCAGTTGATCCAGTTGAAGAGCTTCTGCTCGCCGCCGTCGAGCTTATAGCCGTAGAAGTTGGCGCCGTTGGTGTAGTAGAAGTCGTACTCGCCGCTGCCGGGCACGGCGTTGTAGGTGTCGAAGTTGACCGCCACGCCGTCCTTGAACTTGCCGGAGTCGCTGTCGAGGAAGCAGAGCATCTGCTGGTCGCCGTAGATGACGGCGGCGACGCGGCCGTCGGGCATGCGCACGACGCCGTCGATGCTGCCCTCGGTCTTGATGGTGTAGGCGTCCCTGCCGTCGGGGCCGATGGCGCGCAGCTGCTGGGACTCGCCGACGAGGACGTTGCCCTTGTCGTCGAGCGTCATCTTGTAGGCGTCGAGCCAGCCGTCCTGGGCGACCTCGATGGGCGCGCAGCTGAGCTCGTTGCCCTGCTTGTCGAACCAGCGGATGTAATACAGCTGCTCGCTGCGCTGGCTGTTCCAGTAGTCCTCGCTGTAGAGGGCCTCGGTGCCGTCGCCCTCGCTCCAGGAGTTGTAGACGACCTCAACGGTCACAAAGCCGTCGTCGGTGAAGCAGATGCCGAGCAGGTCGGAGGCGGAGCTGAACTCCCTGCGGCCCTGATCGTCCACGGCGGGGGGCATGCAGGAGTAAGCCTCGACCTTGGAGATCTTGCCCTTGTTGTCCAGGAAGTACAGGAAGGTGCTGTAGACGTCGAACTCGCCCTCCCAGCGGGGGATCTGATCGCCGTGCTCGCGCTCGCCGGTCTTCTCATACTTCGTGAAGTACAGCCCGTCGCCGGTATAGCTGCGGGCGTAGATCCACTCCTTGGTCTTCTCGACCAGGGGCTTGAACTCGGCCGCGTAGACGTATTCGGGGGCGGGGGTGGCCTCGGGGGCCTTGCCGCCGCCGGAGCCGGACGGGGCGCCGGAGCCGGAGCCGGAAGCGCCGCTCGGGGCGTTGCCCTTGCCGCAGGCGGCGAGGCTCAGGAGCATGACCAGCGCAAGCGCCAGGCAGCCGATTCTCTTCATCGTCTTGTTCATATCGGGGTCCTCCTATGTTCTGCCGCGGCATGGCGCGGCTGTTGTTTGCGATGGTCATTATAGCATACGCTTTCCAAAAAGAGTCTTAAGCTTTCTTAAACCGTGGGAAAAGGCTTTCGCAGGCGCTTTACGGCGCTGTTGCTTAATGCTATAATACGCTTGCAAAATGGGTTATTCTGCGGGCTTCGCCCGCATCCCGACGGAGGTGCCGCCATGGAAGACCGCTCGAAGATCCTGATCGTCGACGACGATCCCGATATCCGCAGGGTGCTCACCCTGCTCATGCGCGACAGCTATGAGGTCGCGCAGGCGGCGGACGGGGCCGCGGCGCTGCGGCAGCTCAAGGCGCAGCCCGACACGGACCTCGTGGTGCTGGACGTGATGATGCCGGGCATGGACGGCTTTGAGACCTGCGCCGAGATGCGCAAGTTTTCCAATGTGCCCATCCTCTTCCTCACGGCCAAGTCCGCGGAGGAGGACCTGCTGCGCGCCTATGCGGGCGGCGGGGACGATTTTCTGTCCAAGCCCTTCTCGCCCGGGGAACTGCTGGCGAAGGTGCGCTCGCTGCTGCGCCGCTGGCAGGAGTACCGCGGCAAGCCCGCCTCGGCGCTGGAGCTCGGCGGGCTGGAGATCGACCGTACGGCGCGCACGGTCAAACGCGGTGGGAAGGAGATCTCGCTGACGGACACGGAGTACGCGATTTTGGAGTATCTGCTCTCGCAGCGCGGCAAAACCGTGACCGCGCCGGAGATGTACGAGGCCGTGTGGAAGGAGCGCTTTCTTCCCGGCTCGGCCAACACCGTGATGGTGCACGTGCTGAACCTGCGCCGCAAGATCGAGGAGGATCCCTCGAACCCGCGCCTGATCCGCACCGTCTGGGGAAAGGGCTATCAAATTGACTGAGAAGCGTTCGTTTGTCGGCTCGCTGCGGCAGAAGTATCTGCTGGCGACGCTGCTGGGCGCGGCGGTGGCCGTGCTGATCTATCTGGGCCTGCGCGCCTTCGGCGGCTATATGATCGACGAGGTGTATCTGAGCTCCGAGAACGTCGCGCGCCGCAAGGCGCACATCTACTCGCAGTTCAGCTCCTACATCAGCGCCGAGGGCATCACGGGCCGGGACAGCGCGGCGGTCGCGCGCTGGACCGCCTCGCACGACTATGTGACCATCTTCCTGTTCGATACGGGCCGCAGCCAGCAGCTCTACGCCGGGGGCGAGATCGACAGCCGCGGCGCGGAGGGCTACGACCCCTCGGTGCACGGCAAGCTCTACCCCATCCGCTTTGCCGACGGCCTGTATCAGATCGCCATCGACGATTCGAGTTACCTGCGTCAGCGCCAGGTGGTGAAGATCGTCTCGCTCATCGGGGCGGGGCTCTGCTTTCTGATCCTGGAATTCTGGTACACCAGCCGTCTGACGCGGCGCATCATCTCCCTGTCGCGGGAGGCCAACAAGGTCAGCTCGGGCGAGCTGGACCGCAGCATCCCCGTCGTCGGGGTCGACGAGCTGTCGAACCTCGCCGCCTCGATGGAGGAGATGCGCCGCTCGGTCATCGAGCGCCTCGGCAGCGAGAAGCGCGCCTGGGAGGCCAACACCGAGCTGATCACCTCCGTCTCCCACGACATCCGCACGCCCATGACCTCGCTGATCGGCTATCTCGAGCTTCTGCGCGAGCGCGGCGGCGACGCCGACGCCCGGCAGCAGTTTCTGGATTCGGCCTACGGCAAGGCCATCGAGCTCAAGGATCTGACCGATCAGCTCTTCCGCTACTTCCTGATCTACGGCAAGGCGGAGCCGGAGCTCGCGCTCGAGCGCGTGGACGCCCTCGTCCTGCTCGGCCAGCTTCTGGGCGAGGCGGAGTTCGATCTCACCGAGGCGGGCTTCTCCGTGCAGCGCATCGACTTCGAGGGCGACTGCACCCTGACGGTCGATCCCGTCCAGCTCAAGCGCGTCATGGACAATCTTGTCTCGAACATCAAAAAATACGCCGACCCCGCAAGGCCGGTCGTCTTTCTCTCCCAGCTCACCGACGGCGCGCTCAGTCTCTCGGTCTCGAACACCGTCTCCCTCAGCGCCGTACACCGCGAGAGCACGAAGATCGGCCTGCGCACCTGCGAAAAGATCCTCTCGGCCCTGGGCGGCAGCTTCACCACCCACATCGAGGACGGCCACTTCGCCGCCGAGCTCACCCTGCCGACGACAAAACAATAATACCCCTTCAAAGCATCGGGGCTGCCTTCCGGCAGCCCCGATGCTTTATTCTCTTTTCTCCCGTTTCATCAGCAGCACCACCGGTACGAAGCACAGCAGCAGCACCGCCGCCGCGGCGAGGAAGATGCCCGGCGTCGGCACGGTCTTGACCTGCCCGAGCTCGATGTAGGTGCTGTCGCTGCCGCGGATGACGGCGGCGCCGATCGCGGGCCCGATGACCATGGGCAGCAGCACCGCGAAGATCATGCGGATGCCCTGAAAATGCCCCACGCGGTCGGGCGGCGTGCAGTCGCGGATATTCGCGCCGAGGGCGGCGGTCATCATCATGTAGCCGCTCATCATCACGGTCCCGGCGACCATGACGCCCGGCGCGCTGCGCACGAAATACATCCCAACAAGTCCCGCGAGCATCACGCCCGCCGCCGGGAACACGAAGCGCAGCTTGCCGAAGCGGTCGATGAAGCGGCCGGAGATCACGCTCACCGCGGAGGCGAGGATCAGCACCACCCCCAGCACGATGGCGTAGTCCTGGATGCCGAGGTAGTTCTGCATATAGATGATGAGGAAGGGGAAGAAGACCTGCACCGCCACCGAGAACAGACAGAAGGCCGCAAAGCTCAGATACAGCGCCGGGTTTTCCCGCACGATGCGCGGCGACAGGCCGTAGACCAGATTCCGCACTCCCCCGCTCTCGACCTTGACCGCCTCGTCCTTCACGAGGAAAACGGCGATCAGACCGACGGCACTGACGGCGACGCCGAAGATGCCGAAAAACTCCTTCCACTTCCCCTGCTGGGTCAGTCCGTCGAAGAGGCCGAAGATCACCAGCATGGAGATCAGCGGCAGGATGGCCAGCACGCTCTCGGCCCGGCCCCGGTTCGTCTCGTCCGTGATGTCGGTGACGTAGGCGTTGAAGGCCGCGTCGTTCGCGGTCGAGCCGAAGAAGGTCATCACGCAGTCCATGACGACCACCAGCGTCGCCGCGGCCGCGGCGGCGTTGGCGTGCGGGAACAGGCGCGCGGCGTTCTCCTTTGTTATGAAGCCGAAGGCCGCCGTCGACAGGCCCCAGAGCAGATAGCCCGCGCAGATGAAGGCCTTGCGCTTGCCGAGGCGGTCGGACAGCGCGCCCATCAAGAGCGTCGTCAGCGTGGCCGCGGCGGCGGACCAGCCCACCATCGCGGCGATATAGCCGGGGTCGGTGCTGATGGTATTGTACAGGAAGACGTTGAAATACATGTTCTCGATGGTCCACGCGAACTGTCCGAACAGGCCGATCAGCAGCAGCACCGCCCACTTGCGCGCGCCCAGCTTTGTCGTTGTCATGGCATTTCCTCCCTATTCTCCGCAGATGATGTTCAGCAGGATCTCCACCGCTTTATCCATGCGCTCGGCGCTGATGTGCTCATAGGGCCCGTGAAAGCCCGCGCCGCCGGTGCCTACGTTCGGGCAGGGCAGACCGCGGAAGCTGAGCTGCGAGCCGTCGGTCCCGCCGCGCACCGGGCGTATCACCGGCGTGAGCCCCGCCGCCTTCACGGCGCGCACCGCGCGCTCCACGATCTCCTCGCGCCCCGCCAGCGCCTCGGCCATGTTGCGGTACTCTTCTCGCAGCGTGAGCGTCACCGTGCCCGCGCCGTACTTTTCGTTCATCGCGGCCCCGATCGCGCGCAGCTTCTCGCAGCGCGCGGCGAAGCGGGCCGCGTCGTGGTCGCGGATGATATACTTGAGCTCCGCCGCGCCCACGTCGCCTTTGATGTCGGTCACATGGAAATAGCCCTCGTAGCCCTCGGTGCGGGCGGGGATCTCGTCGGGCGGGAGCTGGGCGTTGATCTCCATGGCGAGCAGCGACGCGTTGACCATCACGTCCTTGGCCGAGCCCGGATGGACGCTCACGCCCCGGATCGCGAAGCAGGCCGCCGCGGCGTTGAAGGTCTCGCAGTTGATCTCCTCGAGCGCGCCGCCGTCCACGGTGTAGGCGAAGGCCGCGCCGAGGCGTTCAAGGTCGAGCAGCGCCGCCCCGTGGCCGATCTCCTCGTCCGGCGGGAAGCAGAGCGCGACGCCGCCGTGGGGCCTGCCCTCCTCCATCAGACGCTCGCAGGCCGTCAGGATCTCCGCGATCCCGGCCTTGTCGTCCGCGCCGAGCAGGCTCGTGCCGTTGGTGGTGATGAGCGTGTGGCCCGCGCAGGCGGAGAGATCGGGAAACTGCGCCGGACTGAGCACCAGCCCGCTCTGTCCGAGCTTCACATCTCCCCCGCCGTAGTTTTCGTGCACGATCGGCCTGACGCCCGCGCCGTTGAAGTCCGGGGCCGTGTCGATGTGGGCGATCAGGCCGATCACCTCGTCGCCCTCGCGTCCCGGCGTGGCCGGGAGGAAGCCGTAGACGTAGGCGTACCCGTCGGCGTACACCCGCTCGAGCCCCATCGCCTCCATCTCGTCCTTCAAAAGCCGCGCCATGTCGAACTGCTTCTGCGTGCTGGGCGTGACCGCCGCCTCATGCGCGCTCTGACTGTCCACGACCGCGTAGCGCAGCAGCCTCTCATATGCTCTCATTCCGATAACCTCGCTTTCCATATAGGCCCCCTTGCCTGAAGGGGGCTCCGCCGCAGGCGGCGGGGGATTGTTTTACCGATATACCTCCGCCGTCACGAACATCCTCCCCTTGCGGGAGCTGCCGCCGAGCTCGGCGATCCTGCCCTTCCCCGCGCCGCGCAGGGAGAGGATATCCCCCTCGTGCACCGGCGCGTCGCTTTTCACACATTCCTCGTAGTTGAGGCTCACATTCCCCGCCGCGATCTGCCGCGCGCACTCGCTGCGCGAGAGACGGAACATCCCCGCGCACACCGCGTCGAGGCGCGCGCTCATCACCGTGAAGCGGCGCTCCTCCACCCGGCGCTCCGGCGCGGGCAGCGCATCCAGCGGGACCGGCTCGGCCCTGACGGCATAGCGCCCGACCTTGTCGATGCTCTCCAGATGCCGCGCGACGCTCGTCTGACAGAGCACCCAGGCCGTATCGCCCTGCACGAGGATGTCCCCGACCCACTCGCGCCCCACGCCCATGCCGAGGATGGCGCCGAGATAATCGCGGTGTCCCGGCTCGCCGAAGGCGGCGCGGATGCGCAGGCAGCAGATGTGCTCCGCGAGATCGAGCTCTTCCTCCTCCATATACTCCGGCAGGAAGAAGGCCATCGTCCGCTCCGCGTCGGGGTACCCGCCCCGAAAGCACAGCCGCGCGCCGCGCAGGCCCGGCGCCTGCTCGAGCGCGTGCCGCTCCGCGGGCGTCAGAAAACCGCTCTTCGTCAGGCAGCCCTTTAGTTCGCAGCGTCGGGCCAGGTCCTCGCCCCGGCGGATCAGTTCATCCCTCTCTGCCGACATGGTCCATCACCTTCGTCCTGTGCGCGCCCTGATTGCTCTTTTCCAGCAGCGCGGCGATCTGCTCCCGCACGTCCCTCACCTCGGCGGCGAACTCCTTCGACGAGCAGCGCAGCACGCCCGCGCGCAGGGCCGAGAGCCGGATCAGATTGTCGCTCGTCACGACGCGCACTGCCTCGTTCTTCCCGATCTCGCCGACCAGGCGCTCGATGTAGGCGTCGGCGGTCTCTCCCTCTTTGGTGAAGGCGACGCTGACCCTGTGCGCCTCGCTCCTCGAGCCGGGGTTGCCCGCCGTGCGGAAGCCGTCGAAGACCAGCACGGCGCGCTTGCCCGTATAGGCCGCGTAGCCGGACAGCAGATCGCAGAGCTTTTCCCGCGCCAGATCCAGCCGCTCCGCCGCCAGTTCCTTGAGCTCGTCCCAGGCGAAGATCAGGTTGTAACCGTCGACGATCACGGTCTCGCGCCGCTGAGCCGCATCCGATACGGGAGCCTCGGCGCTGTTTTCCTGCCGGGTGCGGTAGGCCGGGCGGCGGATCGGGCCGAACTCCCGCTCCATGATGGCCTCCAGCTCGCGCTCGTCGATGCTGAGACTGCGCGAGCGCGGCGCGGGCGCTGCCGCCGCGGCCCCGGCGCGCGGCTTCAGACAGCTCTCGAGGTGCATGTACTGCGGCACCTCGTTCCATTTGATGTTCACACCCGCCCCGTGGGCGCAGAAGACGGAGTCCGCGGGGTCCCCGGTATCCCGCTCCGGGTCGTAGCCGATCTCCGCGACGCGCCTGTCCTGATCCCTGCAGGGTCTGTACCCGCCCGCGCTCAGGCTCAGGCGTCCCCGTCCGCGCGTCCAGGCGGCGAGCTCCTCGGCGTAGGCGTTGAGCCTGGCCGCCGGGGCCTCGCCCTCGAGGCGGGACATGCCGCCCTGCTCCTCCGGCGCCGAAAACGTGCCGTCCATGGCGCGCAGATCGCCGATGGCCCGGCCCACGTCCGCGATCGGGACCTCGAGCACGAAGCGGCACCAGGGCTCGAGCAGGATGCTCTTCGCCTGCATCAGCCCCTGCCGCACCGCGCGGTAGGTGGCCTGCCGGAAGTCCCCGCCCTCCGTGTGCTTGAGGTGGGCCTTCCCCGCAGCGAGGGTGATGTGCATATCCGTAACGGGCGAGCCGGTCAGCACGCCCCGGTGTTCCTTCTCGGCCAGATGCGTGAGGATGAGGCGCTGCCAGTTGCGGTCCAGCTCGTCCTCGGGCACGCTGCTGTCGAAGCTCAGGCCGCTGCCGCGCGGCATGGGCTCGAGAATCAGATGCACCTCGGCGTAGTGGCGCAGCGGCTCGAAGTGGCCGACGCCCTCCACCGTGTCCGCGATGGTCTCGCGGTAGAGTACCTGCGGCGCGTCCAGCCCGATCTCGATATCGAAGCGCTCCTTGACAAGGCTCTTGAAGATCTCGCCCTGGAGCTTCCCCATGAGGCGGACGCGGATCTCCCCCGCCGCCGCGTTCCAGTCGACATGCAGCTGCGGATCCTCCTGGCCGAGCTCCCGGAGCTTCGGCAGCAGGAGCATCGGATCGCAGCCCTTCGGCAGCAGCAGCCTCGCGCTCATCACCGGCTCGAGCGCCGCCTCCTCAGCGTCTTCCTCCGCGCCGAGGCCCTGGCCGGGGCGGGTCTCGCTCAGACCGAGCGCGGCGCAGATGCAGCCGGGCCCCGCCCGCTCGGCGCTTTCAAATTTCGCCCCGCTGTAGATGCGCAGCTGGGTGATCTTCTCCTCGATCTCCGCGCCGTCCGCCCCGCGGTATCGCACAGGCGTGCGCACGCGTAACTCTGCGCCCGTGAGCTTCATCCACGTCAGGCGCTTCCCCGCGGCGTCCCGCGAGATCTTGAACACGCGCGCCGCGAATTCTTCTCCGTATTCCCCCGGCAGGGCGAAGCGCTCCAGCGCCGCGAGGAAGTCCCCCACGCCCTCGTTTTTCAGCCCCGAGCCGAAGAAGCAGGGGAAGACCGCCCGCCTTCTTATCAGCGCCGCGATTTCGCCGTCCTCGAGCGTACCGGTCTCAAGGTAGCGCTCCATCGCCTCCTCGTCGCAGAGGGCCAGCTCCTCACAGGCGTCCTCGCCGCCGAACGCGACGCAGCGCGCGGACAGGCGCGTCCGCAGCTCGCGCAGGACAGCTTCGCGCCCCGGGCCGGGCAGATCCATCTTCGTCACGAACACGAAGCAGGGCAGCGCGGCGTGCTCCAGCAGCCGCCAGAGCGTCTCGGTATGGGCCTGCACGCCGTCCGTGCCGCTGATGACCAGCACCGCGTAGTCGAGTACGCGCAGCGTCCGCTCCGCCTCGGCGGAGAAGTCCGCGTGCCCCGGCGTGTCCAGCAGGGAAAAGCCCCGCCCGGCAAGCGTCATCTGCGCCTGCTTGGCGAAGATCGTGATGCCCCGCGTCCGCTCGAGGCTGTGGGTATCGAGGCTGCTGTCCCGATGGTCGACGCGCCCCTGTCTTTTCAGTTTTCCCGAAAGGTACAGCATCGCCTCGCACAGGGTCGTCTTGCCCGCGTCCACATGGGCGAGGATGCCGAGTACCGTGTTTTCCCCTTTTTTCATTTCTGTTATTTTATCAGCTTTTGAGGGAAGAATCAATCGTGTCATCACAAGCGCCGAGCATTGCGCGGCGGGAAATGTTATGTAACCTGTTCGTTTTCACTCAAAAATTTTCAAGGTTTTTTGCAACTTTCCCTGTTCTTTCTGTAAAGACTATGATATAATCGAATGACAGTTTGCAATCATCACTGCAATACCATCATTTTCGATAAAGGGGTTTGCCATCATGAAGAAGATTCTCGTTCTGGAGGATGAGTCCAATATCCGCAGCTTTGTTGTCATCAACCTGCGCAGGAGCGGTTTTGAGCCCATTGAGGCCTCCAGCGGTGAGGAAGCGCTCGAGAAGCTGAAGGTCAATCCGGACATCTGTCTGGCCCTTCTGGACGTTATGCTCCCGGATATCGACGGCTTTGAGGTCTGCCGCCGCATCCGCGCCTCGGGCTCGAAAATGGGCATCATCATGCTCACCGCCAAGAATCAGGAGATCGACAAGGTCACCGGCTTGATGACGGGCGCGGACGACTATGTCACCAAGCCCTTCTCCCCGGCAGAGCTGACCGCGCGCGTCGACGCGCTGATCCGCCGTCTCGGTGTGGACGAGGACGAGAAGAGCGCCAACGAGCTCACCAGCGGCCCCTTCCTGCTCAACACCCGCAACCGCACGCTGGAGAAGAACGGTCAGCGTCTGAAGCTGACGCAGATCGAGTATCTGCTGATCAAGCTCTTCATGGAGAACCCCGGCAAGGCCATGAGCCGCGAGGATATCCTCGCCGCCGTCTGGGGCAGCGAGTTCACGGGCGAGCTCAAGACCGTCGACGTGAACATCCGCCGCCTGCGCATCAAGATCGAGAGCGACCCGACCGAGCCCGAGTATCTGACGACCGTCTGGGGCTACGGCTACAAATGGGGATATTAATTAGGAAGTATTTGCTATGTTTGGCAACCTGAAAACCCAGCTTCTGCTCTCGGCGATCGCGGCGCTCTCGCTGCTGCTGATGGGCATCTGGGCCGCAAGCCACGGTCTGATGGGCTGGGCCACGGCGATCCTCATCGTCATCTGCGCCTATGTCATCATAGTCAACATCTGGTTCTGGGTCGCGGTCTCGGCGCCGCTGTCCCGGCTGACGGAGCACGCCCGCCGCATCTCCGAGGGCAGCTACGGCACGAAGGTCGAGGGCTTCGCGGACGACGAGATCGGCGAGCTGGCCGATCAGATTAACAGCATGTCCGAGAAGGCCGCCGTCGCGGAGAAGACGCGCACGGAGTTCATCTCCCAGGTCTCGCACGAGCTGCGCACCCCGCTGACGGCCATCACCGGCTGGGCGGAGACCATCGCCTTCGACCCCGACGTGAAGGGCGACTCGCTCAAGGGCATCAACATCATCTCCAAGGAGGCCGAGCGCCTGACCAACATGGTCACGGAGCTTTTGGAATTCACGCGCATCCAGGACGGGCGCTTCAATCTGCGCATCGAGCTGATCGACATCGCGGCCGAGCTGGAGGACGCGCTCTTCACCTACGGTGAGCTGATGAAGCAGGCGGGCATGACCGTCAAGTATACCGCGCCGGTGACGGAGATCCCCCTGATCCCCGGCGACAGCGAGAGATTGAAGCAGGTCTTTCTGAACCTGCTGGACAACGCCATGAAGCACGGCGGCGACGGCGGCCGGATCGACGTCAGCCTCCGGCAGGAGGACGGGCGCGTGCGCGTGAACGTGCGCGACTACGGCCACGGCATCCCCGAGGCGGAGCTGCCGCACGTCAAGGAGAAGTTCTACAAGGGCAGCTCGAAAAACCGCGGCACGGGCATCGGCCTTGCCGTCTGCGACGAGATCGTCACCCGCCACGGCGGGACGCTCACCGTATCCAACGCGCCGGAGGGCGGCTGTCTGGTCTCCGTGACCCTCCCCATGGCAAAGAACACGTAATATCATAGGAGTAACCCGTTTTGAAAGACAAAGCAAGCTGCGGCTTCCGCACCTCCATCGGCGGTCAGGCGCTGATCGAGGGCATCCTTATGCGCGGGCCGAAGAAGCAGGCCATCGTCTGCCGCACGGCGGACGGGCTGGTGGAAAAGACCGAGGAGCTCAAATTCATCAAGGACCGTTACCCGGTGCTGGGCTGGCCGCTGATCCGCGGCTGCGCGATCTTCCTCAGCTCCATGGTCAAGGGCATGCAGGCCCTGACCTATTCGGCCAATCTCGTCCCGCTCGAGGATCAGGAGGAGCCCGACAAGCTCGACAAATGGATCGAGGACCACTTCCCCGAGGACAAGGCCCAGAAGCTCATCATCGCTCTGGCCGTCGTCATGGGCATCGGGCTGAGTCTGTTCCTGTTCATCTTTCTGCCGGCGTTCCTCGTCGGCCTTCTCAAATCCATGACCGCGAGCTACGCCGTCCGCAACCTCGCCGAGGGCGCGGTCCGCATCGCGATCCTGCTGCTGTACATGAAGCTCGTCACCTATGTGGGCGACGTGCGGCGTCTGTTCAGCTATCACGGGGCCGAGCACAAGACCATCTTCTGCTACGAGCACGGAAAAGAGCTGACGGTGGAGAACGTGCGGGAGGAATCCCGCTTCCATCCGCGCTGCGGCACGAGCTTTCTGCTGGTGGTCGTCGCGGTGAGCATCCTGGTCAACTCCGTGGTGCGGCTGCAGAACAGCTTCGCCCGCATGGGGGCCCATCTGCTGCTGCTGCCGCTGGTGGTGGGCATCAGCTATGAGATCAACCGCTGGTGCGGCCTGCACGACAACGCCCTGTCCGCCTTTCTGTCCGCGCCGGGCAAATGGCTGCAGCGCATCACCACCAACGAGCCCGACGACGGCATGATCGAGTGCGCCATCCGCGCGCTGGAGCTGGTGCTGCCGGAGGAAAAGGGCAGCGACGCCTGGGGGAAGTGAGAGCATGAAGACCTACAACGATATCTACCTGAACGCGCGCAACACCCTGCGCCGCCACGGCGTGGAGGCCTACGCCCTCGAGGCGCGCATCCTGGTCGCCTGCGCCGCCGAAAAGGGCCTGGCGGAGCTTTTGAAGGATCTCAAGCTCTACGCCGCTCCCCAGGTGGAAAACCGGGTCGACGACTATATCGCGCGCAGGCTCCAGGGCGAGCCCGTGGCCTATATCACCGGGGTCTGGGAATTCTACGGTCTGCCCGTGAGAGTGTCCGGCGACGTGCTCATCCCCCGCCCCGATACCGAGGCGCTGGTCGACGCGGTCAAGGAGCTGCTCGTGGGCCGCAAGATGGACGCGCGCGTGCTGGATCTCTGCTGCGGCAGCGGCTGCATCACCTGCGCCGTCGGGCACGAGCTGCCCGCCACGAAGCTGGTGGCCGTCGACCTGAGCGCGAGCGCGCTGGAGGTCTGCCGCGAAAACGTGGGGCTCAACCGCCTCAACTCCCGCGTCATCTGCATCCAGGCGGACGCCACGTCCTCGCCCCCTCTGGGCATCGGCACCTTCGACGTCATCGTGTCCAATCCCCCGTACATTCCCAGCGCGGAGATCGCCTCGCTCGACCGCTCCGTGCGCGACTATGAGCCGATCTGGGCGCTCGACGGCGGGCCGGACGGCCTGCGCTTTTACAAGGCCATCATCAAATACTGGAAATCCCTGCTGCGCTCCGACGGCGCGCTGATCTTCGAGGTCGGCGAGGGGCAGGCGGACGACGTGTGCGAGATGCTCATGGCGGCCGGCTTCGATTCCTGCGCGGTGCGCAGGGACGCCCGCGGCGTCGAGCGCGTCGTGATCGGAAGAATGTGAACAACGTGATTTACATACAAGCGTAAGAAAGAGGTAAGAACATGGCTGACAAGAAGAAAATCCCCGCGGTCGCCGCGCCCTCCGGCAGCGACAAGAAAAAGGCGCTGGAGACCGCGATCGCGAAGATCGAAAAGGATTACGGCAAGGGCACCATCATGCGCCTCGGCGACGATATCTCCGTCAATGTGGAGGCCCTGTCCACGGGCTCTCTGTCCCTGGATCTGGCGCTCGGCATCGGCGGCATCCCGAAGGGCCGCATCGTGGAGATCTACGGTCCCGAGGCCTCGGGCAAGACGACCCTGGCTCTGCACGCCGTGGCCTCCGCGCAGAGGGCGGGGGGCGACGCCGCCTACATCGACGTCGAGCACGCGCTCGAGCCCGCCTACGCCCGCGCCCTCGGCGTGGACATCGACAGCCTGCTCATCTCCCAGCCGGACACCGGCGAGCAGGCGCTGGACATCGCCGAATCCCTCGTGCGCTCCGGTGCGGTGGACGTGGTGGTCATCGACTCCGTCGCGGCCCTGATCCCGCGCGTCGAGCTCGAGGGCGAGGTCGGCGACACCGTCGTCGGCGCCCTGGCGAGGCTCATGAGCCAGGCCATGCGCCGCCTCGCAGGCGTGATCAGCAAGAACAACTGCACCGTCATCTTCATCAACCAGCTCCGCCAGAAGATCGGCGTCATGTACGGCAACCCCGAGACCACCCCGGGCGGTCTCGCGCTCAAATACTACGCCTCCGTGCGCATCGACGTGCGCCGCATCGAGACGCTCAAGGTCGGCGGCGAGATGGTCGGCAACCGCACCCGCGCGAAGGTCGTCAAGAACAAGGTCGCGCCCCCCTTCCGGGAGGCGGAGTTCGACATCATGTACGGCGAGGGCATCTCCAAGATCGGCGAGATCATCGACCTCGGCGTGAAGCTCGAGCTGATCGACAAGGCGGGCGCGTGGTTCACGGTCGCGGGCCAGCGCATCCAGGGCCGTGACGCCGTCAAGGCCTACCTGGCCGAGAATCCGGAGATCTGCGACGAGCTCGAGCAGCAGATCCGCGACAACGCCCACAAGCTGATGAGTCCGCAGGCCATGAAGGCCGCGCAGGCCGCCGGTCGGGCCTCCATGCCCGCGGTGGACGTCAGCGCCGCCGACTTCGAGCTGGACTGATCATCCGACATGACCGTCACCGCGATCCGGCAGGAGAGCCCCGAGCGCCTGCGCGTCACGCTGGACAGCGGCGAGGAGATCGAAAGCACCCTCGGCGCCGTGACGGCGCTGCGGCTCTTCGTCGGGCGCACGCTCGATGAAGAGGCGCTGGCGGAGCTCCGCACCGAATCCGTCCGCGCCCTCGCGCGGGAAAAAGCGCTGACGATTGTTGCCCGGCGGCAGATGTCCGCAAGGGAGCTGAAAGACAAGCTGCGGCAGAAGGGCGTCGACCCCGAGACCGCCGCCTGGTGCGCTGACTGGCTCACGGAGCGCGGCTTCATCGACGAGCAGGCTTATGCCGCCGCCGTCGTGCGCCACTACGCCGCGAAGGGCTGCGGCGCGGGCCGCGTCCGCGCGGAGCTTGCGCGCCGCGGCATCCCGCGTGAGCTCGCGGATGAGGCGCTCGAAGCCATGCCTGAAGCGGACGGCAAGCTCGACCGCCTGATCGCCGCGAAGCTGCGCGACCCAAACGACCGGGACGAGGTCCGGAAGCTCTCGGCGTCTCTGTACCGCCGCGGCTTCTCCGCCGAGGAGATCCGCAGCGCCCTCCGCCGCTATGAGGCGGATTTTGAGGACTGAACATGGAAAAGACCTTTGCCATGATCTCGCTCGGCTGCGCCAAGAATCTGGTCAACAGCGAGCAGATGCTCTATCTGATGGACGAGGCCGGCTACGCGCTCGTGCCCGAGCCGGACGGCGCGGACCTCGCCGTCGTCAACACCTGCGGCTTCATCGATGCCGCGAAGTCCGAGGCCATCGACGCCATCCTCGAGATGGCGGAGCTGAAAAAGGCCGGACGCCTCGGCGGACTCATCGTCACCGGCTGTCTGGCCGAGCGCTACAAGGACTCGATCCTCGACGAGCTGCCGGAGATCGACGCCGTGCTGGGCGTGGGCAGCTTTGCCGAGATCGTCTCCGCCGCCGACGCCGTGCTGTCGGGGCGCAGGCTCAGCGCCTTCGCCGACCAGAGCGGGCCCATCGACGAGACGCCCCGCGTGGTCACCACCGGCCCAGGCTGGGCGTATCTGCGCATCGCGGAGGGCTGCAACAATTTCTGCGCCTTCTGCGCCATCCCCTTCATCCGCGGCCGCTACCGCTCGCGGCGCATGGAGGATATCCTGGAAGAAGCCCGCTCGCTCACCGAGCACGGCGTGAAGGAGCTCATCGTCATCGCGCAGGACATCACCCGCTACGGCATCGATCTCTACGGCAGGCGCTCTCTTGCGGAGCTCTGCCGCCGCCTTTCCGACATCGAGGGCGTGGAATGGATACGCCTGCACTATCTCTACGTCGACCAGTTCGACGACGAGCTCATTGAGGAGATCGCCTTAAACGACAAGATCGTCAAGTATCTCGACATCCCCATCCAGCACATCGACGACGGTATTTTGAAGCGCATGAACCGCCGCGGCACGGGCGCGGATATCCGCAGCCACTTCAGGAAGCTGCGCGAACGCATCCCCGGTCTCGTGCTGCGCACCAGCCTCATCACGGGCCTGCCCGGCGAGGGCGAAGCCGAATTTGAGGAGCTGTGCGATTTCCTGCGCGAGGCCCGGCTCGAGCGCGTCGGCGTCTTCCCCTTCTCCCCTGAGGAGGGCACGCCCGCCGCGCTGATGGCGCACGTTGATTTCGACGAGGCGCAGCGCCGCGCCGACCTGATCCTCGCCCTGCAGGCCGGGATCATGGAAGATTTTTGTCAGAGCCTCGTCGGGAAGACTCTCGGCGTGTTGTGCGAGGGCTTTGACGAAGACGCCGGTCTGATGACCGGCCGATGTTACGCGGACTCGCCCGAGATCGACGGACAGGTCCTGTTTGAAGGAGACTGCGCCGAGGGCGAGATCATCCCCGTTCGGATCGAACGCACGGAGGACGGCCTGCTCTACGGTCGAAAGGAGGAGGCGAGGACATGCTGAAGAACATCCCCAACAAGATCACGCTGCTGCGCATCGTGCTGATCCCGGTGTTTCTTGTGCTGGCCTATATGGAGCTGCGCTGGTGCGCGCTCTTCGTCTTCGTCGCGGCGAGTCTCACCGACCTGCTCGACGGCTACCTCGCCCGCCGTTATCATCAGATCACGAACGCCGGCAAGTTCATGGACCCGCTGGCCGACAAGATGCTGGTCCTGTCCGCCATGTGCTTCTTCGTCGAGAAGGGGCAGATGCCCGGCTGGGTGCTGGCCATTGTGCTGCTGCGCGAGTTTGCCGTCTCCGGTCTGCGCATGATCGCGATCGAGAAAAACCGCGTCATCGCCGCCGCCTGGTCCGGCAAATTCAAGACCACCTGTACCATGGTGGGTCTGTGCTTCATGCTGGTCTTCGGCCGGTATAACTGGATCAACCTCTTCGTCATCGCCGTGATCCTCGTCACCACGATCTGGTCCGGCGCGGAGTATTTCATCAAAAACATGGACGTGTTCCGCGACGCCGAGCCCAAAGAAGAAAAAGAAGAATAATCGCATACGCGCTTCCCTCCCGCACGTCATTGCGAGCCGGTGCGCACACTGGCGCGGCAATCCGTTTTCCTTTATGACGCGCAGGAACGGACCGTGTCTGCGGTATGGAAATAATCGCATACGCGAATCAGAATAAGGGAGATTGCCATGTATCTGTACAATTCCGCCACCAGAAAGAAGGAGCTTTTCGTCCCCAACCACCCCGATATCGTCAAGATGTACACCTGCGGCCCCACGGTCTACCACTATGCCCATATCGGGAACCTCCGCTCCTACATCATGGAGGACGTGCTGGAGAAGTATCTGCGCTATGTCGGCTACAACGTCAAGCGCGTCATGAACATCACCGACGTGGGGCATCTGACCTCCGACGCCGACGAGGGCGAGGACAAGATGCTCAAGGGCGCCCGGCGCGAGCACAAGACCGTGCTGGAGATCGCGAAGTACTACACCGACGCCTTCTTTGACGACTGCGCCAAGCTCAACATCAAGACCCCCGACGTCGTCGAGCCCGCCACCAACTGCATCGACGAGTACATCAAGATCATCTCGAAGCTCATGGACACCGGCTACGCCTACTTCGCGGGCGGCAACGTGTACTTCGACACCTCGAAGCTCGATCGCTACTACATCTTCAACGACTTCAAGGAGGACGACCTGAACGTCGGCGTGCGCGAGGGCGTCGAAGAGGATACCAACAAGCGCAACAAGAACGACTTCGTGCTCTGGTTCACCAAGTCCAAGTTCGAGGACCAGGCCCTCAAGTGGGACTCCCCCTGGGGCGTCGGCTACCCCGGCTGGCACATCGAGTGCTCCGGCATCTCCATGAAGCATCTGGGCGACGATCTGGACATCCACTGCGGCGGCATCGACAACGCCTTCCCCCACCACACCAACGAAATCGCCCAGTCTGAGTCCTATCTGGGCCATAAATGGTGCAATTGGTGGATGCATGTCCTCCACTTGAACACCACCAGCGGCAAAATGAGCAAGTCGAGCGGCGAGTTTCTGACCGTCTCCCTGCTCGAGCAGAAGGGCTACGACCCCCTCGCCTACCGCTTCTTCTGCCTGCAGAGTCACTACCGCAAGAGCCTCGTGTTCTCGTGGGAGAATCTGGACAACGCACAGGGCGCTTACAACAAGCTCATCGCCCGCATCGCCGCGCTCAAGCCGGAGGACGGCCCGGTCGACGAGTCTGTCGTCGCGGCGCTTAAGGAGAAGTTCTGCGCCGCGCTGGACAACGACCTCAACACCTCGCTCGGCGTCACCGCCCTGTACGACGTGCTCAAGGCGAAGGCCAACGACGCGACCAAGCTCGCCGCCATCGGCTCCTTCGACCAGGTGCTGAGCCTGCGCCTGCTGGAGAAGGCCGCCGCCAAGCGTGAGGAGCTCAAGAAGCAGACCGTCGCCGCGGGCGAGTTTACCATCATCTCCGAGTCCGGCGAGAGCGATGCGGAGATCGAGGCGCAGATCCGCGCCCGCCAGGACGCCAAGAAGGCGAAGAACTTCGCCGAGGCCGACCGCATCCGCGACGCGCTCAAGGCCGCCGGCGTCGAGCTGACCGACATCCCCCACGGCGCGAAGTGGAAGCGGGTATAAGCCGCGCCGGGATGCTTGACTTCCCTTTTTCGTTCCATTATAATTGCCTTAATCACACAGCAAGGGCGCTGCGTTTTGTTCGCAGCGCCCTTTTTTCGTCATACAGGGGTGAAAACGCATGAATGAACAAGCAAGGATCAGCACCGGGATCCAGGGCCTGGACGACGCCCTCGACAGCCTGCGGTCCGGGGATACCGTGACCTGGCAGATTGAGGACATCGGGGACTACATGTTCGTGGCGACGAAGTTCGTCGTGGACGAGGCGCTGACCGGGCGGCCCATGATCTATCTCCGCTTCGGCAGCCATGACGAGCTGATCCCCACTGAGATCCTGCAGCAGCGCGGCGCGAACATCAAGAAGATCACGCTCGACCCCTCGGTGGGCTTCGAGACCTTCGCCGTACAGGTGCACCGCGTCGTCTCCTCCGAGCCGGAGGACAGCTTCTTTCTGTTCGACTGCCTCTCCGAGCTGCAGCGCTGGTGGTTTTCCGACCTCATGGTCTGCAACTTCTTCTGCCTCACCAGCGAGTTCATCGCCTCCCGCGGGGCGCTGTGCTACGTGGCCCTCAACTACGAGCGGCACATTTACGAGACGATCTCCCGCATCCGGCACGCGACCTCCGTGCTGCTGAACATCCGCACGAAGGACGGCTGCACCTACATCCACCCGGTCAAGGTCAGCGGCCGCCGGACGAAGAACATGTACTTCCCGCTGCGCATCCGCGGCGCCCACTGCGAGACCGTCAGCTCCAGCTCCGAGACCTACGCCATCTTCGACATCTTCACCCAGACAGGCGAGCGGCGCGACTGCTGGGACAGCATGTTTGACTCCGTCAGCCCCGACCATCCCGAGCCGACGGACGCGGCCGGGCAGGCGCTCAAGGACAACATTCTGCGCTGTCTGCTGGGCACGGAGCCGGAGCGCCTGGATCTCTGCCGGAAGTACTTCTCCATGCGCGATCTGATGGAGGTCAAGCGCCGCGAGATCGGCACGGGCTGCATCGGCGGCAAGGCCGTCGGCATGCTGTTGGCGCGCAACATCCTCCGCGACACCGACCCCGAACTGTATCAAAGCCGCATCGAGCCGCACGATTCCTACTACATCGGGGCGGACGTGTTCTATACCTACACCGTGCAGAACAACTGCTGGGATTTCCGCACCGGGATGATCGAGCCGGAGGACTACATCCGCCTCGCCCCGGAGGTGCGCAAGCGCCTGCTGCACGGGGAGTTCATGCCCGGCATCAAGGAGCAGTTCCTTTCGATGCTGGAGTATTTCGGCCAGTCGCCCATCATAGTGCGCTCCAGCTCCCTGCTGGAGGACGGCATCGGCAACGCCTTCGCCGGCAAGTACGAGAGCGTCTTCTGTCCCAACCAGGGCAGTCTGGAGGAGCGCTACACGGTGTTCGAGGACGCCGTGCGCACCGTCTACGCCAGCACCATGAGTCCCGAGGCGATCCGCTACCGCGCCGACCGGAACCTGCTGGCCCGGGACGAGCAGATGGCCCTGCTGGTCATGCGCGTGAGCGGGGACGTGCACGGCGACTGCTACTATCCGCATCTGGCCGGCGTCGGCCACTCCAAGAACCTGTACGTGAACGGCCCGAGCGCCAGCGAGGACAACAGCGGGATGCTGCGTCTGGTCTTCGGTCTGGGCACCCGCGCGGTGGACCGGGAGGCGGACGACTACGCCCGCTTCGTCAATCTGGACACGCCGAAGGCGCCGCCTCTGGTGGACTACGGCGACGAGTACCGTTATAGCCAGCACAAGGTCGACGTCATCAGCCTCTCGAAAAACCTCTTCGTCACCCTCCCGTTCGAGAAGCTCGACAAGGGCAGCATGCGCACCGACCCCTCCCTCTTCATGGAGCCGGACGCCGCGACGGCCGCCCGCTTTCGCGAGATGGGCCTGTACGGCGAATCTGTCCCCGACATCGTCAATTTCCAAAAGCTTCTGCGGCGCACGGACTTCCCCGAGGTCATGAAGCGCATCATGGCGATCGTGGCGGAGAAATACAACTACCCGGTAGACGTGGAGTACGCCTGCAACTTCACGCCGCAGGGCGATTACCGGGTGAACCTCCTGCAGTGCCGCACCATCCAGACCAACGGTCTCGGGCAGGCGGGCGTCATGCCGCAGGTCAAGAGCTGCCTGTGGCGCATCAAGGGGCATTTCATGGGCGGCAACGCGGCCATCCCGGTGCGCTGGGTGGTCTTCGTCAAGGTCGAGCCCTATCTCTCCCTGCCGGAGCAGCAGAAGTATGCCGTGGCGCGGGCGGTCGGGAATCTGAATCAGCTCCTGCGGGGCCGGAACGCCGTTCTGATCGGCCCGGGCCGCTGGGGCACGACCACGCCGAGTCTTGGCACCCCGGTCCGCTTTGCGGAGATCAGCCACTACGCCTGCATCTGCGAGCTCGCCTACAGCTCACACGGCCTGCGCCCGGAGCTGAGCTACGGCAGCCACTTTTTCCAGGATCTCGTGGAGTCGGGGATCTTTTATACCGCGCTCTACCAGGGCGAGGCGGGCTGCGAATTCGACGAGGCGGGCTTCGACGCCTTCCCGGACCGCTACGCGGAGCTTACGGGCGACGAGAAGCTGGCCGGCGTCGTCAAGCTGTACGACCTGGGCGAGAAGGGCGCCATCCTCTACTCCGAGGTCAAGAGCCAGGACTGCTTCCTCGGCGTGCTGTGATGCGCTCCCTTACGCCTTGACAAAGCCCTGTGCGCGGTGTATGTTCATCTTGTAGAACGAAGGCGTTCACCCCGGGGCGGCTGCCCCGCGGATGGACGCCTTATTTATAGAAACACAACGCGATATCCGATCAGAAAGGAGCGATCACCATGATCCCGTACGCCAAAAGAATACAGGAAATGGCCTGCGCCGCCGAGGTCGTCAGCGGCTTCTTCAAGGCCAACGCCGACCCGGAGACCATCAACTTCGGCATCGGCTCGCCCGCAAAGGAGACCCTGCCCCGGGAACAGCTTCGTCAGATCGCCAACGAGCTGCTCTCCGACCCTGTGACCGGGCCGCGCATGCTCTCCTACGGCGCACCCCAGGGCGAGCGCGAGCTGCGCGAGGTCGTCGCCGAGGTCCTGCTGCGCCCCAAGGGCGTCGAGGCCGACCCCGACAACATCATGATCGTCAACGGCGGCATCGAGACCATGAACCTGCTGTGCCAGCTCTTCATCGAGCCCGGTGACGCGATCATCGTGGAGTCGCCCACCTTTGTGCACAGCGTGGAGATCTTCGAGATGTTCCAGGCCAAATGCATCCCCGTCGAGACCGACGACGACGGGATCTGCCCCGACGCGGTGGAGGAGGCAATCAAGCGGTACCGCCCGAAGTTCGTTTACGTGGTGCCGACCTTCCACAACCCCAGCGGCAGGACCCTCACCCTCGAACGCAGAAAGCGCCTGGCCGAGCTCGGCAGCCGCTACGACGTCGTCATCCTCGAGGACGACCCCTACCGCGACCTGCGCTTTTCCGGCGAGGAGATCCCGCCGATCAAGGCCTTTGACAAGACCGGCAACACCATCCTCGCCAACAGCTTCTCCAAGATCTTCTCCCCCGGCGCGCGGCTCGGCTATGTCCTCGCCACGCCCGAGATCATCGAAAAGCTCTTCGACATCAAGGTCGCGACCAACTCCCAGACCAACACCACGCTGCAGCTCATCTGCGCCGAGTACTTCAAGCGGGGCTATTTCGCCGAACATCTGGAGAAGACCCGCGCGCTGTACCGCTCCCGCTGCCAGGTGATGATGGAGTGCGTCGACAAGCTCTTCCCCGCCGGCACCAAACGCACCACGCCCGAGGGCGGACTCTTCGTCTGGGTCACGCTCCCCGAGGGCTACGACGCCACCGAACTGCTGAAAAAGGCCGCGCAGCACAAGGTCTCCTTTGCCGCGGGCGAGGGCTTTTTCGTCGAGGGCGGCGGCATGGGAAAAAACTGCATGCGCCTGACCTACGGCGCGATCCCGGAGGAGAAGATCCGCATCGGCATGGAGCGTCTCGCCGCCCTCCTCGCGGAGCAGGGCTGAGGCTTCCGGCCCGGTCAACAGGAAGGAAGTGCGAATCATGAGCAAGCATATCGCCATCATGGACGGGAACGAGGCCGCCGCCTACGTCTCCTACGCCTTTACCGAGGTGGCGGGCATCTTCCCCATCACCCCGTCGAGTCCCATGGCCGAGCATGTCGACGCCTGGGCGGCGAACGGGAAAAAGAATCTTTTCGGCCAGCCGGTGCGCGTCGTGGAGATGCAGTCGGAGGGCGGCGCCGCGGGCACGGTGCACGGCTGCCTGCAGTCCGGCGCGCTGACCACCACCTATACCGCCTCGCAGGGCCTGCTGCTGATGATCCCCAACATGTACAAGATCGCGGGCGAATTTCTGCCCGGGGTCTTCCACGTCTCGGCGCGCACGCTCTCGGCGCACGCGCTGTCCATCTTCGGCGACCATTCGGACGTCATGGCCTGCCGCAGCACGGGCTTTGCCTTTCTGGCCTCGGCGAACGTACAGGAGTGCATGGATCTCGGCGCGGTGGCGCATCTCGCGGCCATCGACCGGCGCGTGCCCTTCCTGCATTTCTTCGACGGCTTCCGCACCAGCCACGAGATCCAGAAGATCGAGACGCTGGATTACGGGGACCTGCGCCCGCTCGTCAACACGGAGCAGCTGCGCGCCTTCCGCCGCGGCGCGCTCAACCCCGAGCATCCCGTCACCCGCGGCACCACCGTCAACCCGGACATCTTCTTCCAGTGCCGCGAGGGCGCCAATGAGATTTACGACGCCGTGCCCGACCGCGTGCAGCACTATATGGACGAGATCGGCCGCCTCACGGGCCGGACCTACCGCCTGTTCGACTATTACGGCGCGCCGGACGCCGAGCGCGTCGTGATCGCGATGGGCTCGGTCACCGAGACCATGCGCGAGACCGTGGACTATCTGACGGCGCGCGGCGAGAAGGTCGGCATGGTCAGCGTCCACCTCTACCGCCCCTTCTCGGCAAAACACCTGCTCGCCGTCCTGCCGCCGAGCGTCAAAGCCATCGCCGCGCTCGACCGCACGAAGGAGCACGGCGCCATGGGCGAGCCGCTGTATCAGGACCTGTGCAGCGTCTTTCGCGGCAGGAAGGACCTCAAGCTCGTGGGCGGGCGCTACGGCCTCGCCTCCAAGGACACGACCCCGGCGCAGATCCTCGCCGTGTTTGAAAACCTCAGCAAGGCCGAGCCGAAGGACAGCTTCACCATCGGCATCAACGACGACGTGAGCTTCAGCTCCCTGCCCGTCGGCCCGGAGCCAAAGCTTGCCGACGACGGAGAGACCTGCTGCAAGCTCTGGGGTCTCGGCTCGGACGGCACGGTCGGCGCGAACAAGAACTCCATCAAGATCATCGGCGAGAACACCGATCTCTACACCCAGGCCTACTTCGTCTACGACGCCAAGAAGTCCGGCGGCCTGACCCAGTCGCACCTGCGCTTCGGCCCGCGCGCGATCCGCAAGCCCTATCTCGTCAGCGAGGCCGACTTCGTCGCCTGCCACAACGTCTCCTATCTCAAAAAGTACGACCTCGCGAAGGACATCCGGGAGGGCGGCGTGTTCCTGCTCAACTGCGGCTATGACGCCGCGGGGCTGGAGATGCATCTTCCGGCGGCGATGAAGCGGCAGCTCGCCGAAAAGCACGTGAGCTTTTACACCATCGACGCCGTCCGCATCGCGCGGGAGCTCGGTCTGGGCAGCCGGAGCAATACCGTCCTGCAGGCCGCCTTCTTCAAACTCGCGGACATCATCCCCATGGACAGCGCCATGGAGGCCATGAAAAAGGCGATCTACGACAGCTACTACATCAAGCGCGGCCAGGCGGTCGTGGACATGAACTGCCGCGCCCTCGAGCGCGGGGTGAGCGATCTGGTCAAGGTCGAGATCCCCGAGAGCTGGGCGGACGCGCAGGAGTCCCCGACCGCCGCGGACGCGAGCGTCCCCGCCTTCGTGCGCGAGGTGGTCGAGCCCATGAACCGGCAGGAGGGCGACGCGCTGCCCGTCTCGGTGTTCAAAAAGTTCGGCAATATCAACGGCACCTGGCCGGCCGGCACCACCAAATACGAAAAGCGTGGCACCGCGGTCGAGGTCCCGGTCTGGGACAGCGCCGCGTGCCTGCAGTGCAACCGCTGCTCGCTGGTCTGCTCCCACGCGGCCATACGCCCCGTCCTGGTCGACGAGGCGGAGCTGGCCGCCGCGCCCGCCGGCTTTGACACGGTCCCGGCCAAGGGGGTCAAGGGCGCTTACCGCTACCGTCTGCAGGTCTCGCCCTATGACTGCACCGGCTGCGGCAGCTGCATCAACGTCTGCCCGGCGAAGGAGAAGGCCATCGCCTTCGCGCCTCTGGAAAGCCAGCTCGGCGAGGCCGCCAAATGGGACTACGCCGTCGGGCAGGTCTCGGTCAAGGCCGACGCCGCCGGGGCCGGAAGCGTGAAGAGCTCCCAGTTCCTCAAGCCCTACTTCGAGTTCTCCGGCGCCTGTGGGGGCTGCGGCGAGACGCCGTATATCAAGCTGGTCACCCAGCTCTTCGGCGACCATATGTACATCGCCAACGCCTCCGGCTGTTCGACGGCCTACGGCGGCTCCACCCCCTCCACGCCCTACTGCACGGACCGTGCGGGCCGGGGTCCCGCCTGGGCCATGTCCCTCTTCGAGGACAACGCCGAGTACGCCTTCGGCTTCCTGCTCGGACAGGGGGCGGTCCGCAGCCAGCTCGTCAGCAAAATCGAGAAGCTGCGGGAGCTCGGCTGTGCAAGTGATGCCTGCGGGCGCTGGCTTGGAGACAGGGACGACGCCGCGGCCTCGCGGGAGGCCTCCGAAGCCCTGCTCGCCGCGCTGGACGGGCTCGAGACGGCGGATGCGGTAGCCGCGGACTGCGTTGACTTTATCCGGCACAACGCGGAATATCTCGCCAAAAAGAGCGTCTGGGCCTTCGGCGGCGACGGCTGGGCCTACGACATCGGCTACGGCGGGCTCGATCACGTGCTGGCGTCGGGGCAGAACATCAACGTGCTGGTCCTCGACACGGAGGTCTACTCCAACACCGGCGGCCAGTCCTCCAAGGCGACCAACGTCGGGGCCGTGGCCAAGTTCGCGGCGGGCGGCAAGCGCATGCGCAAGAAGGATCTCGGCAGCATGTTCATGAGCTACGGCTACGTCTATGTGGCGCAGGTCGCCATGGGCGCGGACCCTGCGCAGACCCTGCGCGCCATCCGCGAGGCCGAGGCCTACGACGGCCCCTCCATCGTCATCTG
>JAILNC010000135.1 GCA_024691985.1 Oscillospiraceae bacterium | reverse complement strand
CAGCGTCCTTGTCGCGCACGTAGGGGCCGGCGAGATACCCGTAGCTTTCCTCAAAGCCGAAGATGAAGCGGTCAACCTCACCGTCGGCCTCGAGCTTTGCGATCTGATCGCCGATCCACTTGAAGCCGGTCAGCACATGGCGCAGTTCCACGCCGTAATGCTCGGCAATGGCGTCGGCCAGCGGGGTGGAGACGATGGACATGACGGCAACAGGATTCTTTGGCATGGTGCCCTTTTCGATGCGGCCCGCGCAGATGTAATCAAGCAGCAGTGCACCCATCTCGTTGCCGGAGACCAGCTCGTAGCTGCCGTCCGGGCAGCGCATGGCGATGCCCACGCGGTCGGCGTCCGGGTCGGTGGCGAGCATGAGATCCGCGCCGACCTCCTCGGCGAGCTTCAGGCCGTATTTCAGCGCCTCGAAGATCTCGGGGTTCGGGTAGGGGCAGGTCGTGAAGTAGCCGTTCGGGTACTCCTGCTCGGGCACGATGGTGATGTCGGTGATGCCCATGTCGTGCAGCACGCGGGTCACGGGCACGAGGCCGGTGCCGTTGAGCGGGGAGTAGACCAGCTTGAGCCCGGAGGTCTTCGCCAGGCCCGGGCGCACCTGTCTGGCCTCGATGGCCTCATAGAAGGCGGCTTTGCAGTCGTCGCCGACGAAGCGGATCAGGCCCTTCTCCACGCCCTCGGCGAAGGACATGCGCTTGGCCCCGGTCAGCACGTCGGTCTTCTGGATCTCGTCGTAGACGATGGCGGCCGCGTCGTCGGTCATCTGGCAGCCGTCGGGTCCGTAGGCCTTGTAGCCGTTGTAGCGGGCCGGGTTGTGCGAGGCCGTGACCATGATGCCGGCGTTGCACTCGTAGTAGCGGGTGGCGAAGGACAGCGCGGGGACGGGCATCAGCGCGTCGTAGATGCGCACCTTGATGCCGTTGGCGGCCAGCACGCCCGCTGCCTCCTTGGCAAAGACGTCGCTCTTGAGGCGGCTGTCGAAGGAGACGGCCACGGTCTGTGTCCCGCCCTGGGTCAGCACCCAGTTGGCAAGGCCCTGCGTCGCCTGACGGACCACCCAGATGTTCATGCGGTTCGTGCCGGCGCCCAGCGTGCCGCGCAGACCCGCCGTGCCGAACTTCAGCGAGACGGCGAAACGCTCCTTGATCTCGTCCTCGTTGTCGCGGACCTTCAGCAGCTCCGGCAGAAGATCGGGGTCCTCCAGCTCGTAATTGAGCCAGCGCTCATACATCTCTCGGTACATGATTTCCTCCTTGTATTGTAGAATCGTTTCCGAATAACTCCGCTGCTTCCAGTTTACCATACGCGCCCGCGCGCTTCAATCCCTTTTACGCTTTCTCTTTCGAGAACATGCCGCGCAGTACGGCGGCGGGGACGCTCTGGCTCTGCTTTTGATACGCCTTGCCCCGCAGTATGAGCTTTTCGACCTTGAGCTCGCACAGCCGCTCCGGGCTCACCTCGTAGGGGTTTTCCGAGAGGAGCACCATGTCCGCGAGCTTCCCGGCCTCCAGCGAGCCGCGCTCCTTCTCGTCGAAGCTGACCCGGTAGCCGTTGTAGGTCGCCATGCGCAGGGCCTGCCTGATGCTTACCGCCTGGGCGGGGTTGGAGTGATTGACCGCCTTGTGCAGCCACACGATGGGGTCGGGCGCGGTGCAGGGCGCGTCGCTGCCGAAGGAGACCGTGCACCCGAGCTCAAGAAAGCTCCGCACCGGGTTGAGCGCCGCGTTGCGCTCGGGGCCGAGCAGGGCCTCGGTATATTCGGGCGGCTCCTGCCGCCAGTTGTCGAAGGCGATCTGCATGGGCAGCTGGATATGACAGTCCCGGCATATCTCCATGCCCGCCGCGGTCGGCAGGCAGGCGTGGATGATGCCGTGGCGGTGATCCTCGCGCGGCCAGTCGTCCAGCGCGGCCTTGAGCGCCCGTGCCGTCTGATCGAAGGCGCGGTCGCCGATGGCGTGCATCTCGATCTGCAGGCCCGCCCGGTTGGCCTTTTTGCAGAAGTCCGTGACCTGCTCGTCGCTGTAATACAGCACGCCGCTGTTTTCGGGGTCGCTGACATAGGGCGCGTTCATGGCCGCGTCCTTAGAGCCGAAGCAGCCGTCGAGCGCACAGGCGAAACAGCCGCCGATGCGGGGCAGTCTGCGCTTCTTCGCGACCGCCGGATCGAGCGACTGCGGGAAGACGCGGATCTGCAGACCGCTCTGCACGCTGCGTGCAAACCAGCTCTCCATCGAGATGTCCAGATTCATCGGGAAGCCCACGCCGCTGACCGTGTGGATCAGGCCGATGCCCCGCTCCGCCTCGAAGTCCGCGGCGAGCTGCATGTCCCGCAGCAGCTCGAGCGGGGAGATGGAGTTCGTGATGAAGTCGGAGACGGCGAAGAAGGCCTCCTGATTCATCTCGCCGGTGTCCGGATGCCAGCCGCGCAGGGTCGACACCTTCCGCGGCAGCTTTTCGAGCAGCGCGGTGTTGACCACGCAGGCGTGGCCGTCGTACTTGACCAGAAACAGCGGCTTGCCGTGGGTGACGCCATCCAGCTCCTCCCGGGAAACGAGCCGCCGCTCCGACACCGAATAGGGCGAGGCCCCGAAGGCGATCAGCGTCTTGCTCGGGCAGGCCGCAGCGAAGGCGTCCACCCGCTCCAGAATCTCCGCGTTGGAGGCGCACTCCATCACGTTCAGCCCTGCGTTGAAGGCCGAGAAGGAGGCAAAGTGCTGGTGCGTGTCGGCAAAGGGCGGGATCAGCGCGCGCCCGCCGAGCTCGATGCGTTCGGCGTCCGCGTACTGTGCGGGCAGCTCGTCCCCGACAAAGACGATGCGCCCGTCCTCTTCCACAAGATACGAAAAGACCTCGTCCTCCGCGTTGACGCTGAGGATACTGCCGTGATAGACGGTCATGCTTCACGTCTCCCTTCGTGTTTTTTCTGCCTTCGATTGTACCAGAAACCACACGCGTTCGCAATCCGAAGTTGCAAGCCTGCGGGCCCTGTGCTACACTGGACAAAACGAAAAAGCGAGGCGAAGAGCCATGAACGACAATAAAATGAACGCGCCCGTGCTGGTGCCCTGTCCCGACTACGCGCCGGAGACGGTGCGCCCCGCGCTCTCGGCGGCGATCGAGGCCGCGGGCGGACTCGACTGGGTAAAGCCCGGCATGCGCGTCGGCGTCAAGCTCAATCTCTGCATCGCCAAAAAGCCCGAGGCCGCGGCTACCACGCATCCCGTCCTCGCCTCGGAGCTCACGCGCATGCTCAAAGAACGCGGGGCGGAGGTCGTGCTGGGGGACAGCCCGGGCGGCCCCTTCGTCGCAGCGCTGATGCACCGCTGCTATGAGGCGACCGGTATGAAGCTCTGCGAGGAGGCGGGCGGAGAGCTCAACGGGGACTTCGGCTATACCGAGGTCGACTTCCCGGACGGAAAAAGCGTCCGGCGCTTCGCCTATGTGGATTGGCTCAAAAACTGCGACGCGGTCGTCAGCTTCTGCAAGCTCAAATCCCACGGCATGATGGGCATGACCGCCGCGGTCAAGAACCTCTACGGCGTCATTCCCGGCACGCACAAGAGCGAATACCACTACCGCCACGAGGACCCGATGAACTTTGCCGACATGCTCGTCGATCTCAACGAATATGTCCGCCCCCGCCTCTGCCTGTGCGACGCGGTGGAGATCATGGAGGGCAACGGCCCCACGATGGGCACGCCCCGGCATCTCGGCGTGCTGCTGGCGGGGACCGATCCCTACCGCCTTGACCGCCTCGGCGCGGCCCTGCTCGGCCTGCGGGAGAAGGAGATCCCCTATCTCGAGGCCGCCAAGCGGCGCGGCCTGCTCTCCGAGTCTGACCCGGCGCTTACGGCGTTGGCCGCCCCGTACGCCCTGCATGATTTCGTGCGCTCGGGGGCGACGGGCTCGTGGTTTGCCCAGTCGGAGGAGGACCGCGGGATGCGCAAGCTGCTCAAGCGCAGCTTGTATGTGATGTTCCGCTCGCGCCCCGCGCCGGACAGGGACTGCATCGGCTGCGGCAAGTGCGCGGCCGACTGCCCGGCGAAGGCCATCACGATCGTGAAGGGCCGGGCGAGGATCGACCGCAGCGCCTGCATCCGCTGCTTCTGCTGCCAGGAATTCTGCCCGACCGGGGCAATGAAGGTGCAGCGCTCCTTTATCGCAAAGCTCACCGGACGCTGAAACAGCGCCCGGTTTAAGCTGTATTTAAGGAACTCCTGTTAAGCTGTGCGGTATAGATGGCGCAGACTGCCGTTCTGCGCCGGACAAGGAGGGATCCCCATGAAGCTGCTGTTTGCCGAGGACGACCGGGACCTGTGCCAGGCGGTCCGGGTCCTGCTCGAGCGCTCCGGCTATTCCGTGGATGTCGTGCACAACGGGGCCGACGCCGTGGACTACGCGGCCGGGGGCGATTACGACGGGCTGATCCTCGACTGGATGATGCCCCGCATGGACGGCGTGGAGGCGCTGCGGCGCCTGCGCGGCAAGGGCGTGGACACGCCCTGTCTGATGCTCACGGCCCGGGACGGCGTGGAGGACCGCGTCGAGGGGCTGGACGCCGGGGCCGACGACTATCTCGCCAAGCCTTTTCATGTCAAGGAGCTGCTCGCCCGCATCCGCGCCATGCTCCGCCGCCGGAGTGCGATCCGGCCGGATCTGCTGCGCTTTGCCAACCTTGAGCTGGACCGCAGCACCATGGAGCTGCGCTGCGGCGATCAGGCGCAGAAGCTCACGAACAAGGCCTTTCAGCTCATGGAGATGCTGATGGAGAACCCGCGGGCCGTGCTCAGCGCGGACCGGATCATGGAGCATGTCTGGGGCTGGGAGTCCGAGTCCGAAGTCAACGTACTGTGGGTGAACATCTCCTCCCTGCGCAAGAAGCTTGCGGAGCTCGGCGCGCAGGCGGAGATCAGGGCCGTGCGCGGCGTGGGCTACTCTCTGGAGGAAAAGTCATGATCCAACGGGTACGCAAGCGCTTTTTCCGCATCGCCATGCTGGCTCTGATTGCGGCGATGCTGCTCGTGACGGCGGCGGCGAATCTCGCCAACTGGATCAACGTCCGCACCGAGCTCGGCGAGACGCTCGACGCCGTGTGCATGGAGGGCGGAAAGCCCGCCATGGGCGGAAAGGGCGGGATGGACAACCGCTCGCGCCGGATGAAGGGCATGCTGGACGAGGCGCGCTACTTCACGCTGCGCCTCTCCTCCGACGGCGAGCTGATAGAAGCAGTCGGCCCGACCCGGGAGACGGAGCTGTCCGACGACGAACTCTCCGGCCTTACGGCGCGCGCTCTCGCCTCCGGCAGGGAAAGCGGCTTCGCGGGGGACTACCTCTACCGCGTGCAGCCCGACCGGGACGGGGGACAGCGGATCACCTTCCTCAACTGCGAGACGCGCCTCGGCGGCGTGCGCAGGCTCCTGCTCTTCTCTGTCGGCGCCTGTGTGCTCGGCGCGGCGGCGGCCTGGCTCTTCGTGGCCTGGGCCAGCAGGCGCGCTGTCGAGCCGCTCGAGGACAACATGCACCGCCAGAAGCGCTTCATCACTGACGCCGGCCACGAGCTCAAGACCCCGCTGACGGTCATCTCCGCCAACATGGACGTGCTGGACATGGACGTGCCGGACAATCCCTGGGTCCAAAGCACCCAGAAGCAGGTCGAGCAGATGCGCAGGCTCGTCGAGGGCATGGTCGCGCTCAGCCGCGCAGAGGAGATGGACGCCCCGCTGCATCTGGAAACGGTCGAGCTTTCCCCGCTGCTGGAGGAGAGTGCAGAGCCCTTCCAGCCGATGGCGGAGGCGCGCGGCCAGCATATCGAAACAAGCGCGCCGGAGGGCCTTTGCCTCGAATGTGACGGCGAGGAGCTCGCCCGCGTGCTGAGCATCCTCTGTGACAACGCGGTCAAGTACGCGCCGGAGGGCGATACGATCCGCCTTATGGCGCAGGCCGAGGGCAAATGGGTCCGCATCGGCACGGAGAACGGCCTGACCGAGCCGCTCACGGACGAACAGTGCGCCCGCCTCTTCGACCGCTTTTACCGGGCCGATCCCTCGCGCAGCAAGGATGAGTGCGGCGGCTTCGGCATCGGCCTCGCCACCGCCTCCGCCATCGCCGAGCGGCACGGCGGCACGGCGGAGGCCGCGCTCACGCCGGAGGGGCGGCTGCGGATCAGCCTCCGCTTCCCGCGCCGGAGAGAAAAATAGAAATATTTTTCCTGTTTTAGGATGGTTTAAGTATTGCCCTTTATGATGTGCTCACATCACAGGAAAGGACGATACTTCCATGAAACTGAAAAGCATTTATAAACTGACGCTGCTGACGCTGCTGCTCTGCGCGGCCTTCACGCTCTGCTTCGCGGTCTCCGCTTTTGCGACCGACGCCTCCGGAGATGCGGCGCTCCCGGCTGACAGCTCGGAGGATTCCGCCGACGTATCCTCCCTCACGGCGGAGCTCTTCACCGAGCGCGATCTGGAGCAGGAGCCCGACACCGCGGACGCGGAGACGATCACCCTCTCCTCCGGCAAGGACGTCACGATCCCCGAGGCGGGCGTCTACATCCTGCGCGGCACGGCGAAGGAGACGACCGTCACCGTCGAGGCCGATAAGGACGCCAAGGTCCAGCTCGTGCTCGACGGCGTGAGCATCACGAACACAGACTTCCCCTGCATCTACGTCAAGAGCGCGGACAAGGTCTTCGTGACCACCGTCTCCGACAGCGCGCTGACCGTATCGGGCGGCTTCCGCAGGGACGGGGACATCAACACCGACGCTGCGGTCTTCTCCCGCGCCGACCTGACGCTGAACGGCTGCGGCGCACTGACGATTTCCTCCACGGACAACGGCGTCGTCTCGAAGGACGATCTGAAGATCACCGGCGGCAGTTACGTCGTCTCGGCCAAAAGCAAGGCCTTTGAGGCCAACGACTCCATCCGCGTCGCGGCGGGCAGCTTCACGATCAACGCGGGCAGCGACGGCCTGCACGCGGAGAACGACGAGGACGAGACGCTCGGCAACCTCTATCTGCTCGGCGGCCGCTTTTCGATCACGGCGGGCGACGACGCCCTTCACGCCAACACCCTCCTGCAGATCGAGGGCGGCAATTACAGCATCACCGCGGCCGAGGGCCTGGAGGCGACAAAGGTCCTTGTCAACGGCGGCATCCTCGACGTCAAGGCCTCGGACGACGGCGTCAACGCGGCGCGCAAATCCTCCGCCCTGTCCCCGGCGGTCGAGATCAACGGCGGCCGTCTCACGGTCACGATGGGCGCGGGGGACACCGACGCCGTCGACTCCAACGGCGATCTGACCATCACCGGCGGGCGCGTCGAGGTCACGGGCAATTCCGGCTTCGATGTCGACGGCAGCATCAGCTTCACCGGCGGCACCGTGATCGTGAACGGGCAGGAAGTCAGCACCATCCCAAACCAGATGATGGGCGGGGGCGGCTTCGGCGGCAAAGGCGGTTTCGGCGGCGGCAAGGGAGGCTTCGGCGGCCAGCTGCCTGCAGACGGTCAGATGCCCGCGGACGGTGAGTTTCCTGCGGACGGCCAGTTCCCCGGCGGCGGGCAGCGGCCCGGCAAGGGACGCCGCGGCCAGAACGGCCAGATGCCGACGGATATGCAGACGCCTTCCGGAGCTACGGTCTGACATATGCAGCGCCCCCGACTGTATGAAAAACACGGTCGGGGGCCGTTGTGCATGTTTCGTGCTTGATGTTCCGCCGCGGCTTTGTTATACTGAACGCAGAAGCATTTGAAAATATGCCGCTCACAGGAGCTTACAGGAGGAGATCAAACTATGAAAAAACGGATTTTGGCGCTGCTTGTTCTGACCGTCCTGCTCGCGGGCTGCACAGGCCCCGTGCATGTACAGACCGCCGCCCCCGCGGCGGAGCCGGAGCCGGCGGAGACCGCACAGGCTGCGCCGGAGGTCGAGGGGGACGAAGGCCTGCCCAACGCGGTGGATCTCTATTTCCCGGCCAATCCCACGACGGGTTACAGCTGGACGGCGGAGGTCGAAAACCCCGCGGTCGCCGAGGTGGAGGAGCAGTATTATCCCGACAGCGCGTCGCTCGGCATGGTCGGCGTCGGCGGAAGACAGTGGTACCGCATCCACGGCCTTGAGGAGGGCGTGACGAGCGTGACCTTCCGCTACGGCCGCCCCTGGGAGGACACGGCGGCCACCACTTACCTGTATCGCATCCAGGTGGACGCGAAGCGCAATGTGATCATCTGGGGCGTCGAGGTGGACCCGAAGGGCACGGACGGCTGAGACCGCACGGCACGGGGCGAACGCCCCGCTTGAAAGGCGCGCCGAATATTCGGCGCGCCTGTTATTTTTGTATACACATTCATCTTGCAGTGTGTTATAATACTTTTATTCTGCATGCGGGGGGAGGAGAGAGCATGGAAGCGCGGCTGACCGGGATCGAGCGCAATCAGGTCCTGCAGTATCTGGGCTATAAGGGCGGCGGCCTTTCCGAAGCGCTCTCCGCGGATCTTGCGCGCTGTGAGCGCACTCTGATGGAGACGGCCCGGCCGCGCGCCGTATGGCGTCTGTATCCGCTGCTGCCGGACGGGCGGCTGGAGGGGACGGATTTCACCCCCGCGGGCGACTCGATACGCGAGCTTCTGCACGGCTGCGACGCGGTGCTCCTCATGGCGGCGACGCTCGGCAGCGAGGTCGAGCAGCTCATCCGCCGCGCGCAGGTCGGCCGCATGGGCGACGCCGTCATCCTGGACGCCTGCGGCAGCGCCGCGATCGAGAACGTCTGCGACAATCTCTGCGCCGATCTGGAGGCCGCCTTCGTCCCCCGCTTCCTCACGGACCGCTTCAGCCCCGGCTACGGGGACATGCCGCTTAAACAGCAGGAAGAGCTGTTTCGCGTGCTGGACGTCACGCGCCGCATCGGCGTGAGCCTGTCCGAGAGCGGGCTGATGCTGCCGCAGAAGTCGGTCACGGCGCTCATCGGCGTGTCCGACAGCCCGCAGCCGCGGCGGCACCGGGGCTGCGCCTCCTGCGCGATGTTTGAAAGCTGTGCATTCAGAAAGGATGGTACAAACTGTGGAGCATTCTGAGATCCTGCTTCTCGACGGCGGCATGGGCACCATGCTGCAGGCGGCGGGCCTGCCCATGGGGCAGATGCCGGAGGTCTGGAACATCACCGACCCCGAGAAGATCACCGCCGTCCACCGCCTGTATGTCGAGGCGGGCAGCCGTCTGATCTATACCAACACCTTCGGCGCCAACCGCTTCAAGGCCGCGCGCAGCGGCTACAGCGTGGCGGAGCTGATCGCGGAGGCCGTCAAATGCGCCCGCGCCGCTGCGGGGGAAGAGGCGGTGCAGGTCGCGCTGGACGTCGGCCCCATCGGCCAGCTGCTCGAGCCGCTCGGCACGCTCCGCTTTGAGGAGGCCTACGAGGTCTTCAAGGAGCAGGTCGTCGCGGGCGCCGAGGCCGGGGCCGACCTCATCGTCATCGAGACCATGAGCGATTTGTACGAGGCCAAGGCCGCCCTGCTGGCCGCCAAGGAGAACACGAGTCTGCCCGTCTGGGTCACCATGAGCTTTGAGGCCAACGGCCGCACCTTCGTCGGCACGACGGTCTCGGCCATGGCCCTGACGCTGACGGGGCTGGGGGCCGATGCCCTCGGCTTCAACTGCTCCCTCGGCCCGAAGGAGCTGATCCCGCTTCTCAAGGAGCTGCGGGAGTGGACGGACCTGCCGCTGATCCTCAAGCCCAACGCTGGCCTGCCCGACCCCGCCACCGGGGCCTACAACATCACGCCCGCCGCCTTCGCGCGCGAGATGCTGCCCGCCCTCGGCATGGGCGTGCGCATTTTCGGCGGCTGCTGCGGCACGAATCCCGACTTCATCCGTGAGCTCAAAACCGTCCTGACGGCCTTCGCCCCCGGCGAGCGCCGCGCGAGGCGCAGATGCGGCGTCTGCTCCGCCTCGAACACCGCGGAACTCGACGGCGTGCGCGTCATCGGCGAGCGCATCAACCCCACCGGCAAAAAGCGCTTCCAGCAGGCCCTGCGCGAGAACGACATCGCCTACATCATGGAGCGCGGCGTCGAACAGCAGGACGCCGGTGCGGATATCCTCGACGTGAACGTCGGCCTGCCGGGCCTCGACGAACCGGCGATGATGACGCGGGTCGTCAAGGCGCTCCAGTCCGTCACCGATCTGCCGCTGCAGATCGACTCGTCTGATCCCGCCGCGATCGAGGCGGGCCTGCGGGCCGTCAACGGCCGGGCCATCGTAAACTCCGTGAACGGCAAGCGGGAGGTCCTCGACGCCGTTCTGCCCCTGTGCAGAAAGTACGGCGCGGCGGTCGTCGGCCTGTGCCTGGACGAGAAAGGCATCCCCGCCACGTGGCGCGAGCGCGCGGACATCGCCGAACGCATCCTGGACGCGGCACTGTCATACGGCATCCCGCGGGAGGACGTTTTCATCGACTGCCTCACCCTCACCGTCTCCGCCCAGCAGGAGCAGGCCGCCGAGACTCTGAAGGCCGTGCGGTACGTCACGGAGGAGCTCGGCCTTCACACCGTCCTCGGCGTGAGCAACATCTCCTTCGGCCTGCCCGCCCGGGAAAACGTCACCGTGAGCTTCCTCACCCAGGCCATGTACGCTGGCCTCGACTTTCCCATCGTGAACCCCAACCAGCGCGCCGTCATGGACGCCGTGGCGTCCTTCAAGGTTCTCTCCGGCCAGGACGACGGCTCTGCGGACTACATCGCCCGCTTCGCCGACAGCGGCAGCGCCGCCCCGGCGCCCGCGCCGTCCGGCGGGAGCATGACCCTCGAGGCCGCCGTCATGAAGGGCCTCCGGGAGGAGACCGCCGCGCTGACCGCCAAAGCTCTTGAGTCGCTTCCGGAGCTCGACGTCGTGAACACGCTCCTCATCCCGGCCCTCGACCGCGTCGGCGAGCGCTACGAGAAGCAGGAGATCCTCCTGCCGCAGCTCATTTCCGCCGCCAACGCCGCCTGCGACGGCTTCGAGGTCATCAAGCGCAGCATCGCGCAAAAAGGCGAGCGCTCCGTGTCCCGCGGCAGGATCCTCATCGCCACCGTGCACGGCGATATCCACGACATCGGCAAGAACATCGTGAAGGTCGTGCTCGAGAACTACGGCTACACCGTCGTGGACCTGGGGCGGGACGTGCCGGTGCAGACGGTGGTAGACGCGGTGAAGCGCGAGGACGTCAGGCTCGCGGGCCTCTCGGCCCTGATGACCACCCCCGTCGTCAGCACGGCCGCGTCCCTCCGCGCCCTCCGGGCC
>JAILNC010000031.1 GCA_024691985.1 Oscillospiraceae bacterium | reverse complement strand
ACGATCCGCTGCTCGCTGACGATCTTCGCCCGCCGCAGCAGAGCCTTGATCCGCAGCAGCATTTCCTCCTCGTCGACGGGCTTGGTCATGTAATCGTCCGTACCCACAAGAAAGCCCTGCTTTTTATCCTCGGGGAGCTGCTTGGCTGTGACCATCAGGATCGGCAGCTCGTTGTTGGTGCTGCGCAGCAAAGAAGTAAACTCATATCCGTCCATCCGCGGCATCATAACGTCCAGCACCACAAGGTCGATATGCTCCCGGTCCATCACGGCGAGTGCCTCCTTACCGTCCCCAGCCGTCGTAACGGTGTAGTTTTCCCTCTCCAGCACCGCCTGCAGCAACCTGCGCGTGTTTTTATCGTCATCGACAACAAGAATATGGAACATTCTTCTCATCCTTTTCTCCATGTTTGGGATCAGCATAGCAGAGAAATCTAAACGGAAAATAAAGTTCTTCCATGATTACATTTTATCAAATGACCGGTATATAGACAAGGCTCCGCGGTATCAATTGGAGTGCTTAACGATTGAAAACCTATTTTCGAATGTACCAAAGCTCTGCCGCATTGAGCGAAGCCTGAATAATAGCTGCTTCACTTCATGGCAACAATTATGTGAAAAGGCGTCTGGAACACCCTGATTTCCAAGAGTTCCAGACGCCGGGTTTATTATGCTATTAGAATACTATGCAGATGACGGTTAAAATGCGTAGATCAGTTCAGCAAGGATGGTTTCCTCAGCTGCGGCATAAATGGAGTTCATTTCCTGCACCCAGCGAAGTTGATTGTCTGCTTTGAGTTTCTCTGTGATACCGCGCTTATCCGCCAACTGCTTGGTAATCAGGTCGATTCTCTCGTCTGCGGCCTCGTCGATCTCGGCCAGATGCTGATACAGTGTACCGTCGAGGAGCATATTCGAATATACAGTCGGATGATGCTCCTTCAGATACCGCCTGCGCATCCGGCCCCAACGACCGAAAGGCCTGCTTTCTTCAACAGATAAGGCGGGAATCAAGACATCGCCGACCTGCGTATAAGTTCCGCCGTTTTGCTCGAAAAAGGACTGTGCTTTCATGGATCATACCTCCCATAATCGGTTTTGAAACTTTTTGGCAGAAGGTCGTTTGCCTTTTCCCTCTGCCCTGCCTTGAAGAATCACTTCCAATCCTGTCAGACAGCTACCAAGTCACTTTTGCTTCAAAACTCTCTTATGGGTGTTGGCGAGGGCGCCGCCCCCTACATAAAGCGGCGGGAAGTATCTTCCCGCCGCCGTATTCTGCCCGCTTTTGCGCGGAGTGCGGGGTATGCTGGTCCCATCAAGCACCACACAAGGAGGTACTCAGATGCAAGCACTTCGCACCCGCCCGCCGGTGCGGCGGGAGAGCATCGTCTGGCTCCCGGCGGAGGAGATCGCCCCCAACCCCGTGCAGCCGCGCAGACAGTTCGAGGATAAAGCCCTCGAGGAGCTGAGCCAGAGCATCCGTACATACGGCATCCTCAATCCGCTGACGGTCCGCTGCCGCGGCAGGCGCTATGAGCTGGTCGCCGGGGAGCGGCGGCTGCGCGCGGCCAAGCTGGCCGGGCTGACCGAGGTCCCGTGCATCCTGCTGGATGTGAACATGGAGGACGCCAGCCTCATCGCCCTGGTGGAGAACCTGCAGCGCCGCGATCTGGATTTCATCGAGGAAGCCCTCGGCCTGAGCAGGCTCATCCGCATGTTCGGCCTCAGCCAGGAGGAAGCTGCGCGGCGGATCGGGAAATCCCAATCCGCCGTTGCAAACAAGCTGCGCCTTTTGAAGCTGCCGCGCGATGTGCTGGACAGCCTGCGCGAGCACGGTCTGAGCGAGCGGCACGGCCGCGCCCTGCTGCGCCTGAGCGACGCCGAGGCCCAGCGCGCGGCGCTGGCGTATATCATTGACAACGCCCTGTCCGTCGCCGCGGCCGAGGCCTACATCGAGACCCTGCTCACGGCACCGGCGCGGGAGCGCGACGCGAAGAAGCCGGAACAGCGCCGCAGCCTCATCCTCAAGGACGTGCGCATTTTCCTCAACAGCCTCAACCACTCGCTCGCGCTGATGAAGCAGGGCGGCATCGACGCCGGGATAAAGCGCGAGGAGACCGACGACGCCCTGATCCTCACCATCTCCATCCCGAAGGAGCGGGCCGCCCCGCCTGTTTGAGGACTTTTTCTGTCATCCTGAGGTCCGGTGCGCACACCGGCCGAAGGATCTTAAAGCGTACCGTGCCGCAGGTTTAAGATTCTTCGCTGCGCTCAGCATGACAGGCTGTGCTGCCGCCGTATTCTATTTAAGAATGGCGCGAAGCTGCGCCTCGCTGCCGCGGGGGAAAAGCTCCCGCACCCGGGCATAGACCCGCTCGCGCGAGACGGCGGGCTTTTCCGCGTAGCAGGCGCTCACGCATGCGAAGTCCCAGACGCTCTCGGGCGTGGAAAGCACCGCGATGGGCCAGCCGTAGTCCTCGCCCAGGCGGTTTTTGCGGCAGCGAAAGTCTCTTACCACGAGATAGGTCTGCATCTGCAGCTGCGTCACGACGCCCTCGAAGTTCTTCTCGCCGCCCTTGCCGAAGCCCGCGCGCTGTTTGGCCTCATAGGTAAAGTACTCTGTCCCGTCGGCGAAGAGGTCCATGAGCTTCTTCTGCCGCAGCGAGGCGAGACCGTCGTCCCAGCGCGCGTCGAAGTCGTAGCCGTCGCGCCGCCAGTTGGCGAAGACCGGCAGCCACTCGAGCGAGACGAAGCCCGCCTTGCTGCCGAAAAACTTGCCGTAGGCGAGCTCTCCGCTGCGCGCGCAGAGCGTGCGCCAGATCCAGGGATCGCGCGCGGGGTCGCCGCACCACCAGTCCTCCGGGCAGGTCATCTCCTCGACCGAGAAGCCGGGGACGCTGTTTCGGAACAGCGGCAGAAGGCCGCAGGCGTTCACGCGATCGATCAGCTCCCGCGGCGAGTGCAGGCGCGCGGGATCGTCCCGGCGCAGGCCGCGCATGATCCATTCGCCCTGTTCGTACGCCATGCGCTCAGGCCCAGTCGAAATTCTCTTTCCCGGCGCCGAGCTCGAAGTGGTACTTCGCGATGCCGAGATCCATGCGCCCGTAGAAGGTCAGCTTTGTGCGGGCCTTGACCCTGCGCCCGTTCTGCGTGAAGCTGAACTTCTGCTGGTTGATCGCCGTCGGGGCCAGCAGCGCGGCCTCGACCCCGTCGCGAAACCACTGGGGCGAGCTGTCGGACAGGTTGGAGACGGCGGAGGCGGCCTTGCTCTTGTGCTGGACGCCCTGTGTCTCGCCGTAGCCGAGGGCGATCACGACGTGCAGCTTCTCCTCCGGCGCGATGTCGACCGTGACCGCGTTCTTGCGAAAGGTCAGCGCCACCCAGCAGGTGTTCAGCCCCAGCTCCTGCGCGAGCAGGACGAGCTTCTCCCCGTAGTAGCCGATCGCCTCGTCCGCGTCCTTCGGCCCGACCATCGCGAGGTAGTTGCGGCAGCCGCTGAACTGTCCGTAGTGCGCGGCGTTGGCGTTGAAGGCCTCCGGCTCCTCGGTGAAGAGCTGAATGTGCAGCCCCGCCTCGCGGTTGACGTCCTCGATCGCCTGCTGCAGCGCGGCGACCTTCTCCGCCTCGATCGGGTGGTTTACATAACTTCTGACCGCGTGCCTTGCGCGCATCAGTTCCCATGCGTTCATGCAGGTCCCTCCCGTTTTTTGATGGACATATTCTAGCATGAAAGCCGCCCGGTGTCCAGTTCCGGCCGCCGTGGCGACGAAGTGAAAAAACGGGCGGAGAAAGGCGCCGTATCCCTTGCAAAGCGCGCCGCTTTTCGGTATGATAAGGGCAGGAAGTTTTTCCCGGTATCTGCCGCAAAGATATATACGATCTGGAAGGAGAAGCTATGGCGCTGCATATCGTCAACGAGGCCAACCGCTGCCTCAACTGCAAGAACCCCATGTGTCAGAAGGGATGCCCCGTCCATACCCCCATTCCCGCCGTGATCCAGCTCTTTAAGGAAAACCGCCTCATGGAGGCGGGTCAGATGCTCTTTGAAAACAACCCCCTGTCCGCGGTCTGCGCCATCGTCTGCAACCACGAAAAGCAGTGCGCCGGCCACTGCATCCGCGGCCGCAAGGACACGCCCGTCCATTTCTCCAGCATCGAGGCCTATATCTCCGACATGTACCTCGACCGCATGGTGGTCGAACGCCCCCCGCTCAAGAAGGACAAGAAGGCCGCCGTCATCGGCTGCGGCCCCGCGGGCATGACCGTCGCCATCAAGCTGGCCGAGCAGGGCTACCCCGTCACCGTCTTCGAGTGGAAGGGCAAGATCGGCGGCCTGCTGCAGTACGGCATCCCGGAATTCCGCCTGCCCAAGTCGACGCTCGACCGCTATCAGGCGCGCATGGAGGAGCTCGGCGTCACCATTCGCACCAACACCACCATCGGCTCCGTGCTGATGATCGACGAGCTGATGCGCGACGGCTACAAGTCCATCTTCATCGGCACCGGCGCGGAAAAGCCCCGCACCCTCGGCCTGCCGGGCGAGAGCCTGGGCCACGTCCTCTTCGGCCTGAACTATCTGGCCAATCCCCAGGGCCACAAGCTGGGCGACACCGTGGCCGTCATCGGCATGGGCAACGCCGCCATGGACGTGGCGCGCACCGCCCTGCGCAACGGCTCGCGCCATGTGACGCTCTACGCGCGCAGCAAGAACGTGACCGCCAGTTCCAGCGAAGTCGCCTACGCCGAGCTCGACGGGGCAGAGTTCGTCTTCGGCATGCGCATCGAGTACATCACCGACGAGGGCCCTGTCTTCTCCAAGGCCATCTTCGACGAGGACGACAAGATCGTCGGCTACGAGCCGGAGCCCGTGCTGGTGCACGCCGACTCCACGGTCATCTCCATCAGTCAGGTGCCGCGCGGCAAGCTGGTGCGCACGACCGAGGGCCTCTTCGCCGGCGAGCGCGGGACCCTGCTGGTGGACGAGAATTATATGACCACCCGGCCCGGCGTCTTCGCCGCGGGCGACGTGGTCACCGGAGCCAAGACCGTGGTCCACGCGGTGGACGGGGCCAAGAAGGCCGCCGAGGCCATGATCCGCTACATGGAGGCGCAGGACTGAACAAAGGACAAAACGTAGGACAGCTTCCGGTTTGAGATCAAACCGGGAGCTGTCTTGTGTTCTTATACTCTTTTTCAATGAAAACATTTAATAATGCTTTCATTGCCTGTGAGCAAGGCTGCGCATGAAAAGCTTGAATCATTCAAGCTTTTCATCAGGAATTAGTATTACTTGATGAAGCCGAGTTGCTTTGCTTGTGCCGCTGCTCAGGAACCAAGATGATGGGCGCTCTGATTCGGGATGCTGTCGAGCTCCTGCCCGTCGAGGATCACCGTGCCGCCGGTGAAGCTCAGCTCCCCGTCCCAGTCGATGCCGGAGCCGGTGAGCTCGATGACGCCGCCGGTGATGACCAGATCCTCATTGGAGTCGATGGCGTCCGGGTCCTCGCCGTCCATTACGATGGAGAGCTGCCCGCCGTTGATCTCGATCTTCGGGCGGTAGGCGTCGGACTTGAAGCCGGCGTTGATGCCGTCGCCGCTCGCCGCGATGTCGAGGCGTCCGCCGTTGATCAGGACCCAGGTCCCCTCGAGGCCCTCGTCCGCGCTGACGGAGAGCGTGCTGCCGTCGATCTGCAGCAGGGACTGGCCGTGGATGCCGTCGTCGCCCGCCGTGATGGCGATGCTGCCGCCGCCGATGTAGACGCTCCCCGCGCGGCTGTCGTCCCCGTTTTCCGCGTGCAGGCCGTCGCTGCCCGCCGCCAGGCGGAGGCTGCCGTCCGCGATCCAGATGGCGTTGTCCGCCGCGACGGCCTTGGAGGCGGCGCTGATCTCAAAGCCGCCCCCGGTGATGCGCAGCGTGTCCCGGCAGATGATCCCGTTTTTCGGGGAAGAAATGCGCAGCGCGCCCTCCCCGCTGAGCGTCAGATCCGCGCGGCTGTAGACGACGGCGCTGGCTTTCTTTTCGGGGTCCTTGCGAAAGCCCTCTCGCACCGTGAGCGCGCTGTCGGAGAGCAGCGTGATATGGACCTTTCCCGCCTGCCGCACGAGGATGCAGGGCAGATCGCGGTTTTCGATGTTCAAGCCGTCCAGCACCAGCTGTACCGCGTCCGTCTCCCCGGCGTCCACGCAGACGGTGAGCTCGGACGCCGTGCCGCTGAGGACCCAGACGCCTGCGGAATCGACGCTGACGTCCTGCCCGTCCGAGACGCTGACGTATACGGCGTCCGTAAGCACCGGGCTCTGCTGCAGATCCTCCGCCGAGAAGAGCTCGTCCCGGCTGAGCCCCTTGTT
>JAILNC010000019.1 GCA_024691985.1 Oscillospiraceae bacterium | reverse complement strand
AAGGAGCGCCGGGACGAGGTGCGGAAGATTTTGGCGGACAGCGGCCTGAGCGCGATCACCTTTGTCGCGCCCTTCCTCAACGAGCAGAAGATGTCCCTCTGCGACCTGGACGACAAACGCCGCGCGGAGGTGCTGTCTTTTCTGAAAATGCACGCGGACTACGCCGCCGAGTGCGGCTACATGACCTTCGGCGTGCCCAGCGGCCCCTACCCCGGCGACGCCCTGCATGACGAGGCCATGGCCGCCCAGGCGGACAGCCTCGCGCAGATTGCGGACTATTGCGCCTCCCTCGGCATGCTCTGCAGTATCGAGCCGCTGGACCGCTACGCCCACAAGAAGGCCCTGATCGGCCCGATGGACGAGGTGGTCGAGTGGTTCAAGCCCCTGCACGAGGCCCATCCCAATCTCTTCCTGCACTGGGACAGCTCGCACGAGCAGCTCGGCGGTCTCGGCCTGTTCAATACTTTGGAGATGGCGAGGCCGTACCTGAGCCAGATCCACCTCTGCGACTGCATCGACGATCCGGCCCACCCCTGCTTCGGCGACCTGCACATGGACCCCGCCGAGGCCCCGGACTGGCAAACCGAGGGCTTCCTGACCCCGGAGATCGGCGCGGAGATCATCCGCCGGGCCGCCTCCTTCGACGCGCCCGCGGGCGTCCGACGCTTCTGGATCTCCATCGAGGTGCTGGGCCATAAGGGCGACAATCTCTGGCACAAGGAGAAGATCGCCAGAGAATTCCTGACGCGCTGCTGGGAGCTCTCCGGCGTCGAGATGAGCCGGTAAAGAGAGGGGAAAAGATGCATTATTTTATCGGACTGGATAACGGCGGCACCGCCACCAAGGCGGCGCTGTTCGACCGAAACGGAACGGAGATCGGCAAGGCCGTCGTCGCCACGGCCTCCATCACTCCGAAGCCCGGTTTTGTCGAGCGGGACATGGAGGAGATGTGGGACGCCAACTGCGCCGTCATCTCCCGCGTTCTGAAGGAGACCGGCGTCGATCCCGGGGACGTCGCCGGCATCGGCATCGCGGGCCACGGCAAGGGCCTCTATCTCTGGGGGAAAGATGATAAACCCGCCCGAAACGGCATCATCTCCACCGACAACCGCGCCTGGGCCTACCCGAATCAATGGGCGGCCGACGGCACGGAGGCGAAGGTCTTCGCGCGCACGGCCCAGCATATCCTGGCCTGCCAGCCGGTGTCGCTGCTGGCCTGGCTCAGAGACAACGAGCCGGAGAGCTATCACAACATCCGCTGGGTCTTCGCGTGCAAGGACTACGTGCGCTTTCGCCTGACCGGCGAGGCCGGGGCGGAGATCACCGACTACTCCGGGGCCAACCTCATGAACCTTTACACCCGTTCGTATGATCGGGAGCTGTTAAGGCTCTTCGGCCTGGAGGAGATCGAAAGCGCGCTCCCGCCCCTCTGCCGCGCGACCGAGATCTGCGGTCACGTGAGCGAAGAGGCGGCGAAACGCTGCGGCCTGCTGCCCGGCACCCCGGTCATCGGCGGCATGTTCGACATCAACGCCTGCGCCCTCGCCGTCGGCGTCACGGACCCGGAAGAGCTCTGCATGATCGCCGGGACCTGGAGCATCAACGAGTACGTGCGCGAGTCGCCCGTCACGGACGGGAGCGTGCTGATGAACTCCCTCTTCTGCCTGCCGGAATACTACCTCATCGAGGAGTCGAGTCCCACCTCCGCCGGCAATAACGAGTGGTTTGTCCGCGAGCTGCTGCCGGAGCTCGGCGCGGCGTGCGGGGCAAAAGGGGAGAGCGTCTATGAGGTCCTCAACCGCTGGGTGGGGGAGATAGAGCCGGAGGAATTCGTGCCGGTCTTCCTGCCCTTCCTCATGGCCTCCAACGTCCACCCGAACGCGAAGGGCAGCTTCGTCGGCCTGTCGCTCAACCACACCCGCCGCCACATGGCCCGAAGCGTCTACGAGGGCATCGCCTTCTGCCACCGCATGCACCTGGAGCGCCTGCTGAAAAGCCGCGCAGAGCCGCCCAAGTGCATCCGCCTCGCGGGCGGCGCCGCCAGATCGGCGGTCTGGGCGCAGATGTTTGCCGACGTGACGCATCTCCCGGTGGAGACCGTGGAGGCCAACGAGACCGGCGCCCTCGGCTGCGCGGTCGCCGCGGCGGTCGCGACGGGGGAGTACCCGGACCTGCGTTCGGCGGCGGAGGGGATGACGGCGGTCTCCCGCCGCTTCGAGCCGGACGCATCACGCGCCGCGATCTATGACAGAAAGTACGCCCTCTACTGCCGGACGGTCGACTGCCTGGACGGGCTCTGGACCGAGATGCAGAGTCTGATCGACGCGGGCGGCAAAGAATAAACGAAGGAGCAACGCCCATGATTATCGCCAAACGCAAAAACGCCGCGGACTATCGCGGCCTTCACCCCATGCTGGACAAGGCGCTGGAGCATCTGACCGACGGGTTCCTCGCGACCGTCGGCACCGACACGGTGTATATCGACGAAAAGAAGCTCTATGCCACGCTGAACCTCTTCGAGACCCAGCCGGACGACAAGCTGTTCTTTGAGGCGCATAAGGACTATCTGGACATCCACGTCGTCATCGAAGGCGAAGAGCGGATGGACATCGCCGACACCGCCGCCCTCACCCTGGACGAGGGGGCGAGCAGGCCGGAAAACGACTTCTACGCCTATACCGACAGGGACCCCGCGCACCAGAGCGTCATCCTCAAAAACGGCGACTTTCTGGTGGCCTTCCCCGCGGACGCGCACCGGGTCAAGGGACAGGTCGGCGGCCCCTCCGACGTGCGCAAGGTCGTCTTCAAAATCAAACTGTGACAGGAGATTGAAATCGTGAAAAAGACTGTACTGGTACTGAGCCCCGTCGAGGCGAGACACAGGGAAAAGCTCGAGGCCGCGGGCGCGGGCTGCGAATTTGTCTACAGCAATCCGAAGGACGTGACCAGGGAGCAGATCCGGGCGGCGAACGTGATCATCGGTCAGCCCGACGCCGCCATGATCGAGGCCTCCGAAAACCTCGAATGGCTCCAGCTTGAGTCCGCCGGCACCGACGCCTACATCGTCCCCGGCGTGCTGGACAAAAAGACCGTCCTCACAAACGCCACCGGCGCCTACAACAAGGCCGTCGCGGAGCACGCCTTTGCCCTCACCCTCATGCTGATGAAGAAGCTCTATCTCTACCGGGACGAGCAGAAGAAGGCCGTCTGGAGCGATCACGGCACCGTCTCGTCCCTGTCCGACTGCACGGTCGCGGTGGTGGGCCTCGGCGACATCGGCCAGTCCTACGCCCGCATGGTCAAGGCCATGGGCGCGACGGTCATCGGCGTCAAGCGCCGCGCCACGAACAAGCCCGACTGCGTGGACGAGCTCGTCATGACCCAGGACCTGGACACCGTCCTGCCCCGCGCGGACGTCATCATGTCCGTCCTGCCGAACACCGCCGCCACCCGCTATATCTACACCGACGAGAGCTTTGACAGGATGAAGGACACGGCCCTGTTCATCAACTGCGGCCGCGGCAACGCCGTCTCGTCGGAGGTGCTGTACCGCGCCCTCTCCGGAAACAAGATCCAGGCCGCCGCCATGGACGTGGCCGAGGTCGAGCCTCTGCCTGCCGACAGCCCCCTCTGGGCCCTGGACAACCTCGTCATCACCCCGCACATCTCGGGCGGCTTCCACCTGCCGGAGACCTTCGAGCGCATCATCGACATCGCGGCGAACAATCTCAGGGCCTTCCTCGCGGGCGAGGAGCTGCGCAACGTCGTGGACTTCGCCACCGGCTACAAGAAGTAATCTCCCCGCAGATCGGCAGACAAACCCCTCTCCGCGCCTCTTTGCGGAGAGGGGTTTTGCGCGCGCCGGGAAAAGCCGCTCTTGCATTACCGCGGATCGTGGTATAAAATACAGCGTATCCGCGGAATCGAAAAAAACGCGACGCGGACAGACCGGATAAGGAGTGACCAGCGATGATCGATCAACAGCTTGTCGCGTGGGGACGCAGCGGCAACATCATCCGCGAAATCGCGGAGTACGGCACGGAGCAGGCCAAAATCGTGGGGCCGGAGAACGTGTACAATTTCACCATCGGCTCGCCGAGCATCGACCCGCCTCCCTGCGTGTTTGAGACGATGGACAGGCTCCGGGCGACGGTGCCCGCGGCGCAGCTCTATACCTACGCGCCCGCGGCGGGCCTGCCCGAGGTCCGCGAGAAGGCGGCGGCGTATCTGACGAAGACCTTCGGCGTGAGATACCGCGCCCGGGATGTGATCATCACCTGCGGCACCTCCACCTGCCTTGCCGTCATGACCCGGGTCCTGCTCTCCGGCGGCGGCCGGGCCATGACCTTCACGCCCTACTTCATGGATTACAAGTACTATGCCGACGCCTACGGGGCGGGACTTACCGAGTGCCCGACCGATCCGCATACCTTCCAGCTCGATCTGGACGCGGCGGAGAAGGCGCTGACGAGCGACACCATGCTGCTCATCCTCAACTCGCCGAACAACCCCTCCGGCGTCGTGCTCAGGCGCGAGGGGCTGGAGGGGCTGGCGCGGCTTCTCGAGCGCAAGCAGGCGGAGTACGGCCACCCCATCTACATCCTCGCGGACGAGCCGTACCGTGAGCTGGTCTACGACGGGCAGGAGGTCGTCTATCTCCCGTCGATCTATAAGAACACGATCTACTGCTATTCGTTCAGCAAGTCCATGTCCCTGCCGGGGGAGCGCGTGGGCTTCATGGCCCTGCCGCCGGAGCTGGACGACTACGACGACATCTATTCCGCGGCCATGGCGTCCATCCGCGCCTTCGGTTATATCTGCGTGTCCAGCATGTGGCAGCGCGTCGCCATCGACTGCCTGGGCGAGACCAGCGACATCTCCGTCTACAAGGGCAACCGCGACCTGCTGTACGGGGCGCTGACAGAGATGGGCTATACCTGCGTCCACCCGGACGGGGCCTTCTACCTCTTTATGAAGACGCCCGAGCCGGACGCGACGGCTTTCTGCCGCAGGGCCATGAAGGACAATCTCCTGGTCGTGCCCGGGGACAGCTTCGGAACGCCGGGCTATGTCCGCCTCGCCTACTGCGTGAGCCGGGACGTGATCGAGCGCTCCCTGCCCACCTTCCGCAAGCTCGCCGAGGAATACGGCATCGCAAAGTAAACAGGGGAAAAATGAAGCCCATCACGGAACTTTAGGGTATGAAAGTGCCGCGTCCTATGCCTTCCCCTTTGAGGGGAAGGCGTTTGTCAGCCCGACGCTGTCGCCTCGCTTTAGCGCCTTAAAGAAATGTGAAGAACCAAAAAGTGAAACCTGGCGGATATTCGCGTATCCGCCAGGCTTCGCTTTAAACAAACACGTATGTTTTCAATCTCTCCATCGCTTCGACGAGGCGGGACTTCGGCAGGGCCAGGTTCATGCGGATCGTGTCCGGCCAGAAGAACGCTTCGCCGTCCTGCCAGATCACGCCGCAGCGCACCCCGCGTTTCTGGAGCTCCCGGATCGTGACGCCGTGCGCCCGGCACCACGCGCCGCAGTCGAGGTAGAGCATGTAGGTCCCCTGCGGCCGCATGAGCGAGACCCCGGGGAAGTGCCCCTCAATAAAATCGCAGGCGTACTGCACATTCCCGTCGATGACCCGGATCATCCCGTCGCACCACGCGCCGCCGTCGCGGTAGGCGCCGATCAGGGCGTGGACGGAGAGAATGTTCGGCTCGTTATAGTGGCTGTGTCTGCCCTGCCGCTGCACCCGCGCGCGCAGATAGTCGTTGTAAATGACGTGGTAGGACCCGACCAGCCCCGCCAGGGAGAAGGTCTTGCTCGGCGCGTAGAGGGTGATCACGCGGTTTTTCGCGTCCTCCGAGACGCTCTGCGTGGGGATGTGCCGATAGCCCGGCAGGATGATGTCGGACCAGATCTCGTCCGAGAAGACCAGACAGTCGTGGGCCCTGTAGACCTCCATGGCCTGTTCGATTTCCCGGCGCTCCCAGACCCGGCCGCAGGGGTTGTGGGGGGAGCAGAAGATCGCAAAGTGGATGTCGTTCTCTTTGAGCTTCCGGTCCATGTCCTCATAGTCCATGCGCCAGATCCCGTCCCTGTCCCGCACGAGGGGCGAGTGGACGGCGACGCGGCCCGTGTCCTCAAAGGTATGGGTGAAGCCGACGTAGGTGGGGGAGTGGACGAGGATCTTCTCGCCCGGCGTCGTGAAGGCCTGCAGCGCGGAGCTTAAGCCCCCGAGCACGCCGTTTTCGTAGCCGATGTGCTTTGCTTCCAGGCCCTCCACGCCGTTGCGGGTCCTGTGCCAGTCGATGATCGCGTCATAATAGTCCTTCGGCAGGGCGAAGTAGCCGAAGTTCGGCATCTCCATGCGCGCTCTGATCGCGTCCAGCACGGGCGGCGCGGTCGGGAAGGCCATGTCGGCGATCCACATGGGGATGACGTCGAAGCCCTCCCCGGGCCGAACGCCGTCAAAGGGGATCTTATCCGCCGCGAGGCAGTCGCGCCCCGCGCGGTCAAGGACGGTGGTAAAGTCGTAAGTCATGTGTTCTGCCTCTATCTCTTCAGAAGAGTGGAGAGTGGAGTTTGGAGAGTGGAGTTATGGTATCCGCTTCGCGGATAATTTGTAATTCGTCGCGAAGCGACACCTTAACTCCACTCTCAACTCTCCACACTCCACTCTCAATTCAAAAAGTCTCTCAGCTTCTTCGCTCTGCTCGGATGGCGGAGTTTTCTTAAGGCCTTGGCCTCGATCTGACGGATGCGCTCGCGCGTGACGTTGAACTCCTTGCCGACCTCCTCCAGCGTGCGGGTGCGGCCGTCGACGATGCCGAAGCGCAGCTCCAGCACCTTCTTCTCGCGCGGGGCGAGGGTGTCCAGCACCTCCTCAAGCTGCTCGCGCAGCAGGGAGAAGGAGGCCGCCTCCGAGGGCTCGGACGCGTCCTCGTCGGGGATGAAGTCGCCGAGGTGGGAGTCCTCCTCCTCGCCGATGGGGGTCTCGAGGCTGACGGGCTCCTGCGCGATCTTGAGGATATCGCGCACCTTGTCCACGGGCATGTCCATCTCGCGGGCGATCTCCTCGGCGGAGGGGTCGTGGCCCAGCTCCTGCAGAAGCTGGCGGGAGACGCGGATGGTCTTGTTGATGGTCTCGACCATGTGCACGGGGATGCGGATGGTGCGCGCCTGGTCGGCGATGGCGCGGGTGATGGCCTGGCGGATCCACCAGGTCGCGTAGGTGGAGAACTTGTAGCCCTTGGTGTAGTCGAACTTCTCCACCGCCTTGATCAGGCCCAGATTGCCCTCCTGGATCAGGTCGAGGAAGAGCATGCCGCGGCCGACATAGCGCTTGGCGATGGACACGACGAGACGGAGGTTCGCCTCGGTCATGCGGTGCTTGGCGTTCTCGTCGCCGAGGGACATCTGCCTGGCCAGCTCGACCTCCTCCTCGGGGGTGAGCAGGGGCACCTTGCCGATTTCCTTGAGGTACATGCGCACCGGGTCGTCGGTGGCGTAGTTGTCCGCCAGCGAGTCGGTGTCGCTGAGCGTGCTCTCCGCGACCTCCTCGATCTCGGCCAGATCCTCCGCGTCGGGCATGACCTCGTCGAGCGGCGGGAGCAGATCGTCGGTGCCGACGTCGATGTCGATGCCGCTCTTCTCAAGCGTCTCATAGAAGCGGTCGATGACCTCGGGGTCCAGGTTCAGCTCCTCGAGCACCTCCAGCTCCTTGGCGGAGAGCTTGCCGGCCTTCTTGCCCTTTTCCAGCAGGTCGTTGAGCCGCTCCTCGGGCGTCTTCGCGGTCTGGGCGCTGTGCTCCTCCTTCTTGCGGGGGGGCTTCTTCGCCTTGGGAGGCTCGGGGATGAGCTCCGGCTCCCCGGCCGCGGTGAGCAGGGCGTCGGCCATTTCGCTGAGCTCCTGTTCGGTGTAGATCGTATCTTCTGCCATCTTTATCCCTCGTATCCTTTCGTTTGTCTCAGCCGGTCGCGCAGCGCCCTGAGATCGGTGCCGCCCTGCCGGCGTTCTTTTCTTTCTTCTATCTTCGCTATGTAATCGGCGGCGCTCTGCCGGCTGCGGCTGAGCGTCTCCGGCTTCTGCAGCAGGGAGACCAGCAGATCCATCTCCCCAGGCTTGAGTTCCCCGGCGAGCATGTCAGCCCCCACGGCCCCGCCCGCGCGGATGCGCCCGGTGAGCACCCCGTAGATCTTCCCGAGCGCCGCGGAGGAGAAGTCCTCCGGCGGCGGCAGGCCCGGCGCGGCGATCAGCGCGGGCTCGAGGTAGAGCAGGCGGATCAGCCCCTCCTCGGCCACGGCGGACTCCGGGTCCTCGTAGCGCAGCTCCCGGTCCGCGGGCTGGACGAGCCTTTCAGGCTGCGTGAGCTTTCGCTGCTCCTCCTTCTTCCCGGCGCTGAGCAGACGCCTGTGGCGGCGCTCCACCTCGTTCGCCACGACCTCCGCCTTGACGCCGGCGGTCTCGGCCACGCGCCGGGCGTAGATCTCGCGCCGCACCGCGTCCGGGATATGGGCCAGCAGCTCGCCCGCCTCGCGGACGTAGTCGACCTTCTGCTCGTCCTGCGTGAGGTCGTACTTGCGCAGAACGGCGCCCAGCCGGTAGTCGAGCTGGTTTTCCGACTCCTCGATCAGCTTGCGGAAGGCCTCGGGCCCTTTGCGCTTGATGAACTCGTCCGGGTCCTTGGCCCCGTCCATGCGCAGGATGCGCACCTTGACGTCCAGCTTCTCGAAAATGCCGATGGCCTTCTGCGCGGCCTTGAGTCCCGCGCCGTCGTTATCGTAGGCGATGACGACCTCATTGGTGTAGCGCGAGATGAGCCGCGCCTGCTCCGCCGTGAGCGCGGTGCCCAGCGAGGCCACCGCCGAGTCGAAGCCCGCCTGATGCAGGCTCACGACGTCAATATTGCCTTCCGATAGAATGATATACCCGCTTTTTGATTTTTTAGCCAGATTCAGCGCGAAAAGGTTCCGGCCCTTGTCGTATACCAGCGTGTCGGGGCTGTTGATGTACTTGGCCCCCTCGCCCGAGAGGATGCGGCCCGAGAAGCCGATGACCCGGCCCTGCACGTCGATGACGGGGAACATGAGGCGGTTGCGGAAGGCGTCGTAGAAGCCGCCGTTCTTCCCGCGCTTGACCAGCCCCGCGTCGAACAAATCCTGATCGGTGTAGCCCTTCTCGTGCATGGCCTTTCGCAGGCTGTCCCAGGAGTCGGGCGCGGCGCCGAGGCCGAAGTTCTTGACCATCGCGCCGGAGATGCCGCGCTGCGCGATGTAGGCCCGGGCCGCCTCTCCGGCCGGCTCCGCGAGCTGGGCGTAGAAGAAGCGCGCCGCGTCGCGGTTGAGATTGAACATCCGGGCGCGCCTGCGGCTCTCGGCGCTGTCGGTCTCCTCCGGCATCTGCATCCCGGCGCGCCGGGCGAGGAAGGCTATGGCCTCGGGATAGGAGAGGTTCTCGATCTCCATGATGAAGTTGATCACGCCCCCGCCCTTGCCGCAGCCGAAGCAGTGGTAGATCTGCTTGTCCCGGTTGACGGAGAAGGAGGCTGTCTTCTCGCTGTGGAAGGGGCAGAGACCGAAGAGATTGGCCCCGCTGCGCTTGTTGAGGCGCACATAGCCCGACACCACGTCCACGATGTCCGAGCGCTCGGTGAGCTCGCTTATGAACTTTTCCGGTATCGCCACAGTTTCACCGCCCTCCGATGAAATGCCTGCATTTCAACAAATTTATTTCACCGTCCACGCCGACGGGATGAAGAATTCCCCGAACTTCTCCATGGCGTAGCCGTCGGTCATGCCGGAGATATAGTCCACCGCGGCGCGCTCGCGCCCCTCGTGCTCGGCGATGACGCGCAGGTCGTCCGGCAGCAGCTCCGGCCGTTTGACATAGGTCTCGTACAGCTTTTCGAGAATGCCCTGCACCTTGTCCTCCTCGCTCTTGGCGACGGGGTTGGTGTACACGTCGGAGAACATGTAGCCGTGGAAATACAGGAAGGTGTCCCACATCTCGTCCGACATTCTCAGCTCGCCGTCTTTGCTGTTGGCGATGAGGTCGGAGACGAGGGAGTCGATGCGCTCGCTGTTGGTCTCGCCGCAGTTGAGACGGATGCGGATGGGCACGGACTCGGGGCGGATGATGCCCGCGCGGATGGCGTCGTCCAGATCGTGGTTTATGTAGGCGATGCGGTCGCACAGGCGCACGGTGGTCGCCTCGCGCGTGTCGTCGGGGGCGCCGTGGGTATGGTTGAGGATGCCCATGCGCGTCTCATAGCAGAGGTTGAGGCCGATGCCGTCGCGCTCGAGCACGTCCACCACGCGCAGGCTCTGCTCGTAGTGCTTGAAGCCCTCCGGGAAGATGGCGTCGAGCGCGCGCTCTCCGGCGTGGCCGAAGGGGGTGTGGCCCAGATCGTGGCCCAGGCCGATGGCCTCGGCCAGATCCTCGTTGAGCCCCAGCGCGCGGGCGACGGTGCGGGCCAGCCTCGTGACCTCCAGCGTGTGGGTCAGGCGCGTGCGGTAGTGGTCGCCCTCCGGCTGCAGGAAGACCTGCGTCTTGTGCTTGAGTCGGCGGAAGGACTTGGAGTGGGTGATGCGGTCCACGTCCCGCTGGAAGCAGGTGCGCAGATCGCACTCCTCTTCCGGGCTCAAACGGCCGCGCGTATCCTCCGCCCGCACCCCGTAGGGGCCGACGATGAGGCGTTCGAGCTTTTCGCGCTCTTCTCTCGGACAGGACATACCATCACCCTTTCTCCGCCGCGCATTTTGCTCCCAAGCAAAATGCGATTACCCGAAAACAAGCTTTTCGGACGGCGGCTTATCCAATTCGAGGCGGGCCTTGTTCTCGCTGCGGCTCGGTCACGCCGCGGCTCTGACGTGCCCCCGGCACGTCATTCACTCCCGCGGCGACACTTTGTTACCCCTCGCGCTCCCCTGCCGCTCTGTCGTCCGGCTCTGGCGGCAGACAACTGCGACAGATGTAAATCACGCAAAAAAGAGTAAGGGAAAATGCTTCCCTTACTCTTATACGACGCAAATTTCGTTTTCCATTTATTTTTTCTAAATTTTTTTCGTAATTCCTTTTTGGCTCCCCTGCCCAAGGGGAGCCGTCGCGGCGCGTCCCCCGCAAGCGCCGTGACTGAGGGGTTCTCTTCCCCTTCCGCCTGCCCCTATTCCGCCTGCACGGCCCGGAAGCTCTCGCCCGTGACCGTGAGCGCGACGCTGCCCGCGCTGACGTCGAAAAGCCGCGCCCTGAGCGCCTCGGTCTGCTCCGCGGGGATCAGCAGCTTCAGCGTCACGTCCGCGCCGTAGACCACGTCCGCCGTCACGGCGCCGAGGGCCGCGGCTTCGGTCTTCATGCGCTCGGCCCGGGCGTAGGAGCAGCGCGCCTCCGCCTCCGTCCACGCCCGCACGACGGCGACGCCCGCCGCGTCCAGAGCGTCGGCGGTACTCTGGGTATAGGCGCGCAGCAGCCCGCCGGTCCCGAGCAGCACCCCGCCGAAATAGCGCGTGACCACGCACACGGCGTTCGTCACTTCCCGGCGGCGCAGCACCTCGAGCATGGGGATGCCCGCGCTGCCCTGCGGCTCGCCGTCGTCGCTGTAGCGCTCCGCGCCGCCGCGGACGGCATAGCACCAGCAGTTGTGCCGCGCGTCGTGGTATTTCCGTTTCATCTCGGCGATGAACTCGCGGGCCTCGTCCTCGCTCTCGACCATGCGCACATGGCCGAGAAAGCGCGAGCGCTTTTCCATCAGCTCGCTCTCGCCGGGGCCCGCGGGGATGCGGTATTCGTTCATGTCTCCCAGTCCTCTTTCGGCTCGGTATAGCCCGGGATGTACGCCTTGACGCGGCCGTAGAGCTCCGGCTGCACGACGGCCTCGAGCTCGATGCCCGCCTCGGTGTACGCGGCGGAGAGCACCGCCCCCTCGCGCTTGAGGCTGTCCATGAGTCCCGCGTCGGCGTAGGGGATCAGCAGCTTCACGCGCCGCCGCCCACGGTCGAGCAGCTTCGACAGCGCCTCGAGCAGCTCCGCGGCCCCCTCGCCGCTTTTGGCGGAGATGCAGACCGTGTTCTCCCCGTGCGGCAGGATGCCGAAGTAGCGGTCGCATTTGTTGTAGACGCGGATGCAGGGCGTGGTCTCGGCCCCGAGCTGGGCGATCAGCCCGTCCACGACCTCGGCCTGCGCCTCCCATTCGGGATTCGAGAGGTCGATAACGTGCAGCAGTGCGTCGGCGAAGCGCAGCTCCTCCAAGGTCGCCTTGAAGGCCTCGATCAGATGGGTCGGCAGCTTGCGGATGAAGCCGACCGTATCGGACAGCAGCACCTCCTGCAGCTCGTCGACGCGAAGGCGGCGCGTCGTGGTGTCGAGCGTGTCGAACAGGCGGTCATTGGCCGGGATGTCCGCGCCGGTCAGACAGTTCAAGAGCGTGGACTTGCCCGCGTTGGTGTAGCCGACGAGGGCCACGACGGGCAGGGCGTTCTTCTCGCGCCGCCGCCGCTGGGTGGCGCGCACGCGGCGCACCTCCGCCAGCTCCTCCTCGAGCTTCTGGATCTTGCGGCGGATATGGCGGCGGTCGGTCTCGAGCTGGGTCTCGCCGGGGCCGCGCGTGCCGATGGGCGAGGAGCCGCCCGCGGCGGTCTGGCGCACCAGATGCGTCCACATGCCCGTCAGCCGCGGCAGCAGATACTTGTACTGCGCGAGCTCCACCTGCAGCTGGCCCTCGCGCGTGCGGGCGCGCTGGGCGAAGATATCGAGGATGAGGCCCGAGCGGTCGAGCACGTGCACGCCCAGCTCCTCCTCCAGCACCCGCATCTGCGAGGGCGAGAGCTCGTTGTCGAAGACGGCGAGGTCGATGTCGTTGTCCTCGATGAGCGCCTTCATCTCGCGCACCTTGCCGTCGCCGAGGAAGCTGCGCGGCTCGGGCGTCGGGCGCGTCTGGATGAGGGTGATCACGACCTCGCCCCCGGCGGTCTCCACCAGGGCGGCCAGCTCGTCCATCGACACCTCGCTCGAGCGCTCGCGCTCGTCCATGCTCGCCGCGGCCAGCCCCGCGAGGATCGCGCGTTCTTTTTTGTTCTGTGTCTCGTTCATCAAAGCCTCGCAGAGTTTTTCGCGCATGCGAAAAATGATTCTGATCCGTTTTTTGCGGGGGCGTGTACCTCGCAAAAAACACTTCTTCCCTCTTGCCTGCAAAGCGTCCGCTTTGCAGGCAGAAGGAGGCGCAGCGGAATGAATGAGCTTTCGCCATGCCTGACGGAAGCGAATGATACGGAGCTTGCGCCGACGTTAAGCCGCACCTTTCTCGCCGAATACCGGCAGCCGGGTCGGCTCCGGGGTCGGGATCTCGCTGCCGTCGGAGTATGCCAGCAGGGCGCAGACCGCGGCGGCAAACTCCTCGTCGCTCATGTTCAGTCCGCAGGTGACCGAGATCAGCAGCTGCCGCGCGGGGACGAAGCTCTCGTCCTCGGCCAGGGCGCGCCGCGCGTCGGTGAAGTAGGAGCTCGGCGTCAGCTTTAAAAACTGCGCCGCGCGCTGCTCGCCGATCTTCGCCAGCACAAAGTCGCGCAGGTAGTAGCTCGAGCGCTGCATCGTCTCCCCCTCGGGCATGGAGAAATGGGCCCAGTCGCCGTTGTAGACCGCCAGTGCCGCCTCATAGGAGCACAGCTCCGCCATCACGTACAGCGCGTCGTCCGGGCCGCCGTTTTTCGGCAGGTACACGTACTGCACATAGGCGTGCTCCGCAAGCTGCCCGTTCTCGTCCAGCAGGACCTCATGCTGCGTCTTCTGCAGCGTGAGCTTGCGGTAATTCAGATGGCTCTCCCCGAAAACCGCGGCGGGCAGGAAAGTATAGGGGAACAGGGCCTCACACTGCTTGTGGGTGTAGGTCTCCTGACGGCTTTCGGGCGCGGCGCCGGGGTCGGTCATGTTGAAATAGAGCGCCTCGTTCCAGACATAGGCCGTCGGGCTCCCGCCGCCGAAGGAGATGGTGGGCGTCGGCTCGGGCGTGGGTTTGGTATCCACCGCGGGCATGGTCCAGGGCTCCAGCTCCTCTTCCTTCCGGCAGGCGGACAGCGGCAGGAGCAGCGCCAGGACAAGCAGCAGCGCGATCGTTCGTTTCATGGCTATCCTCCGCAGCTCGTATGATCTATTAAAATATTATACCCTATCGCGGGGACTTTGCCAAGAGTCTACAGCAGGCCCCCGCGCGGTTTTCGGCGCGCGAATTCGCCCTTGACCTCCACCAGCACGATATCGCTGCCGATGCGCACGATGCTCTTCCAGGGCAGGATGTAGTCGTCCTCCCGGCCGAGCAGTCCGAAAAAGCGCGGGCGGCCCGGCGTGACGAGGGAGGCGACGCAGCCCTCCCGGTCGTCGAATTCCACGTCGCAGACGTAGCCGAGGCGAAAGCCCGTGTGCACGTCGATGACCTCCTTGCAGCGCAGCTCGGAAAAACAGCTGAGCATTTCATCACCCCTCCGACAGCTTATGTGCGGGCTTTTTGTCCTATTCCGCTGTTGACAGTGCAGGTCTTTGACAGTATAATCATTTTGTAAACATAAACGGCCGGCCGCCGAAGCACGCTTTGCGGCCGGTGGAAAATGCGATCATATACAAGGAGGTCATACCATGAAAAGAACCCGTTTTGTGCTCTGTCTGACGCTGGTGCTGGTTCTGCTTCTGTCGCTGTCTCCGCTGGCCTTTGCCGACACCGCCGTCGTCGGCCAGGACGCCTCGGCCAGCGGCGCCGAGGACGGGAGCGTCTTCCTCGCCGGCGCGAACACGAACAGCACCGCGCAGGTAAAGGGCATCCTCTTCTCCGCGGGCAACAGCGTCAACGCGGGCGGCAATTTTGAATATGCCATGCTCGCCGGCGCCGACGTCAGCGTCTCCGGCCTGTGCGAGAACGACGCCTTCCTCGCGGGCCGCAGCGTCAACGTCAACGGGGAGACCGCGCGCGATCTCTACGCCGCGGCCCAGACGATCAGCATCAACGGCGCCGTCGGCCGGGATCTCTACGCCATGGCCGATACGGTCCGCATCGCCAACAGCATCGGCGGCGACGTGTATCTGAACGCGGGCACCATCATCATCGACGACGGCGTGACCATCGGCGGCAGGCTCCGCTACAACAGCAGCGCCAAGGTCAACGCGCCGCAGGCGCTGATCGCCGCGGCCGAGGTCTATGAGAGCGAAAAGACGGAGACCGAGGTCCAGGTGCCCAAGGCGCCGACCGCGATGTCGCGCGTCAAGGATGCGCTCTTCAGCTATGTCGGCCTGCTGCTCGTGGGCTTCGCCCTGCTCTGGCTCACCCCGCTGTGGGAGTCCGTTGACGAGCGCTATACCGGTCTGCCCTTCGGCAAGTACGCCGCCGCCTTCGGCATCGGCCTTGCGATCCTGGTGGGCTTCCCGATCGTCGCGATCCTGCTGATGCTCACCGGCTTCGGCATGCGTTTGGCCTTTGCCCTGCTGCTGGAGTATGCGATCATCCTGATCGCCGCCCCCCTCGTGCTCAACTTCTTCCTCGGCCGTCTGATCTGGCGCGGCCTCATCAAGAAGGACGCCAACTACTGGGCGGAGCTGCCGATCGGTCTGCTGGTCTGGCGCGTGCTCAAGTTCATCCCCGTCGTGAAGACCCTGGTCGGCTTTGTCGCCGCCCCGCTCGCCGTCGGCGTGCTGGTGTTGCTGCTGCGCTGGAAGAAGACTTCTCCCAAGGCAAAGCAGCCCGAGGCGGCGCCCGTCTTCCCGGCGGAGCCCGAGCCCGCGGCGGAGATCTTTGCCCCGGCAGAGGAGCCTGCGCCCGCCGAAGAATACGTCACTGCTGAAGAGGACCCCTATCCCGAGCCGAATCCCGAGCCCGTGGCGGAGGAGCCCGTCGTCGTCGAAGAGCCCGTCTCCGTCGAGGAGGAACCCGTCATTCCGGCGGAGGAGGCCGTCTCCGTGGAGGATGAGCCCGTCTCCTCCGAGGGCTGATCCGTTCTCAACAAGTTCAAAAAAACCTTGCAGCCTTGATGGCTGCAAGGTTTTTTCGTTTATGCTGGTTTTATTCCGCATCCGGCTCCTGCGCTGCGGGCTCGTCCTCGACCGGGACGTCCTCTTCAACCGACACAGGCTCGTCCTCGACCGGGACGGGCTCGTCCTCGATCGGCGCGGGTTCGTCCTCAACAGGCACAGGCTCTTCCTCGACGGGCTCGGCCTCGGGCTCGTCCTCAACCGGGGCGGCCTCCACGACCTCGAACTCGACCTCGATCTCCTCCTCCCGGTCGGCCAGGACGTTCAGCTTGTCCTGTACCAGCAGCATGGCGATCGGCGTCAGCAGCGCGGCCAGGATCAGGCACAGCGTGGAGAAGCGCCGATCCTCCTCCCCGTCGGCGGCGAGGGCGGCGAGCTGCGCGCTCTTGTACAGCCAGTAGACCACATAGAAGGGCAGCAGCAGGCAGCACAGCGTCTCAAGCCAGGGCTTGCGGGGGTGCCTGTCCTCGTAGGGGGCGAGCGTCGCCGTCGTCCGCCAGATCCATACGAGCATCCAGATGCCGAGGGTGATGAGCGTCAGGAACAGGAGCTTCGCCGCGGAGCAGTATTTTACCGCGGGCGCGGGCGTTTCGGCGTCGGCGGGTGCGGAGCGGGACGGCAGCGCGTCATGCCCTGCGGCGCGCCAGCCGAGGCAGAAGGCCAGTCCGGCCCAGAGCAGGGTGCGCAGACCCGCATACTCCGAGAAGCCGATCCAGTGCCGGTTTCCGACCACGTTCAGCGCAAAGCCCAGCAGCAGCGAGTATACGAAGCACACCGCAAAGGCCAGCGCCGGGACATACCAGTACTTGCGCAGGGTATCCCCCAGCGCGGGGAACTGTTTCGCGTACAGCAGGCCGCCCAGCGCCGCGACGCCCAGCTGGCCGAAGAGCATGAGCAGGCCCGGCAGCAGGCAGAGGAAGCTGACGTCGCTGCGCAGCCAGTCCGGCTGATACAGGCCCCAGGCGTAGCCCGCGAAGAAGCCGAAGAGCCCGACCGCGCCGACGGCCGGAAAGGCCCAGCGGAACAGGTCCTCCTTCCCCCGGCTCAGCATCAGCACCGCCACGAAGCACATCACGACGGTCCACAGCAGGCCCGTCAGGCTGGACTCCCGAAACAGCCGCGCCAGGAAGGCTAAGCTCAAAAGCGCGGCGAGAGCAATCGTCCATTGCTCCAGCTTTGATTTCTCCTTAAACTGGTCCATTGTACACGCCCCTTTGTTTTGTTGATAAAAAAAGTATACCACCGCCGTACGGGGCCTTTCAAGGGAGCAAGTGTGAATTTTTGCACAGATTGACGCTTTTTGCCGGATATGGTAGTATGCTTCCGGGAGGTGATGGCATGAAGGCCGCGAACAACCGCACGCTCGCGGTGTCCGACGCGGAGGCGGAGACGCTGCTCGCGCGCTGCCTGCACCCGGCGGGGCCGCTCACGGAGGCGGAATGCGAAGACCGCATCCTGCCCGGCGACTGTCTGGCGCTGCTGCCGCTGCTGCCGCGAGGCTCCGCGGACCTGCTGATCGCCGACCCGCCCTACAATCTCTCCAAGGACTACCACGGCGGCGCCTTCCGCCGCATGTCGGACGAAGACTACGCCGCCTATACGGAGCGCTGGCTGGATCTGGCCCTGCCGATCCTCAAGCCGGACGCGAGCGTCTATGTCTGCTGTGACTGGCGCTCGGGCCTCGTGCTCGGGCCCATCCTCGAAAAGCGTCTGAAGCTGCGCAGCCGCATCACCTGGCAGCGGGAGAAGGGCCGGGGCGCGCAGCGCAACTGGAAAAACGCCCTGGAGGACGTCTGGTTCGCCACGGTCTCGGACGAGTACTGCTTCCACCCCGAGCGCGTCCGGCTGCGCCGCCGCGTGCTGGCCCCCTACCGGAAGGACGGCGCGCCGAAGGACTGGGAGGAGACCGAGCAGGGCCGCTTTCGCGACACCGCGCCGTCGAACTTCTGGGACGACGTGACGGTCCCGTTCTGGTCGATGCGGGAGAATACGCCCCACCCGACGCAGAAGTCGGAGAAGCTGATGGCCAAGCTCATCCTCGCCAGCTCCGAGCCGGGCGATCTGATCCTCGACCCCTTCCTCGGCTCGGGCTCGAGCGCGGTCACGGCCAAAAAGCTGGGGCGGCGCTTCGTCGGGATCGAGCAGAACGAGCGCTACTGCGCCTGGGCCCTCAAGCGTCTGGAGCTGGCCGGGGAGAGCCCGGGCATCCAGGGCTACGCCGACGGCGTCTTCTGGGAGCGCAACACCGCCGCGATCTTGAAAAAGAGATAAAGAATGAGGCGGACCCTTGCGGGTCCGCCTCATTCTTTATCTATACATCTGCAGCAGCTCCAGCACCTGCTCCCGGCTTTTCAGCGCGGTCGAGGCGCCGACCGCCGTGGCGCACAGCGCGCCGCAGGCGTTGGCAAAGCGCAGCGCCGTCTCGATGTCCGCGCCGCGCAGGCGCTCGCAGACGAAGCCCGCGACGAAGTTGTCCCCCGCGCCGGTCGCGTCCACGGCCCGCACGGGCAGGGCGGGCAGACGCAGGGACAGGTCCCTGTCCTTATAATAGCAGCCCCTCGCGCCGAGCTTGACGATCACGCTCTTGACGCCCTTTTCCAGAAAGGTGTCCGCCATGGCCTCCGGCTCGCTTTGGCCGGTATAGTACCGGGCCTCGTCCTCGTTGGGCGTGATGCAGTCAAAAAGCGGCAGTGACGCTGAGAGATCGCCGAGCGTCAGCACGCGGAAGTTCGGCAGCTTCGTGTCGGCGAACAGCAGCCCGCCCGCCGCATGCACCGCCTCCGCCGCGGCCTGCACGACCTCCGGCTCGTTGAAGGGCGCGCGAAACAGCGACCCGAGGATCACCGCCCGCGCGGAGGCAAGGCGTTCGGGGAAGCGCTCCGGGTGGAAGTTGTAACGGTGCGCCCCGTTGGTGATGGATCTGCGCGTCCCGTCGGCGTTGACGAACATGGTGGTGACGGGGGTCGGGTGCTCGCGCGGGCGGACGACGGCCCCCGTGTCCACGCCGCAGCGCCGCAGCGCCCCGAGGACCATCTCCCCGGCCTCGTCCTCGCCGAGGGAGCAGAGGATGCCCGTGCGCACTCCGAGCTTTGCCGCCGCCATGGCCTCGTTGACGGCCTCGCCGCCCACGCTCAGCGTGCCGGACTCCGCCCGGTAGCCTGCGGCGGAGATCGGCTCGGGGTCAAAGCCACGGATCAGCGAGTCCACCAGCGCCGTCCCGACGCAGAGGATGTCATATGCCACGTTCATCGCTCCTCACCACAGATCGTCCCTGACCTCAAAGCGTCTCTCCTCGGGGTCGACCGGGATGCGCCGGGCCTCGAGGGCTTCGATGCGGATGTAGCGGGCGCGTTCGAGGGTCTGCACGACCCGGTCGATCTGCGCCTCGCTGCCCTGCAGCTCCATCGTGACGGAGCCGTCGAAGTTGTTGCGGACCCAGCCCGTCACCCCGGCGGAATCGGCGGCGGCGCGGGCGCGCCACCGAAAGCCCACGCCCTGCACCACGCCGTGAAAGACGAGGCGCTTGCGTATGCGCTCGTTTCCGGCGCTCATTCGCCGATGTCGCCGCGCAGGATCTTCCCGTGGTTCCACAGCCGCGCGGCCATGCGCGCGGCGTCCTCGCGCTCGGCGGGCGTTTTGAATTCCATCTGGGCGGTATGCGCGCCGCAGTCCATGCACATCACATACCAGCACCAGCCCTGTTCCTCCTCCAGCAGGCCCGCCCCGCCGCAGTAGGGGCAGTCCTCGAGCAGCAGCTCTTCGTGAAGATTCATGGTTGTGTCTCCTTTATATTCCAATGTAAAGCCAAACACTTTGCGTGTCATTGCGAACCAGTCCGCAGACCGGTGCGGCAATCCGTTTCCTTCGACCCGGCCGCCGGGAGATGCGGATTCCCGCGCCGGTGTGAGCACCGGCTCGGAATGACGAAGAAGATCGGACTTTGTCGATCGTCGGTCACCTGTTTTTCCTGTACAGCAGCCAGAGCCCCTTGAGCATCAGGTCGGGGTCGACGATGATGTCCGCGCGCTTGCAGCAGGGGACGACCTCGCGCGCGAGTCCCCCGGTCGCGACGACCGTGCAGGCGCAGCCTAGCTCCGCCTCCATGCGCTCGAGCATGCCGTCGAGCATGGCGGCCGTGCCGTAGACCGCCCCGGCGCGCATGGCGTCGACGGTGTTGGCCCCAATCACCTTCTTCGGCGGCAGCACGGCGATCTCGGGCAGCAGGCTCGTCCCCGCGGCGAGCGCCCCGTAGCCGAGCTTCACCCCCGGCAGGATCGCCCCGCCGCGGAAGACCCCGCCCGCGTCCGTCACGACGAGGGTCGTGGCCGTGCGCATGCTGACCACGATGACAGGCGCGCCGTAGATCGCGGCCGCGGCCACGCTGCCGACCACGAGATCGGAGGCCACGCTCGCCGGCTCGTCGATGCGCAGATTCAGCCCGGTCTTCATCCCGGGGCCGACCAGCATCGCGCGCTTGCCGGTGAGCGTCTCGAGCGCCGTCTTCATCGTCTGGGTCACCCGCGGCACGACGGAGGACAGGATGCTCCCCTCGAGGGCCGTGGGGTCAAGGCCGTAGTACTCGGTGATCTGCCGCAGCTTGATGATGAGCTCCGTCGCGGTCTCGCGCGGATCGGTGTGCAGGCGGACGACGCTTTTGATCTCGCCGTCCTCGATCATGCCGATCACGATGTGGGTGTTGCCCACGTCAATGGCAAGAATCATGCTCTTCTCTCCCTCAGTTGTTCAGTCCGTGGTGCATGCCGGGGCTGTCGAGCGTCAGCGCCCGGAAGGCGTAGCCGTTTTCCTTGCCCCATTTGATGACAGACTCCACGGCCGCGACGCTGTAATCCTTGATGTCGTGCTGCAGGATGACCGACACGCGGTGCTCTGCGCAGCCGTCCTTGATGTTCTGGATGATCTCCTTGGTCTTGTTCGTGCCGCCCGCGTCGCCGGAGACGACGTTCCAGTCAAAGTACTGGTAGCCCATGTCGTTCATGGCCTGCGTCAGACGGGTCATGATGCCCGGGTTGATGCGGCTGACCGTGTTGGAGCTGCCGCCCGGGAAGCGGAAGAGCTGCGTGTAGCTGCCCGTCTGCTTGTAAATGATCTCCTCCATGGCGAAGAAGTCCTCGAAGTAGTTCTCCTCGCTCGCGTAGATATAGTCGTAGTCGTGCCGCAGGGTGTGCACGCCGATGCTGTGGCCCTCGCGGAAGGCCCGGCCGATCAGGTCGATATAGTCCGACTGCTGGTCGGTGACGAAGAAGGTGGCCTTGACGCCGTATTTTTTGAGCAGGTCCAGCAGTCCCTCCGTATAGGGGCCGGGGCCGTCGTCGAAGGTGAGGTAGATGGTCTTCTCCTCCGGCAGCTTCTCCGCCGGCAGCCCGTGCGGGAGCACGGTGACCGTGCGCACGGCGCCGATCGTATCGCCCTTCTCGCTCGTGATGCTGTAGCGGACCTCGTACTCCCCGGCCAGCCAGGGGACGACTTCGTTTTCCGTCTCGACATAGGCGCTCAGATCGTTGCCGAGATTGTCCGCAGCCGTGCAGCCCGCGTCCTCGTAGCGCAGTCCCGCCTCCATCGTGACGTGCGCGTCGCCGCGCAGCGTGAGCACCGGCGGATCGTAGTGCAGATCGGGCAGCTCGCGCACGACGGTGGCCGTATTGCCAGAGGAATCGCTGACGGTATAGACGATGCGCTCTCCCTCGGCCGTGCGCCTGACCTTGCCGGTCAGATCGCCGTCGCAGTTGTCCGAGGCGGAGTAGCCCTCCTCGGCGTAGCCGGTCAGCCAGGTGGGCGTGTAGCCTTCAATTGTTCTGAGCTCAATGACGGGGGGCGTGGTGTCGACGATGGTGACGCGGCGCTCGACCTCGCTGTCGGCAAAGAACCAGCGGGTCTTATAGCGCAGCACATAGGTGCCCAGCCGCTCCGAGTCGACGCTGCCGCAGGTCTCGATCGGCAGGCGCTCCGGCAGCTCGCCGAACAGTCTGCCCGCCGTGACCGCATAGACGCCCGGCTCGACATACGGCGTGCCGTACTCGAGCGTGACGTCCTCGTCGCCGGTCATGTAAAAGCGCACGTGGCGCGCGTCGAGCAGCGTCAGCATCGAGGCCGTCAGCAGCAGGATCGCCAGGATGGCCAGGGCGACGATCCAGCCGCGCCCGCGTTGTTTTTTCCGCACCGCCTGTTCCTGTTTCTCTTTCATCTCATTCTGCTCCAGCTTCTTTTCTGTCTACAAAGCAATAGTATACACCATATTCCTCCGAAAGGGAATCCGCTTTTTTGGAATGCGCGGGAATCTCCCTGTTCTGTTCCGGGAAAAATCCCGGAAAAACGGAGGATTTTTCTTGAATTCTGCCGGGAATTATGATAGACTGCGATTTTGTCAGACGACAAATAACTCTCTGCGGCTGCCAGCCGTGGGAAAGGAAGAAACAAATGAATCAAAACGACAAAACCATGGACAAAATCGTAGCGCTCTGCAAAAACCGCGGCTACGTCTACGCCGGCAGCGAAATCTACGGCGGTCTCGCCAACAGCTGGGATTACGGTCCGCTCGGCGTGGAATTCAAGAACAACGTCAAAAAGGCGTGGCTGAAGAAATTCGTGCAGGAGAGCCCCTACAACGTGGGTCTCGACGCGGCCATTCTGATGAACCCCCAGACCTGGGTCACCACCGGCCACGTCTCCAGCTTCTCCGACCCCCTGCTCGACTGCAAGGCCTGCAAGGCCCGCCACCGCGCCGACAAGCTCATCGGCGAGGCCCATCCCGAGGCCGACGTCGACGCGATGAATTTTGACGAGATGGACGCCTTTATCGCGGCGCATGAAGATATCCTCTGCCCCGTCTGCGGCAAGCACGACTTCACGCCCATCCGCAAGTTCAACCTCATGTTCAAGACCGCCATCGGCGTGACCGAGGACTCCTCCTCCGTCTGCTATCTGCGGCCCGAGACCGCGCAGGGCATCTTCGTCAACTTCGCCAACATCCTGCGCACCACGCGGCGCAAGCTGCCCTTCGGCGTGTGCCAGGTCGGCAAGGCCTTCCGCAACGAGATCACCCCGGGCAACTTCACCTTCCGCACCCGCGAGTTCGAGCAGATGGAGTGCGAGTTCTTCTGCAAGCCCGGCACCGACCTCGAGTGGTTCGCCTACTGGAAGGACTACTGCAAGAGCTGGCTGGTCTCCCTCGGCATCAGCGAGGAGCACCTGCGCATGCGCGACCACAGCCCGGCGGAGCTTGCGTTCTATTCCCGCGCCACCACCGACATCGAGTACGCCTTCCCCTTCACCGACTGGGGCGAGCTCTGGGGCATCGCCGACCGCACCGACTACGACCTCGGCCGTCATCAGGAGGCCAGCGGCAAGGATCTGAGCTACTACGACCAGGAGACCAACGAGCACTTCATCCCCTACGTCATCGAGCCCTCGCTCGGCTGCGACCGCGTCGCCCTCGCCTTCCTGTGCGAGGCCTATGACGAGGAGGTCGTCGGCCAGGACAAGAAGGGCAATCCCGACGTGCGCACCGTGCTGCACCTGCACCCGGCTCTGGCGCCCTTCAAGTGCGCCGTGCTGCCGCTGTCGAAGAAGGAGGTCCTCACGGGCCCGGCCATGGAGCTCTACCGCGAACTGAGCCGCGATTTCATGTGCGACTACGACGAGACCGGCTCCATCGGCAAGCGCTACCGCCGCGAGGATGAGATCGGCACGCCCTTCTGCATCACCTTCGACTTCAACACCGTCGGCACCGAGACCGACGTCGCCGACCACTGCGTCACCGTGCGCGAGCGCGACAGCATGCAGCAGGTCCGCATCCCCATTTCCGAGGTGCGCGACTACATCGCCGAGCGCGTGAAATTCTGAGACGGAAGGTCGGGCGGAACGTGAAAAACGGGTTTATCAAGGTCGCCGCGGCCAGCCCCGTGATCCGGGTCTGCGACTGCGACTACAACGCCGACAGGGTCATCGAGACCATGGAGAAGGCGGAAAAGCTGGGCGTGAAGCTCCTGGCTTTCCCGGAGCTGACGCTGACGGGCGTGAGCTGCTACGACATGATCGGCCACCGCATCCTGCTCGAGGGGGCCAAGCAGGCCCTCGAAAAGGTCCGCGCGGCGAGCGCGGGCCGGGACATGCTGCTCTTCGTCGGCCTGCCCTGGGCTCTCGGCTCGAGACTGTTGAGCGTCGCCGCCGTCGTGTATGACGGCGCGCTGCTCGGTCTTGTTCCGCGCACGCACACGGAGGGCTCCCGCTTCCGGGCGGCCGAGGACTTCCCGCTCGCCCTGGACGACGCGCCTTTCCCAATCACCGCCAGACAGCTCTTCGAGCACCGGGCGCTCCCCGGCCTCAAGGTCGCGGTGGAGCTCGGCGCCGATCTCGACGCCGTGATCCCGCCCTCCGCGGAGGCGGCGCTTGCGGGCGCTGCGCTCATCGTGCAGATGGCCGCCTTTCCCGAGACGGTCACGTCCACCGCGGACGCCGAGCTGAACATCCGCAGCCAGTCGAAGAGGCTGGCCGCCGGGATCGTCCTCGCCGCCCCCGGCCGGGGCGAGAGCACGACGGACTACGCCTTCTCCGGCCTGTGCATGGCGGCGGAAAACGGCGTGATCCTCGCCGAGTCCGAAGGGGAGGACAGTCTCGCCGTCAGTGAGATCGACGTGGAGCACCTGCTCAACCTGCGCCGCAGCCACGGCGGCTTCGACGCCGACGCCGATTTCGAGGGCGTGCAGCTCTTCGGCCGCGCGGAGCCCGAGCAGACCGCGCTCACCCGCAGCTACGCCAAGCACCCCCATCTGCCCGAGAAGGCAGAGGATATGCCCGCTTACTGCGAGCGCATGTTGGACATCCAGGTCTCGGGGCTCGTCAAGCGCATGACCTACGCGCACTTGACCCACTGCGTGGTGGGCATCTCCGGCGGCGTGGACTCCACGCTCGCGGTGATGGTCTCAGCCATGGCGGTCAAGCGCATGGGCCTGCCCTCCACGAACGTGATCGCCTGCACCATGCCCTGCTTCGGCACCTCCTCGCGCACGAAGTCCAACGCCGTCGTTGTAGCCGAGCAGCTCGGCTGCGAGGTGCGCGTCATCGACATCAGCAAGGCCGTGCTGCAGCACTTCGACGATATCGGCCACGCGCACGACGACTACTCCGTCGCCTTTGAAAACGCCCAGGCGCGCGAGCGGACCCAGGTGCTCATGGACATCGCCAACAAGGTCAACGGCCTCGACGTCGGGACCGAGGACCTCAGCGAGTTCGTCGACGGCTGGTGCACCTACAACGGCGACCACACCAGCATGTACGACGTGAACCTCGGCCTGACGAAGACCCAGGTGCGCGCCAACGTCAGCCACATCGCGGCGACGACGGAAGACCGCATCCTCAAGGCCGCGCTCTACGATGTGCTCGACTGCCCGGTGACGCCCGAGCTGCTGCCCATCCACGACGACATGATCGAGCAGAAGAGTGAGGACGCCGTCGGCTCATACAGCCTGCAGGACTTCTTCACCCACAAGATGATGATCTGCGGCTTCTCGCCCTCCAAGACCTTCCGACTGGCAAAGGCCGCCTACGGCGAGGAATTCTCGGACGCGGAGCTCAAACGCTGGCTCGAGAGCTGGTGCAGACGCTGGTTCTCCCAGCAGTTCAAGCGCTCCTGCCTGATGGACGGGCCCGCGGTCGAGGCCTTCACGGTCTCCCCGCGCAGCGGCTTCCTCACCCCCTCGGACGGCGAGTGCGCGCTGTTTCTGAAGGATCTGGAGAATCTGTAAACGAACGAAAAACAGCTCTGCGAAAGCATCGCAGAGCTGTTTTTTTGCTGTCCCGGCAAAGCGCCGCCCCCTCCAATCTGCCGCCTTGCGGCGCCCGAAAAACGCTTCGGGCTTGCGCTGATCCTCGCGTTTTTCGACCGCTGCGGAAAAACAGCTTTGCTTCTTCCGCCACCGGCGGCGCAAAGCTGTTTTTCCATCTTTTGGCGGTTTTTGTGATTTTTTTCACGAAATTTCATTTTCCCTCTTGTAATTCTCCTTGGTCAGGTTGTATAATAAGACCATCCCAGTCACCAACATATAAGGAGGCTTTTTGTACATGTTCAACAGCGAGTATCTCAACCGTGTATATGCCGAGGTCGAGCGCCGCGACGCCGGCGAGCCCGAGTTCCTGCAAGCCGTACGCGAGGTCTTTGATTCTCTCGAGCTCGTGGTGGACAAGCACCCCGAGTGGGAGAAGGCCGGTCTGCTTGAGCGCTTTGTCGAGCCCGAGCGCGTGCTTGAGTTCCGCGTCCCCTGGGTGGACGATGCGGGCAACACCCGTGTCAATCGCGGCTTCCGCATCCAGTACAACTCCGCCATCGGCCCCTACAAAGGCGGCCTGCGCTTCCATCCCTCGGTCAACCTCTCCATCATGAAATTCCTGGGCTTTGAGCAGGTGCTGAAAAACTCCCTGACCACGCTGCCCATGGGCGGCGGCAAGGGCGGCAGCGACTTCGACCCGAAGGGCAAGTCCGACGCCGAGGTCATGCGCTTCTGCCAGAGCTTCATGACTGAGCTTTACCGCCACATCGGCCAGTTCACCGACGTGCCCGCGGGCGACATCGGCGTGGGCGCGCGCGAGGTCGGCTTCCTCTTCGGCCAGTACAAGCGCATCGTCGACCGCTTCGACGGCGGCGTCATCACCGGCAAGGGCCTCAGCTTCGGCGGCTCGCTGGCGCGCACGCAGGCCACCGGCTACGGCCTGTGCTACTTCTCGGCCGAGGCGCTGAAATACCTCAAGAACGACAGCTACGAGGGCAAGACGGTCGTCGTCTCCGGCTCTGGCAACGTCGCCCAGTACTGCGCCGAGAAGGTCACCCAGCTCGGCGGCAAGGTCGTCGCCATGTCCGACTCCAAGGGCTATGTCTACGACCCGAACGGCATCGACCTGCCCAAGCTCTTCGATATCAAGCAGAAGCGCCGCGCGCGCATCTCCGTCTATGCCGACGAGGTCCCCGGCTCCGAGTACGTCGAGGGCTGCAAGAACATCTGGAAGGTCAAGTGCGACATCGCGCACCCCTGCGCCAGCCAGAACGAGATGGACGCCGAGGGCGCGCAGGCCCTGATCGACAACGGCTGCATGGCCGTGTTCGAGGGCGCGAACATGCCGCTGACCCCCGAGGCCATCGCCCTGGTGCAGAAGAACGGTCTGCTCTACAGCCCCGGCAAGGCCTCCAACGCGGGCGGCGTCGCCACCTCGGGTCTCGAGATGAGCCAGAACTCCATCCGCATGAGCTGGAGCTTCGAAGAGGTCGACGAGAAGCTGCACGGCATCATGAAGAGCATCTACAAGGCCTGCTACGACGCCTCCGTCGAGTGCGGCAGGCCGGGCGATCTGATGCTCGGCGCGAACGTCGCGGGCTTCCTCAAGGTCGCCCAGGCCATGATGGCCCAGGGCGTGGTGTGATCGAAGCAAAGCATAAAGAAAAAGGTTTCCCGGCTCCGGGAAACCTTTTTCTTGTTATTTACATTTCCTCGTCGGTGATGGCGTCGCTGCGGAACAGCAGGCTCACGCACCACAGGGCCGAGAGCCCCACCAGCGTGTAGACGACGCGGCTGACGGTGGCCGTCTGACCGCCGAAGAGCCATGCCACCAGATCGAAACGAAACAGGCCGACGCTGCCCCAGTTGACGCCGCCGATGATCGTCAGCACCAGCGCGATGCGATCCATAAGCATATTTCCTTGCTCCTCTCATAAAGAAGTTTCCCTGCTATTGTGCCCGGGAAGCAGCCGAATATCCGCAGCGGGAAAAAACTTTTTTGCGTTCGACAAAACTTGTCCTTTCCCGCCTTTTCTCGCTCTTTACAAGGCGGCGCGCCTGTGCTATGCTCTGGCTGCAGCTTATCCAATTGGCCTTCGGAAGGAAGGCCGCGGCTCATATCTTTATCCCACAACCCTGTCTCTGCGGCCCGTTTTTCGGGCCGCGCTTTTTTTGTTTTTGGCGGAGAAGAGAACGGATTGCCACGACAGTGTGCGCACTGTCTCGCAATGACGCGAAGTGGGGAGCGCTGGCAAGAGGTACCCGGCTTTCCTCCTGCACGTCATTGCGAGGAGCGCAGCGACGCGGCAATCCGTTTCTCTCGTCTCCTATCCCCCGGGGTAATCCAACGGGCCTTCCTTCCCATTTCCTGAAAAAAGCTCTTGTCAGACGCGGGAGAATGTGAGATAATAAAAGTTGTCAACAGTGTTATGTTAATGTTTTAAGGTGAAAAGCATGAAAATTCTGTTTGTCAACGGCTCGCCGCGGGGGCGCTTCAGCGTCACGCTCCAGACCTGCAGGTATCTGGAAAAGCGCTTTCCCCGCCACAGCTGCGAATATCTCAACGTCGGCGCCGGGATCGACAGCTTCGAGCGCGACATGAGCGGCGCGGCCGCCGCCTTCGCGCGCGCCGAGCTGATCGTCTTCGCCTATCCGGTCTACTCCTTCCTCGTGCCCTCGCAGCTGCACCGCTTTCTGGAGCTGATGGCCGAGCACAAGCTCGCTGTGAAGAACCAGTACGTCACGCAGCTGACGACCTCCAAGCACTTCTTCGACGTGACGGCCCACCGCTTCGTGGAGGAAAACTGCCGCGATATGGGCATGCGCGTCATCCACGGCCTCTCCGCGGATATGGAGGACCTGCTGACGGACCGGGGGCAGAAGGAGGCCGAGGACTTCCTGAGCTACGCCGTGTACTGCGCGGAAAACGGGCTCTGGGAAAAGGCCGCGCCGGTACAGGAGCCGCAGGAGCCGCCGGTCTACGAGCGCTGCATCGAGCCGGGACAGAAGAAGACCGGCTTCGACACCGTCATCGTCGGCGATCTGCGCGAGGGGGACGAGAGCCTGCGCGGGCTCATCAAGGATTTCGACGCGGCCTACCCCTACAAGACGCGCTTTGTGAATCTGGCTGACTTCCCCTTCAAGGGCGGGTGTCTCGGCTGCCTCAACTGCACGTTCAGCGGACACTGCGTTTATAAGGACGGCTTCGAGGATTTCCTGCGCGACAGCATCCTCAACGCCGACGCGGTGGTCTACGCCTTCACGCTGCGCGGCCACAGCATGGGCTCGCGTTTCAAGATGTTCGACGACCGCCGCTTCTGCAACGGCCACCGCACCGTGTCCGAGGGCAAGCCCGTCGCCTATCTCTGTCTCGGCGATCTCACGAACGAGCACAATCTGACGACGGTGCTCGAGGCCCGGGCCCAGGTGGAGCACGGCTATCTCGCGGGCGTTGCTACCGACGCGGAGGGCATCCGCGACACCGCGGCGCGCATGGCCTGGGCGCTGGAGAACAAATACGTCCCGCCGCACAATTTCTACGGCGTCGGCGGCATGAAGATCTTCCGCGATCTTGTGTGGCTCATGCGCGGGCTGATGCGGGAGGATCACCGCTTCTACCGCGCCCACGGCCTTTACGATTTCCCGCAGAAGCGCTGGCCGCGGATGCTCAGCATCGGGCTGCTCGGCGCGGTCATGCGCTCGAAGCGCCTGCGCCGCCTGGTCGGCAAGAAGATGAACGACGGGATGCTCGCCCCCTATCAGGCCGTGATCGAGCGGACCGGAGGGAAGACATGAGCGCCCTCGTCCTCAAGCTCATCGCGGCGGCCGCGATGCTGATCGACCATATCGCTGTCGTGGCCTATCCCTTCCTGATCGGCGAAACGGCCCGCCAGATCCTGCGCAGCGTGGGACGGCTGGCCTTCCCGATCTTCGCCTATTTCATCGCGGTCGGCTATCGCAAGACCTCCGATCTGCCCCGCTATCTGACGCGCCTGTGCCGTGTGGCGCTGCTCTCGCAGATCCCCTTCGTGCTGGTCTTCGTGCGCAGCGGCTACGCCCCGGAGCTCGGCACGGCGCTCGTGCAGACCACGCCCTGGCCGCTGCCCGTTGTGCTGCTGCTGATCGCCTTCGTCGGGGCCGTGTGGCTGCTGACCGTGCGGCGCGACCGGAGCGTGCTGCTGCCGGTCGGCGCCCTGCTGGTCGGTGCGGTGAATCTGCGCGTCGAGGGGATCGTGCTGCTGGCGTCCGAGCTGAACGTGTTTTACACGCTGGCTCTCGGCCTCGCCTGCGTGAGCATCTTGGACCGGGCGTTCCGGCCGGAGCGGGACGTCAAACTCCTGGCGCTGCAGGCCGCCGCCGTCGCCGCCTGCTTTGTGCTCATCCGGGATACCGCCGATTTCCGCTATCTCGGCGCGGCGCTCATCATCTGCTTCTGGGCCGCGGCGGATCAGCCGCTGTCGCAGCTCGTCCTGCTGGTCATGTGGGCGGCGATCGAGTATCTGCTCGGCGGGATGGGCGTGATGCAGTTTCTGTTCGCCGCCGCGTCGAGCCTGCTGCTGCTCTGCTACAACGGGGAGCGCGGGCAGGGCTTCCGGCGCTTCTTCTACTGGTTCTACCCCGTACATCTGGCCGTGCTGGGCGTGGTCAACCTCCTGCTGTCGGCGTAAGGGATAACAGAGCCGCAGGCAGTCATTGCCTGCGGCTCTTTCATTTTGTTGGCTGCGCTCACAGCGCCGTTCCCTTTTTCGGGACCGTGAAACGGCCCGTATCCACACCCTCCAGCTCCAGCAGCGCCTTCTTGCGCAGGATGCCGCCGCCGTAGCCGGTCAGGCTCCCGTCTGCGCCGACCACCCTGTGACACGGCACGAGGATGCAGATCGGGTTGCGGCCGACCGCGCCGCCGACCGCCTGCGCGGACATCCTGTCCAGGCCCCGCTCCTTCGCGATCCGCGCGGCGATCTGCCCGTAGGTGAGCGTCTCGCCGTACGGGATCTCACACAGGATCTCGCCGACGCGCCTGCGGAAAGCCGAACCGGTCAGATGCAGCCTCGGCAGGGGGCCGGGATCGCGGCCCGCGAAATAGAGATCCAGCCAGCTTTTTGCCTGCTCGATATCCTCGGTCTCGCAGGGGACGGCGCTCCGGCTCAGCCCAAGGCCGACATATCTGCCGCCCTGCGCAAACCAGAGGCCCGTGACGCCTTCGTCATCGCCCGCGAGCAGGAGCTCCCCCAGGGGGGATATATAGTGACTCGTATAGATCATGTTTGCCTCCTCGCAGGAATGAGGGCGTTTCTATGCTTCACACTCAAGCAGCTGAACCGGTGCGTCTGTTGTTTCATATACTTTATGATACTGATCGAGATTTCTGTTGTCAAGCGATTACCCCGATCCGATCAGGCCTTTTGCATGCTTCACGCCGACAGGTCCAAACCGGGTATCGCGAGGCGGCGTTGACCGCATGGTGATTGCGCAAAATGCCGATATGTGGTAATATGTTCCTGAGAAAGCAGCGTCTGCTTTGTATATGCCGCGTCAGGACGCACCTGCGGATCCCGGATCGGAACAACAGAAATAAGGAAGGAGTTGACAGTGGACAATGATGGAATTAAGCAGGGAAAGAATTGAGAAGATCCTTCACGAAGAGACTGCGAAGAAGGAAGAATTGGCAACGATCCTTCGCGCCGTCTTTACCAGATATTCGCAGCTGTATGAGAAATATTTTGCCGACATAGATGCGCTGAATGACGACAAGATCGCCGAGCTGCGCAAATATCATGAAGAAACCAAAAGCCTGACAAAGTATTATTACCTGGACATTCCGCTGGATATTTGCATGGGACTCAGAGAATTCGATCATACATACAGCGATAAGCTTCTCGGGTCCGACTGGCATAAGTATCTGTTTGACAGATATAAGGAATCCAAAAAAACGGGCAAGAGCAAGAACAAAAGCGAGCAAGCCTGTAAAGCGGAATTTGCGAATGAAACGCTTTCGGCCTTCTATGATGCCATGGATTATCTTTTCAGAGACAGTTTCGGTACAAACAGCGAGACAGGCAAGGATGTGTTAAACGGTATCATAGGCGCGTTGTTCGGGAAAAAACAGGAATAAGCAAAAAGCACATGAAAAAAGCTCGCCAATAAGGCGGGCTTTTTCCCTTCCTGCGCACATCTCTTGCACAGTGAAATGTATACATTTCCGTGGTGCACCGGAGCAATCCAAATCCGAACCCGCATCCATAACCAAATCGGGAGTCCCCCGTGAGACTCCCGATTTCCAGGTCTGTAAGAGGAGAGCGCGAGAGGGGACGGGGAGTCCCCTTTCGCGTTTGAGCGAAGCGGATCACTCCGCGCCGAAGGCGCGGCACCA
>JAILNC010000015.1 GCA_024691985.1 Oscillospiraceae bacterium | reverse complement strand
CATCTACGAGCACGACGTCCGCCTGCTCCGTCAGGAGTGCCCGGACATCTCCCTCATCACCTGCCATGACGAGACCCTGTGCGTGACCTGGTTCCCCGGCATGGACGGCGCTCTGATCGGCTTCGCCGGCTGCGTGCCCGAGCTGATCTGCGGTGCGTGGGAAGTCTTCCGCAATCCCTCCGAGCACACCCTCAAGGAGGCTCAGGATTGGTCCAACCGCATCTACCACATCTCCCAGGCCATCTACGGCGGCGGCCAGCCCTCCGGCGAGGCCCATGCCCGCCTGAAGGAAGCCCTCGTGCAGCGCGGCATCTTCAAGTCCGGCCTCATGCGCCGTCCCGTCCTGCCCCTCAACCAGGAGGAGAAGGACTGGATCGCCCTCGGTCTCGAGCGCAGCAAGCTGCCCGCGGTCGACCTGGAGCAGTACAAGTAATCTGACAGAAGCGAATCTACCCTCCCTGTTAAGCGAATAGCCCTGCAGGGAGGGCTTTTTGTTAAGAGAAACGGATTAAAGGAGACAATCTGCTTTATGGATGAAAAGAAAACCGCCCTGTTCGGCGAGGATATCAAGACCCTGCCGCTCAAGGATCTGCTCAAGCGCATCGGCCCCGGCCTGATCGCCACCGGCATCGTCATCGGCCCCGGCGCCGTCACCACCGCCGCCATGCTGGGCGCCAACTACGGCTACGCCCTGATCTGGCTGATCTTCCCGATCATCTTCATGGGCATCACCTTTGTCATGACCACCAACTGGCTGGCGATCACCACCGGCATGCCCACCATCCACGCCATCCGCAAGTACTACGGCAAGGGCGGCGCGGTTACCGTCGGCGTCGCGCTCTTCCTGGCCTGCCTGTTCTTCACGATGGGTAACATCTCCGGCTCCGGCGCCGGCATGAACCTGATCTTCGGCATCAACTGGAAGATCGGCTCGCTGATCCTGATCGCCGTCGTCGTCTACACCTACTTCGCCAAGAACGTCTACTCCAAGGTCGAGAAGCTCATCACCGCCTGCATCATCATCATGATCGCGGCCTTCTACATCACCCTCTTCGGCGTCGGCGGCCCCGACGGCAAGGAGTTTGCCGGCGGCCTGTTCGGCTTCAAGATCCCCGAGGGCAGCCTCGGCACCGCCCTGGCCTTCATCTCCACCAACGCGGCCATCACCACCGGCATCTACAACACCTACCTCGGCAAGGAGAAGAAGTGGAAGAAGGAAGACCTCTTCAACGGCGTTATGCTCACCGACTCTCTGGTCCACATCCTGAGCGTGGTGCTCATCTCCGGCGCCATCATCCTCGTCGGCGCCATCGTCCTGCACCCGCAGGGCGCTTCGATCAAGGCTCCCGCCCAGCTCGCCCAGATGCTCGAGCCCATCATGGGCCCCGTCGCCAAGTACATCATGGGCTTCGCCCTCGTGGGCGCGGGCTTCTCCTCCCTGCTCGCCAACACCCAGCGCGGCATGGTGCTGCTGGGCGCCGGCATCGAGAAGGAGTTCGGTCTCGAGAGCAAGTTCATCCGCTACGGCTGCCTTGCCTGCCTGGCCTTCGCCATGGCCATCTGCTACAGCTTCAACGGCTCCCCCACGCAGCTGATCCTCATCGCCAACATCGCGACCTCCATCGCGACCCCGGTCGGCGGCCTCTTCGTCCTGCTGCTGATCTGGCGCAAGGACGTCAACGAGGGCTACAAGGCCCCCACGGCGCTGCGCATCTGCATGACCATCAGCTACATCTTCGTGCTGATCATGACGGTCTCCGCCTTCCAGAAGACCATTATCCCCGGCATCCTCAAGCTCTTTGCCTGATTTCGACACACCATCATCATTCCTCCCTGAGACCTCGAGGAACAAGCGTTCCCCGGGGTCTCGCTTTTTGAAAAAACGCTTGCCCTCCGGGCGGTGCCCGTGCTATGCTTATTTCGCAGAAACACGAAAGACCCGGCCGCTTTTGTCGAAAGGAAGGCGCATATGCTCATACGCTCTCTGATCCTCATGCTCTCCTCCGCCGCGGGCGGCGTGGTGCAGGGGACCTGCGGCTTCGGCTGCGGCATCCTCGCCATGCTGGGCTTTTCGAGTTATCTGTCGGTGCCCCAGGCGGCGGCTGTCACCTCCATCATCAACTTCGGCATCACGCTCCCGACGACGCTGCGCTACCGGAAGCACCTGACGGTCAAGAAGATCATAGTCCCGTTTCTGGTCTATACCGTCAGCGCCATGCTCATCATCCGCGTCTCAACAAAGCTGGACGGCGCGCTTCTCAAGCGCGTGTTCGGGGGCTTTCTCCTGCTGCTGTGCGTCTACCACTTCACGCTGGCCGGAAAGCAGCCGACGCGCTGGACCCCGCTCTTGTGCGCGCTGGCCTTCATCATCTCCGGCGTGGGCAGCGGCCTGTTCGCCGTGGGCGGGCCGATGCTGGTGCTGTACTTCCTCGCGCATACGGACAGCACGGGGGAGTTTCTGGCGGACACGCAGCTGATGATGGTGCTCAACGCCGTGCCGACGCTGTACATGCGTATCACCGGCGGCCTGCTGACGGCGGAGCATGTGCCGTATCTGATCCCCGGTCTGATCGGCGTGCTGATCGGCTTCTGGATCGCGGGGAAGCTCGTGGACAGGATCGACAAGCCGAAGCTGACAAAGCTCGTCTATATCGCCATCGGCGTCAGCGGCCTGCTGTATCTGCTGGGGATGTAGCATCCAGTATCATCTGACACTTTACGTGTCATTTCGGCCGAGAGAAGCGAGCGGAGAGATCTTCGGAGTAAGGCTTTCCATGATTTTAGATCTTTCGACTCCGGCTTCGCCTCCGCTCAAGATGACACATTCTGGGATTTGCCATTCAGCCCGCGGCATTCTGCCGCGGGCTTTTTCTGCGTATGACCCGGAAAACCTACCAAAAAACAGGGTCTGTTTTCGGCGTTTTGGAGGATGCGGTTTTCTTGAAATAGCGCCGTGCAAATGATAAAATACCACAATAGAGAGGTATACGATCCGACCGGAAACAAGATACAAGGAGGAGAGATCATGGCACACAGACCGAATATACTCAAGCTGGCGACCAAGATCAGCCTGGAGGGGCTGACCTATACGGGCGTCACCTACAACGACCCCGAGTACAAGATCCTCGAGCCCATCGTCGACGACGACATGTGTCAGGTCATGATGCACATGCGCATGGAGGCCAACCGCACGGCGGAGGATATCGCCAGACGCGCGAAGAAGGATCTGGACTTCACGCTCGAGCAGCTCAATAAGCTGAAGGTGGCGGGCGTGATCCGCACCCGCACGGTGGACGGGAAGACCTGCTGGTACTACCCGATCTGGGTGCCCGGCATCATGGAGGGCATCCTCTCCAACCGGGAGCAGTGCGACAAATACCCCGTGCTGGGCGAGTGCTTTGAGCGCTACACGCGCGAGCGCGTGTCGATGCTGGCGCCCTTCATGGACGTGGGCATGAACCTGATGCGCGTCATCCCGGTGCAGAGCGCCATCGAGAACAACAGCCGCCGGGCCAGCTACGACGAGGTGCACAAGCTCATCGAGGACGCCTGGGCCATCTCGGTCGGCCCCTGCTCCTGCCGCCGCGCGCGCAGGCTCATGGGCGAGGGCTGCGGCCATCTCGAAGAGGACATGTGCATGTACCTCAACGACAACGCCGTCAACTACTCCGAGACCGGCGCGCACCGCCGCATCACGAAGGAGGAGGCCTACGAGATCCTGCAGCGGGCCGAGGACAACGGCCTCGTGCACGAGCTGAACGTCACCCCCGGCTACGAGGACACCACCGCCATCTGCAACTGCTGCGGCTGCTCCTGCTTCGCGCTGCGCATCGCCGAGCTCTTCCGCACGCCGGACGCCATCCGCACCAATTACATCGCGCGCGTGGACAAGGACAAGTGCACAGCCTGCGGCCAGTGCGTGGAGAACTGCCAGCTCAACGCCGTCAAGCTCGGCCAGAAGCTCTGCGACCGCCCGGCCAACGAGGAGCGCCCGGCGGAGACCGCACGCAACACCCTCTGGACCAGCAAGCGCTACAATCCCGATTTCCGCGTCAACCGCACCGACGTCATGCCCGAGGGCACGGCCCCCTGCAAGGCGGCCTGCCCCGCGCACGTGCCGGTGCAGGGCTACATCAAGCTCGCCTCCGAGGGGCGCTACGCGGAGGCCCTGGAGCTGATCAAGAAGGAGATCCCCTTCCCGGCGGTCTGCGGCCGCATCTGCAACAAGCAGTGCGAGGCTGCCTGCACCCGCGGCGCGATGGACGCCCCGGTCGCCATCGACGAGATCAAGAAGTTCATCGCCGAGCGTGAGCTCTCCGCCGAGACGCGCTATGTGCCGAAGATGGTCAACCAGATCGGCAAGCCCTATCCGGAAAAGATCGCCGTCATCGGCGGCGGCCCCGCGGGCCTGAGCTGCGCGTACTATCTCGCTGTCAAGGGCTACCCCGTCACGGTCTTTGAAAAGGAAAAGGCGCTCGGCGGCATGCTGACGCTGGGCATCCCCGCGTTCCGGCTGGAGAAGAGCGTCATCAACGCCGAGATCGACGTGCTGCACGAGCTGGGCGTGGAGTTCCGCACCGGGGTGGAGGTCGGGCGCGACGTCACGCTCGACGTCCTGCGGCTGGAGGGCTACAAGGCCTTCTACCTCGCCGTCGGTGCGTCGAAGGGCGCGAAGCTGGGTATCCCCGGCGAGGAGCTCGAGGGCGTGAGCGCCGGCATCGACTTCCTGCGCCGCATCAACCAGGGCGAAGAGATCGCGCTCGGGTCCGAGACCGCCGTCATCGGCGGCGGCAACGTCGCGCTCGACGTGGCCCGCGCGGCCGTGCGCCTGGGCTCGCACGTGACGGTCTACTACCGCCGCAGCGAGGCCGAGATGCCCGCCGACAGGGACGAGATCGCGGAGGCGAAGGAGGAGGGCGTGGAGTTTCGCTTCCTGATGGCCCCGGCGGAGATCGTCGGCGAAGGCCGGGCGCAGAGCCTGCGCTTTGAGAAGATGGAGCTGGGCGAGCCCGACGCGAAGGGCCGCCGCAGCGTCCGCGGAACCGGCGAGTTCGAGACCGTGGCCGCCGACGCCGTCCTCTCGGCCACCGGCCAGAAGGTCGATCTGTGCGGCATGGACTTTGTCTGCGGCAAGAACGGCACCGTCACCGCCGACGCGCTGACCTGCCAGACCTCCGTGCCCGACGTCTTCGCGGGCGGCGACGTGGTCACCGGGCCGAAGTTCGTCATCGACGCCATCGCCGCCGGCAAGGAGGCCGCCGTCTCCATCCACCGCTTCGTGCATCCCGGCCAGACCCTCGATCTCGGCCGCGACCGGCGCGACTATAAGCCCTTCGACCGCGCCACCGTCCAGATCGGGCTCGGGGGCTTCGACGCCGCTCCGCGGCAGCGCCCCGCCGGCGCGGACGCCGCGGCAGCGAAGACGAGCTTCAACGACCTGCGCGGCACCTTCACCGAGGAGCAGATGAAGACCGAGTGCGCCCGCTGCCTCGGCTGCGGCACGGCGGTCGTGGATTCCTTCATGTGCGTCGGCTGCGGTGTCTGCACGACCAAGTGCAAGTTCGACGCCATCCACCTGGAGAAGATCCACGACGCTGACAACCAGGAGTACTTCCGTACGCTCGGCCGCGTGGCGAAGAACGTGCCCGGCATCGGCATCAACATCGTGAAGAAGCACATCGGAAAGTTCGGTGCGCACGATGCATGAGATCGGGATCGTCCGCCAGCTCGTGCGTACGGTCACGGATTTCGCAGCGGAAAACAACGTCGATGACATCCGCGAGGTGGTGGTCGACTGCGGGGAGCTGTCGCTCGTGATCCCGGAGTATGTGGAGGAGCTCTATCCCGCCGTCGCGAAGGGCAGCATCCTCGAGCACGCGAAGCTCACGATCTGCACGGTCCCCGGCATGGCCGAGTGCGACAACTGCGACGAGATCTTCAACGTCGTACAGTGCAGAGGCTACTGCCCGAGCTGCGGCAGCTTTGACAAGACGGTCCTGACCGGCCGGGACTTCACGATCCGCCAGATCGTCGTCCCGGAGTGAGAATGAATCGCCATATATAACGAAACAGCGCCGCCCAAAAGGGCGGCGCTGTCATATGTGCGGGCCGGTTCAGGCGGCGAGGATCACCGCGTCGCCGAAGATGTCGTCAACGCCGACGCCGTATTCGTCCACCGTATACCAGGCGGAGGTCGCGGTGTGGGTGGAGCCGCCGGAATTCACGATCTCGTAGAGGTGGATGGAATAGCTGCCGTCGTCGTTCTTCTCAAAATCCGCCTCGGGCGGGTAGAAGCCGTTGTTCACGAAGTAGTATATCTGCGCCCAGCGGCACAGCTCCGCCGGGGTGTAGGGACCCTCGTGCAGGGGGCGGAGGATGGTGTGCGCTTCAAACTTGTAGGTGCCGCTGAGGATGTTGTCGTCCGGACCGCCCGCAAGCGTCTTCTCGTCGCGCTCGACCTCCATGACGAAGCCGCCCTCCACATCGGTCAGGGTGACGGACTTGAACCACTTCGAAACGTCCTTCCCCTTCTCGTTGTATATCTTGCCGACAGTGATGGTGCCGCCGTCGGTCACAGCGGTATCCATGTCGATGGTGAAGACCTCCTCATGGAACGAAGGCTCGCCGGAGCGGAACATGGCGTGCAGCTCGATATCGCCGTCGTCGCCGTCCGTATCCAGCCAGTACTTGAGCATGTCTTCCTCGTAATACTCGTAAAGGGCCTTCACGCCCACGGGCTCCATCGTGTACTTGCCGGTGAGAAGATTGTCCTCGCCGCCGCCGGCGAGCGTCTTGTCGTTGCGCTTGACGTCCATGACGACCTCGCCGTTTTCATAGCGCAGCACAAGCTTCTTGAACCAGTCGGAGTGGTCGAGGCCGTGCGAATCGAAGACCTTGTGGATCGTGGCCGAGTCGTCTTCGCCTTCGCCGAAGTCCGCCGTGTCCGTATCCAGAATGTACAGACTCTCATAGAAGGTCGGATCGCTGGAGCGGAAATAGCAGTGGAGGACATAGTCGTTCGCGTGGGCGCCCGTGAAGTCCAGCCAGTATTTCGGCATCCCGTTCTCCAGACAGTAGAGATAGCCGGGGGCAAACCCGTCATCCGTCTTGATCTCCGGCCTGTCGGAGAGGAAGACGCAGTTTCTGACGACGTCCTCCAGCATGGTCCCAACCGTCTTGTCGAGCTCCGGCACCTCCTTGGAGGTGAACAGATAGATCGTGTCGCCGCGCTTGATGACGACGCGGCGATCCCGGATGGCATAGCCGCTGACCGTATAGCCGTACTCGATCTCCCAGCCGCTCTTGTCCCCGTAGCTGACGCCTTTGGCCTTGGAGTTCACCTTGAGATCCTTGTATGTCCGCTTCATGTATTTGGTGAAGACGGGGACGAAGTCCTCCGCGGAAGAGTCGTAGTCATACGTCGTGAGCATCACATAGGGGATATAGTCCGCTTCCTCGGCGTAGATGTAATACTCATTGCCCTCCAGCACCGCGGTCACGCCGTCCGGGACGGTGACGCGGATGTCCCAGTCGACCAGCGTGTCGGTGTTTTCGCCGGCCGCATAGCAGACAGGGGAGAGGACCATCGCGAACACAAGCAGGAGGCACAGCGCAGTTGTCAGCTTTTTCATGGGAAGCTCCTTTCCGCAGGAACGAACAGCGGCCCGAGACCGGCCGTCTGTGTCTGCACAGCGATATTATACATGGGGGATACCCGGGATGCAACAGCGGATCATGCCCGGTTTTTTGACGCATCCGGGGACGGAATGTTCCGCCCCTAGGCCAGCTCCAGCGCGAGGGTGCTGCCGCGCTCGCCGTGGGTGACACGGATCTTCTGCGGGATGCTCTCGTCCAGCTTGTCGACGTGGGAGATGATGCCCACCAGCCGATTGCCCTCCGTGAGCTGACTGAGCACGTCCAGCGCCTTGTCCAGTACGTCGTCGCTGAGCGTGCCGAAGCCCTCGTCAATGAACAGGGCGTCCATCTGTCTGCCGCCCGCGTGGTTCTGCACCACGTCCGACAGGCCGAGCGCCAGCGCCAGCGACGTGAAGAAGGTCTCGCCGCCCGAGAGCGAGCCGGAGCTGCGCTGTACGCCGGTGTTGTTGTCCAGCACCTCGATCTCGAGCCCGGCCCTGGCGTTGCGCCGGTCCGCGCCCGCCTTGTGCAGCAGGACGTAGCGCCCGCCGCTCATCAGCTCCATGCGCCGGTTGGCCATCTCGAGGATCTCGCGGAACATGGCGCCCATGACGTAGCGGTCAAAGCTGAGCCTGCCGCTCTCGCTGTTGACGCCGCCCGCCAGAGAGGCCAGACCGTCCAGCCTCTTCCAGGCGGCGTCGCTGTCGGCAAGCTGCTGCTTGATCTCCGCCGCCCGATCCAGCACCGAGCTGTGGTTTTTCAGCAGGCTGTCCTGCCGGGAAAAGGCCTCGTTGGCGAGCCTGTACGCCTCGCTGAGCTGCTCTTTTTGCCGCTCCAGCTCGGACAGATCCGCAAGCTGCCGCCCCTCGGTCTGCTCCTGTCGGGTCCTGATCAACTCGCGCGATCCGGCTTTGCCGATCTCATGCGCGGACAGGGCTTGCCTCTCTGCCCGGATCCAGACCTCGGGATCCTGATCATGAAGGGGAGCCAGAACCGAAAGCGCGGCGTCCGCATCTTCAAAGCCTGTCTCCTCCAGGGCGCGGTCCCGCTTGTCGAAAGCTTCGCTGCGCGCCGCCGTAAGCCTGAGCGCGGCGTTTTCCTTTTCCGCCAGACTGCCGAGAATCGTATCCCGGCCGCTTTTCGTTTCCGCCAGTTCGGTCCGATGCTGTTGGATCTGCCGGATGATCTGCTCCACGCGCGCTTCGAGGCGCGCTTTTTTCTCGCTTGCCAGGGCCTCGTCGGGCTCGTCGATCTGCCCTTCCAGCACGTTGACGGCAGCCTCCGCCGCCTGCAGGAGTCCCCGCTGCGTCTGCTCGGCGCCCCTTAGGGCTTCGATTTCTCTCTGCGCGGTCTTCTGCGCCTGCTCTTTCTCCGGCAGCGCCTTTTTGATCCCGTCGCGCCTGTCCCGCTGCTCCTGCGCGGCGGAAAGGGCGTTCCGGCAGGCTGCGGCGTTCTGCCGCGCGTCCTCGACGGCCGTCTCCAAAACCCCGGGCGCGATCAGCGCCTCCCACGAATCGCAGCCCGGCAGGAGTCCGGCGGCGCGTTCAACCGCCGCCTGACGTCTGGCGGAGATGGCCGCGCCGGCCGCCTGTACGGAAGCGGCCTGCCCGCCGCGCGCGCGCTCCGCGTCCGCCGCCAGTCTGCGCGCCTCGTCCACCTCGTCCTTGCTGGGGGTCTCCTCCGGAAGCTGCGCCAGACGGGCAAGCTGTCCCCGGTGAAGATGCGTTCCGCACACCGGGCAGGCAGCCTCCCCATCCTCCGCCAGCGCCCGGCGCAGATCGTTCGCGAGCACGGCGGCCTGGGCGGCGATAAACTTCTGATACAGCGCATCGGCGTCCGCGGACGCTTTCCCGGCCTCGTCCGTCAGCCGGATCAGGGCCTCCTTCTCCGCTTCCAGTTGGACTTCCAGTTCCCGGATCGCCGCGATCTCCCGGCTGAGCCCCGTCTCTCCGGACAGGGCCTCCACGCGCTCCCCGGCCCGCTGCGACGCCGCCTGACAGGCGGCGAGCGCGGCGTCCGCGCCTTCGAGCGCATCCAGCGTCTCCCGCAGCGCAAGCAGCTCTGTCTCCGATGCCCGGAACTCCTCCTCCTTTGCGGCGCGCTGTGACGACGCTTCACGCAGCTTCTTCTCCGCCTGCTCCTTCTCGCTCCGCTTCCGGGTCAGCGCCGCATAGCGGGGGAGCTGTTCGTTGATCGCGTGGATCCGGCTTTCCAGCTCGCGCTGCTCCTGCGCGGCGGCCTCGTCTGCCGAGACTGCGGCTTCCGCCTCCGTCACCCTTTGGCTGATCTCGACAAGATCGTTTTTCAGATCTTCGATCTCAGCCATGTTGAGAGCCAGTTCTGTTTCCGCCTGCGCGGCGCTGCGGATGGCGGGCAGGGCTTTGTGCAGCGCCGCGTCCGCGCGGTCGAGCGCCGCCTGCCTTTGCCGCATCTCGCCGTCGCGCGCTTCCAGCGCGGCAAGACGCGCCCGCTCGGCGGCAAGCTCCTCGATCAGGGCGTTCATGCTCGCCGCCTCGCCCTGCCGCTTACTCGCTTCGTTCAGCGTTTTCAGCGCGGCGTCCCGCTCGGCGCCGGTTTTTTCAAGGCGCTCGGTCTCTTCCCGGACGAGCTGCCGCAGATTGTCGATCAGCTCCGGATGAGCGGGCAGAAAGCCCTCACGCGACGCATCGTCGAGCTCCTGGGGAGGCTGAAACGAGATCACCATCAGGCTGCGCAGTTCTTCTGTCCCCGCGCTGCGACGACGCTTCAGCTCATCCCGCGCCGCGAGCAGCAGATTCTGATAGTAGAGATAGGCCGAATTGTCGAACAGCTTGCCGAGGATCTCGTTTTTCTCGTCGCTGTCCGCCTTCAAAAACTTCTTGAATTCCCCCTGCGCGAGCATGATGATGCGGCGAAACTGCTCCGCGTTCAAACCGAGGAGCTCTTCACAGCGCGCTGTGACTTTGCCGGCGCCTTCGATCGGCGCACGGTCCGGCTCAATGAGCAGGGCGCTGACGGCGCCGTCGCCGTACTGCTCCTGCGCGCCGCGCTTTTTGCTGAAATGGATGCGCCGCTCCACGGTGTATTCCTTGCCGTTCTGGGAAAAGCGCAGTTTGACGACCGTGTCCGTCGACTTCGGCACATAGTCGCAGTGGAGCATGTCACCCCTGCGCTCGCTGCCGCTGGCCACGCCGAAGAGGGCGAACATGATGGCGTCGAAGATCGTCGTCTTTCCGGCGCCGGTGTCGCCCGTGACGAGATACAGCCCGTGCCGCAGCTCGGCAAAGGGCAGGACGGCAGGACCCGCATAGGAGCCGAAGGCCGTCATTTCCAGATGGAGAGGTCTCATTGGCGCACCTCCTGCCGCATCAGAAAAGCGAGCAGCCTGTCGACGTCCGCCGCCGTCGGGGCGCCGTGCACCTGTGCGCGCTGCGTCAGCTCCTCGGCGCAGGCAAGCAGCGCGAGCTCCTCCTCATCGGGGGAGTCGCCGCCGCTGCGCTCGGCGTAGAAGTCCCGGAAGAGCTTGCGGATGCTCTTCTGCTCCACCGCGCGGACGGATGGCGCGCCGGCGTCGCCCCGGAAGGGATCGAACGTAGAGCAGCGGTCCATGAGGATGCTGCCCCTCGAGCGGAACAGCTCGTCGAAAAAAGCCGAGATCTCCGGGCTGAGCCGACGGTCGGTCAGCACCAGACGCAGGTATTCGCCGCCGCGAGGGTTTTGCAGCTCTTGATCGCGCAGTTCCTCGTAAGCGCCGCAGAGCTCCCGCATCGGATGCAGGGGCGGGATGTGCAGGGTCTCTGTCTGCGGGGCTTCGCCCTTCGCCCCCAGCTCCACCCAGACGGGGCCCTTGGCGGGCTGCCGGGTCTCGTTGAAGTGATAGCACAGGGGCGAGCCCGCGTAGCGCACGCTCTCCCGCCCGACCGGGCAGGCCGCGTGGATGTGCCCGAGCGCCGCATAGTCGAAGCCGTCAAAGACCGTATAGTCGATCTGGCCGACGCCGCCGACCGTGGACTCCGAGCCGCCGCGCCCGGCCTCCACGCCGTTCGCGGTGACGTTCTGATGCGCGATCAGCACGTTGCGCTGCGTGAAGTCGACGTCCTGCCTTTCGAGCAGCGCGCGCACGGCGGCATCGTACTCGCGCAGGCTGTCGTCCCCGAGCGCGCGGGCGATCAGCGCGGGATAGACGTAGGGCATGAGCCAGAACGTGACCGGGCCGAAAGCGTCCTGCAGCGTGACGCGGACAAGGCGGTCCGTGTCGAACAGGGGAGCGGAGATGTGCAGGCCCTCCCGGGCAAGCATCGCGTCGGCAAAGGAGAGGCGCTGCACGGAGTCGTGGTTCCCGGCCGTCATCATGACCGGGATGTGCAGCGCAGACAGCCGCGTCAGCATACGGCTCAGAAGCTGCACCGCGTCGCCGGACGGCGCGCTGCGGTCGTATACGTCGCCGGCGATGACGACCGCGTCCGGCCGCCGCTCCTCTGCCAGCTCCAGAAAGCGCTCGACCCAGAAGTCCTGATCCCCATTCTCCAGCAGGGAAACGCCGTGGATCGACTTGCCGAAGTGCAGGTCCGCCAGATGGATGAAGCGCATGGGCAAAGCCCCCTTTTGGCTGTGTGTCTTTGCTTCTATTTTACCGAACAATTCACGCAAGTCAAGCGGGCAAAGAGGCCTGCGGTCAAGAAGCAAATTTGGGAACCTTTTGAGTAATATCCGACCCGCGGTTGCAGAATTTGTTGAATCCCTATATAGTAGCATCTGAATCAATTGCCAAACTTCAAATGGGCACAGCCAATCGGCTGTGCCCATTTGAAGTACTGCTTTAGGTTTCAGGATGGATTGGAGGAACAGCAGCAAAGAGGACTTTCAATTCATCGATGCTCCCGGCCTTTTCCCATTGGGCCATTCCAGCTTTCCAGACAAGGCTATCCGCAAACAATTGCCCGGCTGATGCCATCTGTGACAGAATGGCAAGATCGAACGGGCCAGTCGCCTGGCCGTTAACAGCTACATGGTACGCTATGGTTGGTATCGGAGGCGGAACAGTGCCTTTTTGGATCGGCTGATTCATTCCCGATAAAACGCCGTTCATTGTCGCTGCAATATTTTGGCCAACTGCTCCGCCGACAGCCAGGCCCGTCAGAAAGGGCTGTCCAAGAATGGGGCCATCAGCGAGATCGTGGCGGACGGCTGCGAGATGATGCTCCAGGACGGCAGCATGATCGACGAGCTCTTCAAGATGGACACCGGGATCGCTGGCAAGGTCGCCAAGTTCGTCAACAAGTTCCTGGCCGATATTAAGAAGGCCATCGGTGTGGCGCCTGCGAGGACGGCAGAATCCAAGGCTCTCCTCGAACATATCGGCGATATGCAGACGCTCTGGAACAATGCCCTCACCGGCGCGCTCAACAGCGAGCAGGGCTACGTCACGGACGAGTTCTACTCTGTCGATGACAAGCGCATGCAGCAGGCGCGCCAGGAGCTGAGCCGGGAGGACAAAGTTTATCCAGGCATAGACGATGCAGCCAGGGCAAGCATCCTAAACAAAAAAAGCATTAACGTGCCGATTTATGAAGGTCAGGCGGACGCTGCAATATCTACAGAAGGGGGGGATTTGCAAAGCGGCAAAGCAAAGCTGATCAAGGACGCGCTTCTTAGAATTGCAGACCAGTTTGATATCCCTGAAATACAGTACAATAAAGATTTTGAAATTGAGGTAGTTTACTCTACAGGCACAATCCTTGAGAGCGCGAACAAGAACATCCTGAGGGCAGAAGATCTGGCAAAAGTCTTGCCGTTGCTTTCCAGCGCCGTAAACGGGGCAGTCGGAATTGAAAGTCACGACAACCGGTATTTTTATGACGCTGACACCATAGCAATGCACGAGCTGCTTGGCGGATATATCGAAAGCGATTACTATGCTCCGGTTCTTTTTGGTGTACGGGAAAGCAAGACGGCGGGTAATCGTCTATACGTGGTCGTAAGCTCAGAGAAAATAAAAAAGACCGAGATCGTAAAGGTGCCACCCGGAACAAATCCGGCGCGGACAACCTCTCCCTCAGTCACCATCAGTTTAGCAAATATCGTACGCTTTGTCAAGGATGAAAACCTCCTGGAATATCTCCCGGATGGTATGCTGAGCACGGATCAGAAGACTGGCAAATACAAGGCAATTGCCGAAACAATCCGGTATACAAACAACAAAAACGATGCAAAATACCGGAAATATGTCGAGACAGGAAAACTCGCATCAGCAAAGCAAATGGTCGCAGCAGCAGCAAAAGCAGGTGGTTATGTGCTGCATGCTTATCATGGCACGCCCAACGGCACCTTTACTGTTTTTCGAGACTGGCAGTATTTCACAGAAAACAAAGAATATGCAGATATCTATCAGAATCAAGGTGCGAGCAGCAACGGGTATAAACAGACTGCCACGAATCCGATTACGTATGATGTCTATATCAATCTCGGAAAATCATTCGATACCAGGAATGCAAATGAGCGGAAGATCTTCATGCAAGAATTCTACCGCAAATGGGGCAACGGTACGCCACTGTCTGAACGCGGTCTTCCGGACTGGACAGACGGCGACGACTTGATCGAGTTCCTGGAAGAGAAGGGCTACGATTATGACAGCATAGTTCTGGACGAAGGCGGAACCGGCGGATACGGCGAAGAAGTACAAGACCGCGGTATTTCCTATGTTGTTCGTGATTCCTCACAAATCAAATCTGCGGAACCCATTACCTATGACGACGACGGCAAGATCATTCCGATCTCTAAGCGCTTCGACAGCAGCAAGCAGGACATCCGCTTCTCCCGCGAGGACGTAGACGAGTACATCCCGTACAACCGGCGTGCAGTAGTCAGCGAGGAGACGCTGGACACATGGATGGACAGCAGCCACTTTGGAGCCAGCAATCCCAACTATGCGCAGGCGTACATCACCTACATGAAGCCGGAGGACTTCCTTCACCTTACCACGATCTACGACATGGGCAGGATCAGGAGCGAGACCGAGCCCCTGGACGCCAACAAGCTTAAGGACGCTGTACGTAGCCAGCCGATCCAGCTCAAGATCGACACCGAGACCGGCGACGTTCTGGACCATGAAGGCCGTCACCGGATGATGGCGCTGCAGCGGGCAGGGGTAGAGCGCGTGCCTGTGCTGTTGTTCGACTTCAAGAACAAGAACAGCAAGGTGCGGATGGATTCCATGCTGCTGCGCGGGGAAGAGTTCAACGGCATGCTTAACTCCTCCAGGGCAACGGTAACAGACGTCATTCCGCTGAACCAGTCAAACCGTGCTGAGATCATCGAGAAGTTCAGCAAGCAGGAGCCCTTCGAGCGTACATCCGAAAAGCTCGGCATCCGGCAGACTATCCGCTTCTCCCGTGAGGACGTGGCTGAAGGTGATCTGGCGCAGAAGCTGGCAGAGTCTGAGCGCGCGCGTGGCAGGCTGGAGAAGGCTCTTGCCACTGCAAAGCGGCAGGCGGAATACTGGAAGAGCGAGACCGAGCTGCCTGGCAAAAAGGGCATCGTCAAGGCCAATCCCAAGGACGTCGAGCGGTTTATCCGGCAGGTCCTGAAGGAGTACGAGTACACCACCGTCAAGACTAAGGACATCCAGGAGCGCGTGCAGCGGATCGCCGACGGATTCATGCGCCAGGAAGACACCGGCGCGCTGTACAAGCTCGCTCTGGAAGTGGCCGAGGAGATCATTGACAACTCCTGGGTGCGCGTCGATGACCAGATGCAGATCGTAGGCTTCGACAAGCAGACCACGGCGGACCGCGTCAAGGCGGATCTCAAGGGCTACATCTACGTGGCCGAGCAGGACCGCAACGACATAGCGAACCAGTTCGGGATGCCTTGGGAATCTGTCAGGAAGAAATTCCTGAAGTACGGCATCCGCCTCACGAACGACCTGCAGAAGGCAAACAAGGGCGGCCTGCGCACGATCGATTCGCTGTACACAGAGTTTGCACCGGCCTACGGCTGGGACCAGAGCAAGCTCACCATGGCGGACATGCTGGAGACGTTCGACCTGGCGCTTGATGAGGCGGTCATCAATCCGTACTACGACAAAGCCTCGGAGCTTGCCAACCTGGACATCGACTATGTCACCGAGCTGGCGGAGGAGATCTTTGAGGGCGCGATCAGCGAGCAGGTCCGGCAGTATTACACAAGAGCCGAGATCGCCGAGCGCAATCTCCAAGCGGAGAAGGCAAAGCGCGGCATCCTGAGGCAGGAGGCCAGGGAGAAGCTGCAGGCCGAGAGAGAAAAGCTCGAAGCCGAAAAGCGTAAGAGCAGGAAAGACCTGGCTGCTCAGAGAGAACAGGGACGTCGCGCTGTCGTCGAGACGAAAATTGAATACGCTGCAAGGATGCGTGCTCTCCGCGAGCAGAAGAATGAGCGCATGCGCGAGATCATCCAGGATGAGCGGCAGAAGCGCAAGGACCTGATCAAACGGAACAAGGAGAACCGCGAGCGCCGCGAGGCCAGGCAGAAGATCTGGAAGCTCCAGAAAGAAGCCCAGCAGATGGTCAACAACCCGTCCAAAAATTCTTATGTCCCGCCCCATCTTATGCCTGCTATGGCCGAAATGCTCCACAATGCCGTCACAAAAATCATTGCGGAATATCGAGAGGAAAAAGGCGAGCCGCCGGCCTCCATGCAGGCGGTCTACGACTACTTGCACGAGCAGCAGATTGAGGCCGCAGCCGAGGTCAAGGCCCTGCAGAGTATGTTCCGATAGCCTGTACGGGCCATAATCCCATGCTGGTTTCGTTAGTAAAATCGTTAGTAAAATTGCGTTTATAACGGCCTCACAGACGTATTTTGAGCGTAAACGGCGAGAAGAGAACGCAACGAAAAAGTGATTGGAAACATGCCAAAAAGTACACAGTAAAGCACAGACGCGAGAAGTTTTGGTAACTTCTCGCGTCTGTTTTGGGTGGTGACCCGTACGGGACTCGAACCCATGTTACCGCCGTGAAAGGGCGGTGTCTTAACCACTTGACCAACGGGCCATGGGAAAGGCGCAGCGCAACGCGCTGCGCCTTTTGGTAGCGGCACCTGGATTCGAACCGGGGACACTTCGGGTATGAACCGAATGCTCTGGCCAACTGAGCTATGCCGCCATTTGCTTGAACAGCAAAAGAAATATACCAGAATGTGCGGCGCTTGTCAACACCCATTTTGCGCTTTTTTCCGCCGTCTTCGGAAAAAGCGGCGCAAAAGCAAAAGTTCCTCTTGAAATCCGAAAAGGGATATGCTATAGTATAAAAGCTTTTGGAGGGTTAGCTCAGCTGGTTAGAGCGTCCGCCTCACACGCGGAAGGTCGACGGTTCGAGTCCGCCACTCTCCACCAAAGCACGATAATCCGAACCACATCTTCTCAATCGGAGATGGGTTCGGATTTTGCTTTATCATCGATGATTTCCAATCCAACCGTATATACAGTAAGCGCAAGCCAAAATAACGATATAGAGGAAATCATCATGAAGAGATTGTTATCTTGTGAGTTCAACATCGATACAGCCCGCATGGAACTGAAGTATTTCGACGGCTCCGTGCTGGCCATCGACTGCGACGCCGTTGAGGACGAGTACGCTAAAACCATCCGGCATCGCTCCGCGCTGGACTATTTGGTCTACGATGCCCCGCTGGAATACGCGGAGTTGGTCCTGTGCGGGGATGTGGAGGCGTATTTGAAAAACTCAATAGATTTATTGCAAGATGAATAAGGCTGGCGGGATACTGTACTTGATACAGTATCCCGCCGATTCAGTTGTTAGGTTTTCTGATCGCTTGATCCAATTTTATAGATCTGAGCTGCATCCATTTCAATATGAATTCCGTGTATTTCTACCAATTCTGAAGAAACGGCTTTACAAACATCTGGATCAAATAAAACGACATTAATCCCGCCTGTATTAAGAGAACTGTTAAATCGCAGGCCATCAAATCCCATGTTTTTGACTTCCTCGGCTAGAAATTGTGTAGCGATATATTTAGCAGGATCTCCATTGAATGGTCTAGAAAACATTGCGCCAATAGCTCCAAACAATTTGGACGAAGCATACTGCTCGACAGATTCAAACGATTGATTCTCAAGCGATTGCTTTGGCAATGTAAGGTCGTATAATTTGACATCCTTAACCAATCTAAACCGCGCAACGCTTACTTTGTCTCCGATAATCGGACGAACTTCATATACCGGAGTGTCTTGATCTTCACAAACATATAAGTATCGAATATGGTCGGGATTTGCGCGTCCATTTTTTACTTGGTCCGGTTCAGGAGCTGTTGAATCGCGGGCACCATACCCCTTATACTTGACGCTTTTCCGCCACTTTAGCTGAGCATTTCTTATAGCTATTTGCTCGGTGCTATACTTCCGTTGACCATCATTGCTCGCGAAGAATTGAGCATTTGAGAGAGCGTTTACTTTTTGGGTCTTATTCCACGTTTTCAATATTTCTTTTATCTGCTCATCTGTTTTTCCAAGCTCCTGAAGATAGTATTTTACCAACTTGTCTATGCTGAAGTCTTTGAATACTCTAGCACGATAATAAGTTTTCCCGGTTGGGACGATTATGGTTGATTCTTTCTTGTGGCTATGTATTTCATCGACAACTGCACTCTTTGAAGAAAACCTGTTTTTGTATATTAAGTCATTCTCAAACTGCTGTATCTGAGCATCCGTCTTTTTATCAGCTTCTGACAACAATAATAACATGGTTAGAAACAACCACTGGTCATCAGCGCTCAGATTATTAAACTCATCCATATTAAACTCTTCCATGAAAACACCCTCTATCTATTGTCTCAAGTATATTCGATTAGGAAGAAACTATCTTTTACTTTATCTCTTGCTCCAGGGCATCAAACTCCGGGGTGGAGAAGAATTCTGCGAGGGTGATATCCAGCCCGTCGCAGATCTTTTTTATAGTCAGAATCTTGGGGTCAACGCTTCTGCCGTACAGGATGTTTTTCACGGATGACGGCGGCAGGGCGCACATTGTCGCAAGTTTATTGATGGAGATATTCCGTTCCGCGCAAAGCCGCAGAATCCGGTTCTTGATGGCCGTAATCGTATCCATATCATCGCCGTCCTTTCTCTTGCAAGCATATAGAATCTGACTTGCAAAAGTAGGCTATGCATGCTACTATTTAGGCTATACATAGCCCGATATAGATACGGGGTGAAGGTATGGACTACAGAAAAGACCTTCTGCTAGCTTCGGCAGCGCGCCTGTACAGCATGGGTGTGGATCTGGAGGCGGCGCGGGCCAAGCTCAAAGAGCTGGTGGAGCAGGGCGTTCCCTATGATTCTGACGAGATGAAACAGGCCTATCAGGACTTCAAAGAGCTGGAACAGCAGTGGAAGGCGCTGGAGCGGCAGCATCTGGAGCTGCGGGACGAGATCGTGAAGGATGAGCAAGGCTGACACAGCCCTATTTCTCTGACAACTGAATACTGACATCAAGGATTCTCCCATCGGGCATAATAGTTTCAAACAGATGGGAGGAGATCGAAACATGTACACCTATGGCTATATACGGGTTTCGTCGCGCGATCAGAATGAAGACCGGCAGCGGATCGCAATGCGGGACGCCGGTGTGGAGGATGCACGGATCTACATGGACAAGCAGTCCGGCAAGGACTTTGACCGGCCCGGCTATCGGCGGCTGCTGAAAAAGATAAAGCCGGGCGACACTCTGATCATCAAGAGTATCGACCGGCTGGGTCGCAATTATGACGAAATCTTGGAGCAGTGGCGGCTGATCACAAAGGAGAAGCAGGCCGCGATTGTCGTCCTGGACATGCCGCTGCTGGATACCCGGCAGGGGCGGGATCTGACCGGAACGCTGATTGCGGACATCGTCCTGCAGCTGTTGAGCTATGTGGCGCAGACCGAGCGGGAGCTTATCCGTCAAAGGCAGGCAGAAGGCATTGCGGCAGCAAAGGAACGCGGCGTTCAATTCGGGCGGAAACCTATGGAACGGCCTCCGGAATACGAAACTGTCAAATCAGTATGGCAGCACGGCAGTATTTCTGCAAGGGAAGCCGCAAGCAGGCTATGCGTGGCACACAAGACCTTTTTGAAGTGGATTCGCGAGGATTTGGAAAAAAGTATACCTTTGGCACCAAGCCCCGGAAACCTTGATACATAACGCATTTTCCCTTATATTATTTGTTTTACTATACCAAATTCTTAGTAAATTGACAAGTAAGGTCTGGGGACACAGGTATACCCATTTACGCGCTGACAGGGCGCTGCAAGGGAGGCATTTGCTCCGTTTTTCGGGCAAATGCCTCCCTTTTTTCGTTTTCTGGAGGCTTTGCTTGATGCATAGCAGCTCGGAAAGGAGCGGCGCGTTGGTCATCAACATCCAAGACGATATTCTCCGGCTCCACGCCATGGGCCTGCTGGATCGGCTGCTGGCCGACAAGGCCACCCGCGGCAACATTTTGTGGGCGACCGACGCCTATGCCCAGCTTGGCGAGTGGTACAGTCCGGGGAATGAGATCCGCCCGCAGAGGATCACGGGCGAAAATTCTGACCTCATCAAGACCCGCGCCCGCCGGGCCATGGAGCAGCGCACGGAGCGCACCCGGCAGCACGCCGAGGTCTTCACCCCGTTGTGGGTCGTGAAAAAAATGAACGACTTTGCGGATGAGCAGTGGTTCGGCCGCAAAGACGGCATCTACAAATATACGGACGATGGCAAAATCTACTTCTCCAAGCAGAAGCATTGGAAGCTGTATGTGGACGCACGGCGGCTGGAGATCACCTGCGGCGAGGCGCCGTTTCTGGCAACGCGTTATGACGTGGAGACCGGCGAGGCCATCCCGGTGGAGGATCGGATCGGCCTGCTGGACCGGAAACTGCGAGCGGTATCGGAAAACGCGCAGGATGCAGAGGAATGGAAACGCTGGGCGCTGCGGGCGGTGCAGGCCATCTACGGCTATGAGCTGCAGGGCGACAATCTGCTGATCGCCCGGGTCAACATCCTCAGCACCGTGGAGGAGCATCTGTTCCACCGCTGGCGGCAGAAGGCGGACAGAGCGTGGTTGGAAAAGCTGTGCACTGTGATTGCCTGGAACCTGTGGCAGATGGACGGGATCCACGGCTGCGTCCCCGTCCCGCCGGCTCCCACGGACGAGCAGCTCTCCCTGTTCCCGCCCGTGGAGGAGCAGGCAAATCTCTTCGGAGAAATAGAAAAACGCGACATTCCCTGCCGCCTGTTCGACTGGCGCGGGGATCGGAGCATCCGTTATACAACGCTGCGAGAGAAAGGAACGAAGGCTATGAAGTTTGATTTCATCATAGGAAACCCGCCATACCAAAGTGATGTCCAAAATCAGGGTGACAGAGCAAACCCCATATATGACAAGTTTATGGATGAATCTTATAGAATAGCTGATGTAGTTGAGCTGATACATCCTGCCA
>JAILNC010000122.1 GCA_024691985.1 Oscillospiraceae bacterium | reverse complement strand
CGGAAAACGTGGCCGTGGCACTGATGGTCCTCGGCCTCATCGCGCCCGCCGTGGTCTCCACGCTATTCGTGCTGCTGTCGAAATCGAACGCGCTGAAAAAGGATTTGATGAACAAGTTAGTCGGCTTCTACAAGGTGAAGTGGGGCAACGTCTTCCTGGCGATTGTGGTGTTCGCCGCGATCGTGGTCTGCTCGATCTTGCTGTCGCTGCTGTTCGGCCAGTCCCTCGACCAGTTCGCCTTCACCGAGGACTTCTCGTTCACCGGCGTCGGCGTGGGCAGCGCGCTTTTGACGATCTTGCTGGCGTCCATCATCGAGGAGGTGGGCTGGAAGGGCTACTGCGAGGATTCCATCGGCAACTACATGAACTGGTTCTGGGAGTCGATGATCTTCGGCGCGCTGTGGTCACTGTGGCACCTGCCGCTGATCTTCATCAAGGGCACTTACCAGGCCGGCCTGATGGTGAACCCGCTGTACGTGGTCAACTTCTTCGTCAGCGGCATCCCTCTGGGCTTTATCATCACATGGGTCTATCTGGCCAGCGACCGCTCCATCCTCGCTTGCATGATATTCCACCTGTTCGTCAACTTCATGCAGGAGAAGATCGCCATGACGCCCGAGACGAAGTGCGTGGAGACCCTCGTCGTCACGGCCGCCACCTTGATCATCGTGCTCGCGAAGAAAGACATGTTCTTTGAGACGCGTCATGTGGGGCACCTGCTCGAGACCCTGACAGAGCAGTAGCGGCCGACGGGATTCGAACCCACGACCTGTCCCGCGCTCCGCGCGTGACGCCTCCGGCGGATGATTCGTTTCCCCGCCAACCAAATCGGAGCTCCCCCGTGAGAGATTCGATTTGGAAAGGAAGAAGGACTCAGCGGATACGCAGTTTTCGCGGCAAGCCTTGAACGTCGCACGCTGCCCGCGCGTCGGGATGCTCCTACGCAAACCGCGGAAACGGAGTGAAGCTGAGTTCTTCTGACGTGCTTCGCACCTGGAGCTCGTGGGTTCACCAACCCCCAACAATACCACAATCCGGGCACCCCGCAAGGGGGTGCCCGGATTGTGGTACGGCCGACGGGATTCGAACCCACGACCTGTCCCGCGCTTCGCGCGTGACGCCTCCGGCGGATCAAACGTGCTTCGCACCTGGAGGTCGTGGGTTTTCCAACCTCCAACTATACCAAAAACTGCCTGCCCCGTTGGGGCAGGCAGTTTTTGGTACGGCCGACGGGATTCGAACCCACGACCTCCAGAGTCGGAGTCTGGCACTCTATCCAGCTGAGCTACGGCCGCGTGTACCGTCCGTATTTACAAGGGGCGCAAAATCTGCTATACTGGTCGGCGGAAAAGGCCGCCGCGCGCCCTCTGCTCTGCGGAGGCAAGGCGTATTATAGCAAACTTCCCCCCTGATGTAAAGGCCGAGTTTTCTTTTTTTGTACCGCCGGAAAAGAGGATCCAAGCCCATGAGCAACGCAAAACGAATCCTGATCGCCGTGCTCTGTCTGGCCCTGATGCTGCCGCTCGCCGCCTGCGGTGAGACGCGGATGAGCCAGCGCATGGTCTTTGCCATGGACACGGTCATGACGCTGACCGCCTACGGCAAGAAGGCGGAGAACGGGCTCAATGCCGCGCAGAGCGTCATCCAGTCCATGCACGACGCGCTCGACCCGGATCTCGAGACCAGCACCACCTACGCCATCAACCACGCGGCGGGGGGCAGCGTCTCCGTATCCGGCCAGGTTGCCAAGATGCTCTCGACCGCGTATACGGTTTACAAGCAGTCCAACGGCGCTCTCGATCTGACCATCTACCCGGTGATCCAGCGCTGGGGCTTTGACAGCGGCCGCTACTATGTCCCGACGGACGAGGAGCTCTGGGTGGACCTCAGCCGCAAGAGCTTCGATCAGATGGTGCTGACGAGCTTCCCGAGCTCCGGCTCCTATGCGGTCACCTTCCCGGCCTACACGGCGCTGAGCTTTGCCGCCGTGGCCAAGGGCTGCGCGGCCGACAACGCGATCAGCGCCATGCGCAACGCGGGCGTCACCAGCGGCATCGTGTCGCTGGGCGGGAACGTGCAGACGCTCGGTCTCAAGCCGGACGGTTCCAACTGGGCCATCGCCGTGCAGGACCCGAGCAACCCCTCGAGCTATGTCGGCGTGCTCTCGATCGGGCAGGCGGCTGTCGTCACCTCCGGCACCTATCAGCGCTACTTCACGCAGGACGGCAAGACCTACCACCACCTTATCAACCCCGAGACAGGGCGCCCCATCAACAACACGCTCAAATCCGCCACCATCATCTGTGAGGACGGGACCCTGGCCGACTGTCTGTCGACCGCCATGTTTGTCCTCGGCCAGAGCAAGGCGATCAACTACTGGCGCGTTTACGGCGGGAAGGAACCGCAGCAGTTTGAAATGATCCTCATCAACAACGACAACGAGATCATCTGCACCAAGGGTCTGATCGAGGAGTTCACGCTCTCGAACAATGAATACACCCTGCGGTATGTTGAATAAAAATGGCAGATCTGAACACCGAAGTACGGTATCTAAAGGGCATCGGAGAGAAAAAGGCGCAGGCGCTGAACAAGCTCGGCGTCTTTTCTCTGCGTGACCTTGTTTCTTTTTTCCCCCGCCGCTACGAGGACCGAAGCGTCTGCAAGCCCATCGCCCTCACCGTCGAGGGGGAGAGCGTGTGCGTGGAGGCCATGGTCGCGGACACGCCGCGGCTGACGCGCATCCGCCGCGGGCTGGATCTGGTGAAGCTCCGCGCTGTGGACGACAGCGGGGCGCTGGATCTCACCTTCTTCAACCAGCCCTACGCGAAGGACAATCTGCGCCGCGGCGAGACCTATGTCTTCTACGGGAAGATCGAAACCAACGGCGCGCGCCGCGGCATGGTCAACCCCGTGTACGAGCGCGCGGAGGGCCCACGGGCGGTGACCGGGCGCATCCTGCCCGTCTACCGGACCGCCGCGGGCCTCAACCAGCGCAGCATGCTCGCCGCGATGCGGCAGGGGCTGGACGCCTGTCTCGAGCAGCTGCCGGACGTGCTGCCGCACGATGTGCGCGAGCGCTGCCGGCTTGCCCAGACGGCCTACGCCTACGAGAACATCCACTTCCCTGCCGATTACACGGCGCTGGAGCTGGCGCGCCGCCGCCTGATCTTCGAGGAGCTTTTTGTCCTGGCCTGCGCGCTGGGCCGCATGCGGGGCGAGCGCACGCGCGAGCAGGGCGTCCGGATGCAGCCGCGGGACATGTCGCCCTTCTGGGCGGCCCTCCCCTTCTCCCCGACCGGGGCGCAGCGCCGCGCGGTGGAGCAGGCGCTTGAGGATATGAACTCCGGCTCGGTCATGAACCGCCTCGTGCAGGGCGATGTCGGCAGCGGCAAGACGCTGGTCGCGGCGGCGCTGATCTGGCACTGCGCCCAGAACGGCCGGATGTCCGCCTTCATGGCCCCGACCGAGATCCTGGCCGAGCAGCATTACAACACGCTGACCTCTCTTCTGGGCCCGCTCGGCCTGCGCATCGGCAAGCTCACGGGCTCGATGGGCGCGAAGGAAAAGCGCGAGGTCAAGGCGGCCCTCGCCGCGGGCGAGCTCGACCTCATCATCGGCACCCATGCCCTGTTCAGCCAGGACGTGGCCTATGAGCGCCTCGCCCTTGCGGTAACGGACGAGCAGCACCGCTTCGGCGTCGGGCAGCGCTCGGCCCTGATCGGCAAAGGGCAGCGCCCCCACGTGCTCGTCATGTCGGCCACGCCCATCCCCCGCACCCTGGCCCTCATCATCTACGGCGATCTCGACGTCTCCGTGATCGACGAGCTCCCGCCCGGGCGGCAGAAGGTGGACACCTTCGCCGTGGACGAGAGCTACCGCGAGCGCCTCAACGGCTTCATCCGCAAGCTCGTCGCCGAAGGCCGCCAGGTCTTCGTCGTCTGCCCGATGGTCGAGGAGAACGAGGACCTGCCCGTCCCGCTCAAGAACGCGCAGGAGCACGCCGAAGAGCTTGCCCGCGCCTTTCCCGATCTGCGCGTCGCCTGCATCCACGGCCGCATGAAGGCGAAGGACAAGGACGCGGTCATGGCCGCCATGGTCGCGGGCGAGATCGACATCCTCGTTGCCACGACCGTCATCGAGGTCGGGGTCGACGTGCCGAACGCGGCGCTGATGATCGTGGAGAACGCCGAGCGCTTCGGCCTCAGCCAGCTCCACCAGCTCCGCGGCCGCGTCGGACGCGGGCAGCACAAGAGCTGGTGCATCCTCGTCTCCGACAACGACGGCGAGGAAAACCGCGCGCGGCTGAATATCATGACCAAGACCAACGACGGCTTCAAGATCGCGGAGGAGGACCTGCGCCTGCGCGGCCCGGGCGACTTCTTCGGCTCGCGCCAGCACGGCCTGCCCGAGATGCACGTGGCCGACCTCGGCGCGGATGTGAACGTGCTGCAGAAGGCCCAGCAGGAGGCGAATCTCCTGCTGGCTTCCGACCCGGAGCTCTCCCTGCCCGCGCACGCCCCCCTGCGCGAGAGCGTCGAGCGCATGCTCCAGGCCGGCAGAGACGGGTTTAATTAGTTATGTCAAATATGTTATGTTAATTAAATTATGTTGTTCGCATGAGAACAGGGTGTTTTCAAAGAAATACTTTGAAAACACCCTGTTCTTTTCCTGTGTTTATAACTGTATTATCCTCAGTTGATCTTCAGGCTCTCCCACAGGGAGTTTACATAATCCTGAGTCTGCTCGTCGAGAGCGCGGAAGGCGTACTGGTTGTACAGGCTGCTGAAGCCGCTCATCGGGGGATAGAGGATCTCCATGGCCTCCGCGCCCATCTCCTGGATATAGTCGTCATTGTTGAACACCTGGGTGTTGGGGCAGGCATAGTAGATGAATTCCGCGTTGGCGATGGCCGGCTCGGGCGAGAGCATGTAGTTGATGAAGATCTCGGCCAGCTCCTTGTTCTGGCAGCAGGAGGGGATGCACATGGCGTCGACGAAGTAGTTGGTGCGCTCCGGGTAGTAGAAGCGGAGGTCCACCCCGTCGGCCTGGGCGTCGATCATCGTGAAGTAGTCGCCCGCATAGTAGGCGCCGATGGCGGCCTCGCCGCTCTCCATCATGTTGTAGATCTCATCCATGACGTAGCTCTTGACCAGCGGGGCCTGCGCCTTGAGCTCGGCCAGCGCCTGGTTCCAGACATCGCGGTCGGTGGAGTTGACGTCCAGCCCCAGCTTGTACATGGCGGTGCCGAAGGCGTCGCGGGAGTTGTTGAACTGGAGGATATTGCCCTTGTAGTGATCGTTCCACAGCAGCTCCCAGCCGCCGACGTCCTCCTCGTCCACGACGTTGGCGTCGTAGATGATGCCGGTCACGCCGTAGGTATAGGGCACGGTGTACTTGTTGTCCGGGTCGTAGTACAGACCGCGGAAACTCTTGTCGATGTACTCATAGTTGGGGATGTTGTCGAAGTTCAGCTCCAGGAGCATGCCGTTTTCGCGCATGCGGGCGATCATGTAGTCCGAGGGGACGACCACGTCGTAGCTGACGGCGCCGCTGGAGAGCTTGGCATACATGTCCTCGTTGCTGGCGAAGGTGGTGTAGTTGACCTTGACCTTCTGGCCGTAGGTCTCCTGATACCACTTCTCGAACTCGCGCACGGTGTTGAAGGAGTCCTCCGAGCCGTCGGAGATATACTCGCCCCAGTTGTAGACGTTCAGGGTCAGGGTCTTGCCTCCCCCCCCGCAGCCGGCGAGCAGGGCAGAGAGAAGAAGAACGGCGGTGAGCAGCGCGATGATCTTTTTCATGTCTTGGCCTCCTTGGATGCTTTTCGGATTTGTCTCGCCGCCCTGCGCTTCTGGACCTCGTCCTCGTCGTAGAGGTTGGAGATCAGCAGCAGCGTCAGGATGACGAAGAAGATGATGGTCGCGAGGGCGTACATTTTCGGGGTAACGGTCTTTTTGGTCATGTTGTAGATGCGGATGGGCAGAGTCTGAAAGCCGTTGCCGGAGGTAAAGTAGCTGATGACGAAGTCGTCGAGCGAGAGCGTGAAGGCCATGATCAGGCCCGTGATGACGCCTGGCATGATCTCCGGCAGCTCCGCCTTGAAGAAGGCCCGCAGCGGCGTACAGCCAAGATCCATCGCGGCCTCGGGCAGGGCCTTGTCCATCTGCTGGAGCTTGGGCAGCACCTGCAGGATGACGTAGGGCAGGCAGAAGGTGATGTGCGCGATGAGCATGGTGCCGAAGTTCAGGCTTGTCGCCGCGCCGAAGAGTCTGCCGACGAAGACGAACATCAGCATCAGGGAGATGCCGGTGATGATGTCGGGGTTGATCATCGGGATGTTGGTGACGCTGTCCATGGTCTGGCGCAGGACCTTGTTGCGCATGCGGTTCATGCCGACGGCGGCGGCCGTGCCCATGGCCGTGGAGATCAGCGCGGCCGAGACCGCGAGCACCAGGGTGTTGCGCACGGCCTTGAGCGTCTCGTCGTCGCGGAACAGCTCGCGGTACCAGTGCAGCGAGAAGCCGGAGAAGACAGACAGGCTCTTGGCGTCGTTGAAGGAGAAGACCAGCAGGATCGCGATGGGCGCGAAGAGGAAGACCATCACGAGCGCCGTGTAGATTTTCGATGCACGTTTCATCTCTCCGCCCCCCTTACGCCACGATGATCTTCCGGTTGGCGAGCTTCTGCATCAACGCCATGCATACGAGCAGGATGACCATGAGGATGAAGGCGATGGCCGCCGCAAAGTGCAGGTTGTTGGCCACGTACTGGCCCTCGATGGCGTCGCCGATGAGGAAGAACTTGCCGTTGCCGAGCTTCTGGGAGATATAGAAGGTCGAGATCGAGGGGATGAGCACCATCGTTACGCCGGACAGGACGCCCGGGATGCTCAGCGGCCAGATCACGCGGCGCAGCACGCTCGGCCCCGGGCAGCCCAGATCGCTCGCCGCCTCGAGCAGCTTCACGTCCAGCTTCGCCATGACCGAGTAGATGGGCAGCACCATATAGGGGAAGTAGTCGTAGACCATGCCGATGATGACCGCGGACTCGGTGCCGATGATGTGCACGGTGCGCAGATGGACGGCGGACAGGAAGCCGTTGAGGATGCCGGTGTCCTGCAGGATGGTCATCCACGCGTAGGTGCGGATCAGAAAGTTCATCCACATGGGGATCATGATGAGCGTCAGCAGGATCTTCTGCGTCCTGTCCGAGGCCCGGGCCATGATGTAGGCCAGCGGGTAGCCCATCAGCAGGCAGATCACGGTGGAGATCACGGCCAGCTTCAAGGAGCGCATGAAGATGACAAGGTAGGTGTGGACCTCCCGCATGCCCGTGCCGTCGTCCAGCTGCGAGGTCGCGGTGAAGAAGCGGGAGATGTTCTCCGTCGTGAAGTGAAAGGCCGAATCGGTGAAGGCGTAGTAGGCCACGAACACGAGCGGCACCACGATGAACAGCGCCGCCCACACCGAGTACGGCGTCAGCGTCAGGCGCTGAACGAGCGCATTCGTCTTCCGGTTCATTTCTCCGTCTCGCTTTCCGCCGGGGCGGCTTCCTGCTCCTCATACTCGGCCAGCTCCCCGATCTCGACCTCGCCGATCTCCTCCATCTCGTCGGAGTAGGTGGAGTAGTCGCCGAACATGCCGGAATACTCGGATTTCTTCATGATGTGGATGGCGTCGGGCTCGATGTACAGGCCGATCTTCTCGTCCACGTCGCAGAAGTCCGTGGTCTGGATCATCCACTTGAAGCCCTTGATGTCCACGATGATCTCGTAGTGCACGCCGAGGAAGGTGACCGAGGTCACGACGCCCTGCAGCTGTCCCTTATCCTCGGGCACGATGTCCACATCCTCGGGCCGGACGACCACGTCCACCGGCTCGCGTTTGGCGAAGCCCGCGTCCACGCAGTCGAAGACATGCCCGGCGAAGGCGACCTTCCTGTCCTCGAGCATGACGCCGTCGAGGATGTTCGACTCGCCGATGAAGTCCGCGACGAAGGCGTTGGTGGGCTCGTTGTAGATGTCCACGGGCGTGCCGATCTGCTGGATGCGGCCCTCGGACATGACCACGACCGTGTCGGACATGGAGAGCGCCTCCTCCTGGTCGTGGGTGACGAAGACGAAGGTGATGCCGGTGGCCTTCTGGATGTTCTTCAGCTCCACCTGCATATCCTTGCGCAGCTTGAGGTCGAGGGCGGCCAGCGGCTCGTCCAGCAGCAGGACCTTCGGCTGGTTGACGAGCGCCCGCGCGATGGCGACGCGCTGCTGCTGCCCGCCGGAGAGGCTGGTGACGCTGCGCTTTTCAAAGCCCTTGAGCGCGACGAGGGAGAGCATCTCGGTGACCTTGCGCTTGATCTCGTCCTTCGGCACCTTCTTTTCGCGCAGGGAGAAGGCGACGTTTTCAAATACGTTCAGATGCGGGAAGAGCGCGTAGCGCTGGAAGACGGTGTTGACGTTGCGCTTGTAGGGCGGCACGTCCTTGATGTCCTCGCCCATGAAGATCACGTCGCCGCAGTCCGGCGTCTCAAAGCCGCCGATGATGCGCAGCGTCGTGGTCTTGCCGCAGCCGGAGGGGCCGAGCAGGGTGATGAACTCGTTGTCGTAGATGTCCAGACTGATGTTGTCCAGCACGACCTCGCCGTCAAAGGATTTGGTGATGTTTTTCAGTTCGATGATTTTTCTCATACTCTATTTCTCCAAACAAAAATCCCCATGCGCTGGAAGTATCATCACAGCGCAAAAAACACACCGCGCATGAGGATTTTTTGCATCCGTTCCGGTTGCCCCGTCAGGGGCGAGGAACGGGCATTTAAATAATACTTTTTTCTGCGGAAGCGGAGCTTGCGCAGAAAAAACAGCTATGCGAAAAGCATAGCTGTCTGTAAAACGCCGTCAGATTTGCGGGCTGCGCGCGGGCGCGGACCCACCCGCTTCCAATTGCGGAAGCGGCGCCCAATGGATTTTAAGAGTTTTCGAGCAAAGATCCCTTTACCTACTCTTATTGACCATTTCACAGATTTGTATGCTTTTACAAAACCATAAAACTTGAGCTTTTAACTCAATCAATAAGGCAACAAAAGTTGCCGCCGCACCTGCGGTTCTTCGGCATCCGACCCGGCTGTCCGTGTGGCCTTGGCCCGCGCTTTCCCGCGGGCGGTCGATATCTTGCTTCGGATAAACCCGGAATATCCAATTGAGATAATTTATTGTAACAGGATTGGAGAAAGCTGTCAATCCTTCTTTTTCCGCGCTCCTCAGTATTTCACGTCCCAGAGCGTGAGGCTGCGGGCCGGGGCCGTGAAGCCCGCCTGCCGCCTGTCGAGGCTCTCCAGCGCCTGCAGGACGCTCTCCGGGCTGCGCCGGGCGCTCCCGACTTCGAGCAGGGTGCCGGTCAGAATGCGGACCATGTTGTACAGGAAACCGTCGCCGGTGAAGATGAGGCGCAGTTCCTCCCCATCCCGCTCGAACTCGATGCTTTTGAGGGTGCGGACCGTGGACTTCTTCTTGCCGTGGGCGGTGCAGAAGGCCGCGAAATCGTGCGTGCCGCAGAGCAGGGCCGCCGCCCGGCGCATGGCCGTGAGATCGAGTGCCCCGGGCCATGGATACACGTACTTCCGCTCGAACACGCAGGGCGCTTCGCTGTTCCAGATTCGGTAGACATAACATTTTTCAATGCAGTTTAGCCTCGCATGAAAACGCGGTGAAGCCTCTTCCAGAGCCAGCGCGCCGATATCCTCCGGCAAATATTTACGTAATTCTGTTAACATAATATTACATGACAGGTCTGTTTCCGCCTGGAAGGAGCAGACCTGTCGGCGGGCGTGGACGCCGGCGTCGGTGCGGCCGGAGGCGGCGATCTCCACCGGCTGGGAAAGCAGGCGGGACAGCAGCGTTTCGAGCTTTTGCTGGATGGTGTTGTCCGTGTTGTTCTGCCGCTGCCAGCCCGCATAGCGGCTGCCGTCGTAGCAGAGCGTGAGCCTGAAACAGCGCATGTTGCTCCCCCCTTTCAGGCGCGTATTGTATCAGAATCGCTCCCGATTTGCAAGAAAAGGCTCAGAGTTTTGCATAGAATAGTGGGGTAAATTCCCGTTCTTGTCTATTTTTCACAGGAAAAGGCTGATTTTTTCCAAAACAAAACGCCGATATTTGGTTTTTTTATTTGTTGAAGATGAGCGCCGCCGGTGTTAAAATAGTGACAGGATCTTTTGGACAAATATCTTCAAAGAAATGAGGGATCATTCTGTATACCGATAAGTTTCTTTCCCGCTTCGTCCTCCCGGCGGACCTGCAGGAGGCGCTGAGCAAGTGCCGCATCCTGGTCTACCCCGAGTCCATCGAGGAGCTGACGGAGATGGCCTACGGCCCGACCCACTCCTCCCGCTATGACGTGTGCTACCCGATCGAGGGCAAGGGCCTCGTGAAGGAGGCGGAGGTCGTGCGCTGCAAGAACGGCACCGTCGTCAATTTCATGGAGGACTATATGCGCCGCCGCGACCCCGACTGCATGCGCATCGGCGACGATCTGCCCACCAACAAGCCCCGCTTCTCCGAGCGCTACGGCTATGAGTTCTCCCAGCTGCGCGAGGAGACGATGGTCTGGCTGCGCAACCAGCAGCTCATCCTCCTGCCCTTCAAGGCGGGCGGACGGTACTTCGGCTACAACGCGCTGATGGTCTGCCCGGTCAACGCTGCCTTCTTCGCGCTGAGCCTGGCCAACATGCAGGGCTTCATGTCCATCTACGACGTGCCCGAGTGCTTCGACCCGCGCGCCATCATCTACGTCGCGCCGCCCTTCCGGCACACCCACTTCGACGGCAAGCAGGTCGTCGTGCACCAGCGCAGCGAGAAGCTGCACGAGGTCTTCGCCTACAACCTCTATCCGGGTCCCTCCGCCAAGAAGGGCGTGTTCTCCATGCTGCTCGACATCGGCGAGCACGAGGGCTGGATCACCAACCACGCCTCCGCGGCGATGCTCGAGTCCCCGTACGAGAACGAGACCGTCTTCATGCACGAGGGCGCTTCCGGCGGCGGCAAGAGCGAGATGCTCGAGGAGATTCACCGCGAGGCCGACGGCAAGGTGCTCATGGGCATCCACACGGTCAGCGGTGAGAAATACTACCTCAACCTCTCCGAGACCTGCCGCATCCGCCCCATAGCAGACGACATGGTGCTGGCCCACAAGGACTTCCAGGACGGTTCCGGCTATCTCAAGATCGCCGACGCCGAGGACGGCTGGTTTTTGCGCATGGACGGCGACACGAGCTACGGCAAGAACGCCGAGTACGAGCGCATCAGCATCCACCCGTCCGAGCCGCTGGAGTTCTTCAACATGGACGGCGTGCCCGGGGCGACCTGCCTGATCTGGGAGCACATCCCCGATTCCAACGGCAAGCCCTGCTCCAACCCGCGCGTCATCATCCCGCGCGCCATGGTCGACGGCATTGTCCCCGGCGACGAGCCGCAGGAGGTCAACGTCCGCTCCTTCGGCGTGCGCATGCCGCCCTCCACGAAGATGGCCCCCAACTACGGCGTCATGGGCATGCTGCAGGTGGTACCCATCTCCATCGCGTGGCTGTGGCGTCTGATCGCGCCGCGCGGCTTCAAGAACCCCTCCATCGCCGACACCAACGCCGGCAGCGGCCTGAAGGCCGAGGGCGTGGGCTCCTACTGGCCCTTCTCCACCGGCATGAAGGTCACGCAGGCCAACCTCCTCCTGCACCAGATGCTCGACTGCCCGAACACGCTGAACATCCTGCTGCCCAACCAGTACATCGGCGCGTATCAGGTCGGCTTCATGGGCGAGTGGATCAGCCGCGAGTACCTGGCCCGCCGCACCGGTCAGGTCCGCAAGAAGCACCTTGTCCCCTCCCGCTGCCCGCTGTTCGGCTACTCGCTGGATGAGATGCGGCTGGACGGCCAGTACGTCCGCCAGACCTTCCTGCGGCCGGAGCTCCAATCCTGGCTGGGCTTCGAGGGCTTCGACGCCGGCGCGAAGATCATCACGGACTTCTTCAAGGAGCAGCTGCAGCAGTTCATGACCGACGAGCTCGACCCCCTGGGCCGCCAGATCATCGAGCTGGTGATGGAGGACGCCCCGCTGGAGGACTATCTGGCGCTGACGCCGCTGAACCTGCGCTGAGCGAGGCACCGCATAAGTTATAATTTTCCGCCGTCCGGGTCATTTTCGGACGGCGGTTTTTTTGCGGCCGGGGAGAAACGGATCGCCGCGCCGGGAGAGACGGCGGACGGGCCTTCCCGATGCGGGCGGGCGGGGCGCTGAGAAAGAAACAAAATTATGTCAATTTATTTATGCTGCGGTTTCTGTGCGGAACAATACAGAAAAAGCCCTTATTTTTTGTGCTTTTTTGGCACAAAAAGTCATTTCTGCCTCTTGTCTCAAAGGCAGTTTTATGTTAATCTAAAGTAAATTATTGTATATTGCGCGGAGTATGCCCTGACCGTCTGATCGGTCTGCGGCGCTTCGGGCGGAGCAACGGGACGGAAAAGGAAGTAAGACAGAATGAGAAGCCGCTTTATCAAGGTCTTTCTCTTCACGCTGGCGCTTTCGCTGCTGGCGCTGTCTTGCTGCGCCCTTGCATGCGCCGACGGCGCCTCGGTCACCGCGCCCGAAGGCTGCGGCAGCTTTGACGTGCAGGGCGACGGCGTCTCCGCCACGGCCGACGGCAAGGGCTTCCGCACCTGGCTGAAGGTCGAGGACGGCACGCCCGTCCAGCTCGCCCAAGGCAGTCAGCTCCTTGCGGAGCAGAGCTACGGGACGGACGAGATCCGCGTCTGTCTGAGCGCCTCGACCGACTTCGGCGGGAAGGCCGCCGTCATCCGCTACACGATCCAGAACCTTTCCGACGCCGAGCGCATGGTCCGCGTCGGCAGCTGCGGCAACACCGCGCTCGGCAGCGACGCCGCCGCCGCCGTTTCCCGCACAGGCGGAGGCTTCGTGTCGGAAGGCGGCGGGCTGAGCGTGCTGATCTTCCCAGGCGATTATCTCTTTGACGGCTCCTGGTGCGGCGAAGTCGGCGCAAACGACAGCAAGCTCACCTATCTTGACCAGGACTGCGACGTGTCCTGGTACTGGTTCATGAAGCTCCAGCCCGGCCAGACGGCTTCCCGTTCGGTCGTGATCGCCGCGGGCCATGTTCAGCGCTCGAGCGTGTTCCTCGATCCCAACGGCGGACAGACATACAAGTACGAAGCGGCCTCCCGGCAGGAACGCCTGGCGATCCAGGGCTGCGGCTATCGGCTCCCGCCGCCGCCCTTTGTGCGGGGCGGCTCCCGCCTTCTGGGCTGGTCCCCCGATCAGAACGCGGCTGTGCCCGATTATCCCGACGGGACTGTGATCCCCGCCGAAGAGCTCAGCGGCGGCATGACGCTCTACGCGGTGTGGGAGGAGAAGGCTGTCCAGACGATCACCGCGGAGGATCATGCCCTTGCCTTCGGGGACAGCGAGGAGCTCCCGGCAGACAGCTCCGACGGCAGGATCTCCTTTGAGGTGAAAAGCGGCTCTGACGTCATCGCGATCGACCGGAGCAGCGGCCTGATCTCCACCAAGAAGGTCGGCGAGGCAGTGGTCACGGTCACGGCGGCCGCGACCAACGACAGCAACGGCGCCGAAAAGGACGTCACCGTGACGGTCCTGCCGAAGCAGCTTGCGCCGGAGATGATCACGCTCACCCCCGAACGTTTCCTTTTCAGCGGGGAGACGCAGTCCCCCGCGCTCAGCGTCAAAAACGGCGAACGGCCGATGCGGCGCGGCACGGATTACGAGATCGACGCGTCCAGCCAGCTCACGGGCGACGCGCTCGGCGAGTACCGCGTCACGATCAGCGGCCTCGGCAACTACAGCGGCAGCGCGAGCGCAGTCTGGGAGATCGCCAAAGAGGCCCCCGCCGCAGAGCTCAGCGCCTACAGCGCCGTCTACGACGGCAGCGCGCATCCACTCGTGTCCGTGACAACGCTTACGGGCGGCACGCTGCAGTACAGCCTGCAGCAGGACGGTCCCTACAGCGGGGAGATCCCCGAGGCCGCCGACGCCGGGACCTATACGGTCTGGTACCGGATCGCGGGCGACGAGCGCTGGCTCGACGCGGGTCCCTTCTCCTGCACGGCGGAGATCGCGAGAAGGCCCGTCGCGGTCTCCGGCATCACCGCGGCCGACAAGGTTTACGACGGCAGCATGCAGGCGGCGCTCGCCTATGACAGGGCCGTCATCGACGGCATATGCGGCGGCGACGAGCTGCGGGTGCGCTCCGCCTCCGGCCTGTTCGGCGACGCCGACGTCGGCGTGAACAAGCGCGTGAGCATCTCCGCGATCACGCTCGAGGGCGCGCACGCCGGGAACTACGAGCTGAACACGCTGCCCCAGCAGAGCGAAACGAGCGCCGACATCACGGCGCGGCAGATCACCATCCGGGCCAAAGACCAGAAGCCGGCCCTGTACGAAAGGATCGTCCAGAGCCCGGAGCAGGTGTCGTGCTCCGGCCTGAGCAGCTTCGACCAGCTCAAATCCGTGCAGCTGTCCACCCCGTCTACCCTCGGTGCGGACGGCACGGGCCGCATCATGCCCGGCCGGGCCGTCATCGTGCGCAGGGATTCGACGCAGGAGACGACGAAGAACTACAAGATCAGCTACGTGTCCGGGACGCTGCGGGCGGAGCAGCGCGAGCTGACGCTGTCCTGGACGGACACGGAATTCGTATACGACGGCAAGGCGCATGTCCCGAAGGCGACCGTCATCGGCACGCAGTACGGCGAGGTCCTCGCGGTCCAGGTCACCGGCGCGAAGGTCGCCGCCACCCCCGAGGGCGAGGAATACATCGCCACGGCCACCGGTCTCAGAGGCACCAACGCCGCATTCTACAAGCTGCCCGAAGCGGCGACGCAGACCTTCAGAATCACGCCCCGCTCGCTGGAGGCGGACGAGATCAGCGTCGAATACCGCCCCGGCGACGACCCCTCCGTCATCGGGCCCGTCCCCGCCGACGGAAAGGCCTACGGCTTCCGCACCGTCACGGTGTACGACGGGACGCGCAGGCTCACCAAGAACGTCGACTACACGCTCGAGAGCAACTATTCCACGATCTATGGCCCGCATACCCTCCGCATCATCGGCAAGGGCAATTACAAGGACTCCCTGTCCCGCGACTGGACCCTGGTCGGCGACGGGGTGCTCACCGCCTCCGTGGAGGTCAAGAACGGCGGCGCAGCGGTCTACTGGAACAACGCCTCCGAGCAGCTGGCCTACAAGCTGCTGGACGAGAGCGACCTCGAGATGCGCGAGGAGTACGGCACGCCGGCCGACGTTTTCCTGCAGATCCGGCCCGCCGTCGTCAGCTCCGGCGTTTCCGCCAAGGCCGGACAGCTCGGCGAGACCGTCGGCGCGAACTATGACCTGTCCCTTGTCAAGCGGATCGGCAACGCCTCCACGATCATCCACAATACCGAGGGCATCCCCATCTCGGTCACGATCGACATCCCGGAGGAGCTGCGCAAGGCGCCGCTGGGCTACTACCGCAGCTTCACGCTCATCCACCTGAACAACGGCAGCGCCGAGGTGGTCGCCTCCGGCACGGGGAGCAGCTTCACCTTCACCACGACCAGCTTCTCCGCCTATGCCATCAGCTACCGCGACGTCAAGCTTCCCCCGTCCTTCAGCCCGCCGACCGGCGACACCGCCAGGCTGCCGCTGTGGAGCGCGTCCCTCCTGCTGTCGGCCGCAGCGCTGCTCCTGCTTGCGCGGAGGAGACGGACAATCTAGCATACCTTCACTCCTTCCGGAGAGATCCGGAAGGAGTTTTTCGACCGCGCCGGTCGCGGAACGCGGGACAGAATTCACAGTTTTTTCACCCAATGCCCCTGTGTTGTGATAAAATTTTCAGAGAATACTGTTTGGCAGGGTGAGTGCATGAAGCAAAGACTCGCGCGTTTCATGATCGGAAGAAACGGCAACGATCAACTGAATCTGTTCCTGCTGGGCCTGGACGTCGCGCTGCTCATCGCGGCCTCCTTTGTGCGCGGCGGCGCGGGGCGCGCGCTCTATCTGCTGACCTTCGCGCTGCTGGGCCTGACCTACTTCCGCATGCTCTCGCGCAATCTCGTGCGGCGCCGCCAGGAGAACGCCCGCTATCTGCACTTCCAGTACCGTCTCTCCGCCTGGGTCAAGCTGCGCAGGGAAAAATGGGTCCAGCGCAAGGACTACAAGTTCTTCACCTGCCCCTCCTGCAAGACCACGCTGCGCGTCCCGCGCGGACACGGCAAGATCAAGATCGTCTGCCGCAAGTGCGGCAACACCTTTACGGGGAAGACCTGATATGTTCGGCTATCTCATCGCCGCCGACGGCGTGCTGGAGAGCGAGCAGCTCAGCCGTTACAGGGCGGTCTACTGCGGGCTGTGCCGGAGTCTGGAGCGCTGCTTCGGACAGGGGGCGCGGCTGACGCTGACCTATGACATGAGCTTTCTGGTGCTGCTCTTAAGCTCTCTCTACGAGCCGGAGGAGACAGCGGGCGCGCAGCGCTGTCCGCGCCACCCGCTGGAAAAGCACCCCTACAACATCAGTGAGATCAGCGACTACGCGGCGCATATGAATCTCGCCCTGGCCTATTGCAAGTGCAAGGACGACTGGAAGGACGAGCGCCGCCTCACCGCCCTGGCCGAGGCCAGGACGCTCGAGCGCGCCTACCGCGAGACGGTGCGGCTCTACCCGCGTCAGTGCGGCGCCGTCGAGAAGGCGCTCAGCGAACTGACCGCCCTGGAGGAGAGCGGCAGGGAGGACCCCGACGCCGCCGCCGACTGCTGCGGGGCGCTGATGGAGGAGCTCTTCGTGCTGCGCGAGGACCGCTGGTCCGATACGCTGCGCCACATGGCCCACGCGCTCGGCCGCTTCCTCTATCTGATCGACGCCGCCGTCGATCTCGAGGACGACGTCAGGCGCGGCTGCTACAACCCCTTCCGCAGCTTCGCCGGACGGGAGGACAACGCCGAGCGCTTCCGCGACATCCTGAAAATGCAGCTCGGCGAGTGCCTGTTCTGGTTCGACCGGCTGCCGCTGGTGCAGGACGCGGGGCTGATGCAGAACATCCTCTGCGTGGGGCTGTGGTACAAGTTCAATCAGAAATACAGCAAGAGGGACGCGTAAATGGTTCAGGACCCGTACAAGGTTTTGGGAGTCAGCCCCGACGCCTCCGACGAGGAGGTCAAAAAGGCCTACCGAGATCTGGCAAAAAAATACCACCCCGACCTCCATCCCGACGATGAAGAGGCCGCCCGGAAGATGAACGAGATCAACACCGCCTACGATCAGATCAAGGACGGCAACATCCCGTCCTCCGCGGGCCCCTACGCCTATCAGAGCGCGGGGTCGGGCGGCGCGTATCAGGATTTCGGCGGCTGGACGAACTGGTACGGCTGGACCGGCCAGCAGCAGACCGAGCGCAGCGAATATACCGCCGCGCGCAATTACATCCGCAACGGCATGTACCGCGAGGCACTCAACGCCCTGTCCGGCGTGGCCGTGCCCGAGCGTGACGGGCGCTGGTACTATCTTGCTGCCGTCGCCAACTTCTATCTGGGCAACCGCGTCACGGCGCTCGAGCAGGCCAAGCGCGCCGCCGAGATCGAGCCCGGCAACGAGGATTACCGCCGTCTGGTGGAGCAGCTGCAGTCCGGCGGCGACTTCTACGATCGCTATGCAGGCTCCTATGCCCGCTCCGTCAATCTCAATCCGCTGTGGCTGGGGCTGTGCATGGCCTCGCTGTGCTCCGGCGGACGCTGCGGCCTGCTGCCGCTGATCTTCTGCTGCTGAAAAAATTCAACGGAGACCCGCTTCGCTGGGCTCTCCGTTGATTGTTTCTCGCGCTTATCGCGCTCGTCGCACGGGGGACGCTCCTCACTTGGTCGGCGCGAGGGCTCGCCCGGCTCGCCTCAGGGTGTTTTTGAGGCGGCAAAGCTGCCTCAAAAACGGATTATATACTATTTAACCGCTTTTTCTACGGCCTTTGCGGGCGGTGCTTTGCGCCGTCCGTTTTCCTTATCTTTTTCAGGACGGGAGAACGATAGATATGAAGATCCTTGCCGTCTCGGATGAGACCGCGCACAGCCTGTACGAATACTACAAGCCCGGAAAGCTGGACGAATACGAGCTCATCCTCGCCTGCGGCGACCTGCGCCCGGAATATCTGGAATTTCTCGTGACGATGGCGCACTGCCCGCTGCTCTACGTCCACGGCAACCACGACGAGGGCCGCCGCGAGCCGGAGGGCTGCGTGTGCATCGAGGATATGCTCTACGTCTGCCGGGGCTTGCGCATCGTAGGACTCGGGGGCTCCTACCGCTACCGGGACGGCCAGTACATGTACTCCGAGCGGCAGATGCGCAGGCGCATCGCGCGGCTGTATTACAAGATACGCCGGGCCGGGGGCTTCGACATCCTCGTCACCCACGCGCCTGCGCGGAATCTGGGCGACCAGGAGGATCTGGCGCACCGCGGCTTCAACGCCTTCGTGTGGCTGCTTGACCGCTTCCGCCCGAAGTACTTCGTGCACGGGCACATCCACAAAAACTACGGCCACAACATCCCCCGCCGCATCGAGCGCGGGGGGACCGTCATCCTCAACGCCTGCGGCTATACGGTCTTCGAGTGCGAGCGGGATTAGTTAACATAATTTTGTTTTCATAATATTAAACCGGGGCTTCGTATGAACGAAGCCCCGGTTGTTTATTGTTTACGGTTCAGCCCTCGCTCTGGGCGCGGAGCATGGCCTCCTTCTGAAGCTGCAGCTCCTCGACACGCTTTTTCGACAGCGGATACCAGAAGCGCAGCGCCAGGTACACCAGCAGGAACAGCACCGCCGGGATCATGACGGAGTAGTTGTACATGGTCCTCAGCGCGCTCTCGCTGAGGCCCTCGGTCTTGAGCTCGCTGCCGCTGTAGCCGATGCGCAGCAGCGGGACGTTGATGAGGATGGTGGCGACCGTGGTGCCGAGCTTGCGCATGAAGCAGTACACCGCGTAGGAGGTCGCCTCGTCGTTGAGGCCGTAGGTCACGCGGTTGTAGTCGATGGCGTCGGTCGCGAGCACCCAGATCAGCAGGAAGATGAAGGCCGTGCCGATGCCGCTCATCAGGCAGGCGGCGAGGTACATCCACACCGGGGTGATGCCGAAGAGGGCCAGCACGAACAGGGCCAGATAGAAGGCCGCCGCCAGCAGGATGCCGAGGGAGCAGACCTCGCGCCGGCCGAAGCGGTTGCCGAGCCGGGTCGCGAAAAACATGATGACCGCGACCGGCAGGTACTGGAACACCGTGGGCAGCATGGTCAGGCCGGGCCGGTTGAAGTAGTGGTGGAACAGGTAGGTGTTGTAGCCCTGGCCGAACATCTGCGCGGCGAGGAAGAGCATGCTCGCCACCGAGACAGCCATGAAGGGGCGGCTCTTCGCGAGGGTCTTGATGACTCTGGCGGTCTCGCCCTTCTGCCGCGGCGCGGGGGCGGTCTCCACGCGCTCCTTGCTCCAGCGGTAGCAGAGGAAGTAGAACACGACGCTCAGCGCCGCGATGATGCAGGCGCCGACAAAGACGCGGGTGAAGTCCATCTGCTTCTTGCCGTCGGCGAGAGTCACATAGCACACCGAGGCCAGCACCATCGCGGGCATGGCGCCGAAGGTGGAGCCGATGGAGCGGAAGACAGACAGACTCGAGCGCTCCTTGTCGTCCGAGGTGATGACCTGCGCAAGAGAGCCGTAGGGGATGTTGATGCAGGTGTAGAGCATGCCGAAGAGGATGTAGCTGAAATAGATCCACGCGACGCGCCCGCCCTGCGAAAAGCCGCGCACGTCCGCGAACATCAGCACCGCCGACGCCGCCACGGGCACGGCGAAGATCTTGATCCAGTGGCGGTAACGCCCGTCGGGGTACTTCCGCGCCCCGTCGATGAGGCGGCCCCAGATGGGATCGTTGATCGCGTCCCAGATGCGGGCGATGATGGTCATGACCATGACGCTCAGCACGCTGATCTCCAGCACGTCGGTATAGTACTTGTTCAGCACGCTCTGCGTCAGGCCGAAGACGAGGCAGGCGGCCAGATCGCCCATCCCGTAGCCGAACTTGTCCCTGGCGCGGATGCCGCTGGTGCGGGAAATGTAGGATTGCTCCATGTTCGTATCCTCTCTCTCGTTTATTCGATTTCCGCCGCGCGGCGGAAGACTTCGGCAAACTCGCTGTCCCTGCGGTAAAACACCGGGGGCTGTCCGAGGGGCGCGGCGACCCTGCGGCGGCGCTCGCCCTTGCAGGGCTTTCCGGTCCAGAAGTCCAGCCACTCCCCCTCCGGCAGATAAACGCGGCGCCTCGCCGCGCCCTTTCGAAGCACCGGGCAGACGAAGAGATCGTCCCCGAGGAAGTAGGCATAGGGGTCGCGGCTGTCGCCATAGTCCTCCGCCGTCCAGAAGTCCGGGCGCAGGGCGGGGACGCCCTCCCGCGCTGCGGCGGCCACATGCTCGAGATAGGGGCGCAGGGCCGCGTGCAGCTTTGTCAGGCGCACCGTGTGTTTGAGCACGTCCGGCGCGTCGAACTGGGCGTTGGCCCAGGGGCGGATCGACTCATGGCTGCGCATGAGCGGGGAAAAACAGCCCAGCTCCATCCAGCGGGTGAACAGCTCGCCGTCGCGCTTCATCTTGCCGAAGGAGAAGAAGCCGCCGATGTCGCAGTGGACCATCGTCACCCCCGAGAAGGCCAAAGAAAAGCTCGCGGGCAGGACGCAGGGCATGCCGTAGTCGCGGCTGCGGTCGGTGTGCTGGTCGCCGTTCCAGAGCATGGGGGCCCAGCTCTGCACGCCGAGATAGCCCGAGCGCATGAAGAAGAAGGCGTCCTTCGCGCCGTATTCCTCGATGGCCTCTCGGTTGATCCTCGCCCAGAGCACGGGCCATGCGTTGTGCAGCTGCGCCGGGTCGCCCTCGTGCAGGACGCAGTCGGTCGGCAGGTACTCCCCGAAGTCCGCCATCCAGCCGGACATGCCGAGGGCGAGCATGTTTTTGCCGATCAGCTCCTCCTTGATGAAGCGCACGGCCTCGGGATTCGTCAGGTCGAGCATGCCCGCGTCGAAGGTCGTGGATCGGATGTGGTAGACGCTGCCGTCCGTTTTCGTGATGAGCCAGCCCTTGTCGCGGCACTCGCTGTACAGCCTGCCGCCCTTGACCAGATAGGGGTTGATGTAGCCGAGGAAGCGCACGCCGCGCGCATTGAGCTTTTCGATCGCCCCGCGCAGATCGGGATAGAGCGCTTCGTCGGCCTCCCAGTTCCAGTTGACCTGATAGCCCATCACCGTGCGTTTGAAGCCCGACCAGTCCTGACTCCACACGCCGCAGATCTTCGCCCCGGCGTCGAGCATCCTGAAGCACTTGTCCAGCACTTTCTGCGTGCCGCCCTGGATGGAGAGGATCATGCCCTCGTGACACCAGTCGGGGAGATACTGGCGGTTGGGGTAGATGCCGTTGAGCCGCCGGGCGAGCGCCTCGTAGCTCTCGCCCTGCAGGAGGGTCAGGCTCTTCGGGCAGGCGTCGAAGGTGAATTCGAAATGGTCCTGTGCCGTGAAGTCCGAGCAGCCGTCCGCCGTGGTGTCGAAGAGGATCAGCCGCCGCCTGTCGGTGACGAAGACGGGCATGGGGGCGTAGGAGCCGATCTGGCTGTGCTTTTTCTCCCGGTAGAGGGCCGAGGGCAGCAGGGCCTTTTCGACGATCGTGGAGGCCTTGATATGCTCGGAGACGAAGTTGACGACCTCCTCGCCCCGGAGGTTGACCTTGCGGTACTGCTCGCCCCCGCCGAAGACGGCCTCGTCCTCGTCCGCGGGCAGGCTAAAGGCGTACGCCCAGCCGTCCTCCCCCTTCAGGCGCAGCGTCACGCCGTCCGCGCGCTCGCGGGCCCGGACCTCGACAAAGCGCTCCCCGGAAAAGAAGACGCGTGCGCCGCCCTCCTCCCGGCTCTCCGTCAGGGGGATGCGGGCGGTCTCCGTGATCACGGTTTTGACCGTGCCGCGCACGGCTTTGTAGCTCTTCTCCCGCTTGAGGGCCGTGACAAAGGGGCGCTCCGCGCTGCCCGTCAGCAGGGTCCGGCCGTTCCGGATCAGCGAGAGCACGCCGTTTTCGCTGCGCCAATCCAGCATGTATTTCTCCTCCATGAAAAAGACCTTCCGCTGGGAAGGTCTTTGAATTAATTAATAGTGTTAATCAGTTATTCTTATTATAATCCTTCTCCGGGGCTTTGTCAACCGCTTTCCCGCAGGGATGGGGGCAGGACGAGCACCCGCAGCCGCAGCCCTTCGCCCGGCTCTTCTTCGCACCTTTCAGGGCGAACACGACGACGAGGGCGAGGACCGCGAGGATCAGAAAGCTGGCAAGGTTCATGGCGTCCTCCCTGGTTGCTTACTCTTTCATTGTCATCCTGAGGTCCGGTGCGCACACCGGCCGAAGGATCTCAAGCGTTCGATGCGGTACGGTTTAGAATTCTTCGCTTCGCTCAGAATGACAGGTTTTTGGATATGGCATACTATCTCATTCCGAGGAACAGACCGAGCATGCGCACCACGAGGGCGGCGAGCCACGCGACGCCGCACTGCCAGAGCACGACGGCGGCGGCCCAGCGGGGCCCCAGCTCCCGGCGGATCGAGGCGATGGCCGCGACGCAGGGGGTGTAGAGCAGGCTGAACACCAGCAGCGAGGCCGCCGTCAGCTTCGTCAGCACCGTGCCGACGCCGCCGGAGAAGAGCATCTGCATGACGGACACGACGCTCTCCTTGGCCATGAAGCCGCTGATGAGCGAGGTCACGATGCGCCAGTCTCCCAGACCCACGGGCCGCATCACGGGCGAGATCAGCCCGGCGATGACCGAGAGGATGCTGGTCTGGGAGTCGGTGACGAAGTTGAAGCGGAAGTCGAAGCTCTTGAGGAACCACACCACGATGGTCGCGATCAGGATGACCGAGAAGGCGCGCTGCAGGAAGTCCCGGGCCTTCTCCCAGAGCAGGAGCAGAACGTTCTTCGGACTCGGCAGGCGGTAGTGCGGCAGCTCCATCACGAAGGGGACGGCCTCGCCGCGAAAGAGCGTGCTCTTGAACAGCCACGCCATCAAAATGCCGACCGCGACGCCCAGCAGGTACAGGCCCGTGATGATCAGCCACGCGCGCTCCGGGAAGAAGACCGCGACAAAGAAGCTGTAGATCGGCAGCTTCGCCGTGCAGGACATGAAGGGCGTGAGCAGGATGGTCATGCGCCGGTCGCGGTCAGAGGGCAGAGTGCGGGTGGACATGACCGCGGGCACCGTGCAGCCGAAGCCGATGAGCATGGGCACGATGCTGCGGCCCGACAGGCCGATCCTGCGCAGGAGCTTGTCCATGAAGAAGGCCACGCGGGCGATATAGCCGCTGTCCTCCAGAAGCGAGAGGAAGAAGAACAAAATCACGATCAGGGGAAGGAAGCTCACGACGCTGCCCACGCCCTCGAACACGCCGTCGATGATGAGGCTCTGCACCGCTTCATTTACATGGGCGGCCTCCATGCCCCGCGCCGCCAGCGCGCCGAGCGCGCCGATGCCCTCGGACAAAAGCTCCTGAAAGATGGGGCCGATCAAAAAGAAGGTCAGATAGAAGACCAGGCCCATGATGAGGATGAACATCGGGATGGCCGTGAAGCGGCCTGTGAGGACGCGGTCGATGCGCTGGCTGCGCTCCTGCTCGCGGTTGACGAGGGGCTTGACCACACAGCGGGCGCTGACGCGGCCGATGTAGTCGAAGCGCATGTCCGCCATGGCGGCGGCGCGGTCGAGGCCTCGCTCGTTTTCCATCTGCAGGATGATGTGGTCGAGCAGCTCCCGCTCGTTTTCGTCCAGGGCGAGCTGTTCGAGGATGGCGGAGTCGCCCTCGATGAGCTTGCTGGCCGAGAAGCGCACCGGCAATCCCGCGCGCTCGGCGTGGTCCTCGATCAGATGTCCGACGGCGTGCAGGGCGCGGTGCACGGCGCCGCCGTGGTCCTCCGCGCCGCAGAAGTCCTGCCGCAGGGGCTTTTCCTGATAGCGGGCGATGTGCACCGTGTGGCGCACCAGCTCGTCCACACCCTGGTTCTTGCTGGCCGAGATCGGGACGACGGGCACGCCCAGCATGGCCTCCATTGCGTTGACGTCCACCGTGCCGCCGTTGCCGGTCAGCTCGTCCATCATGTTCAGCGCCACGACCATCGGCACGTTCATCTCGAGCAGCTGCATGGTCAGGTAGAGGTTGCGCTCGATGTTCGTCGCGTCGACGATGTTGATGATGGCCTTCGGCTTCTGCTGCAGCACAAAGTCGCGGCTCACCAGCTCCTCGCGCGAGTAGGGGGACATGGAGTAGATGCCCGGCAGGTCGGTGATGAGGGTGTTGGCGTGGCCGCGGATCACGCCGTCCTTGCGGTCGACCGTGACGCCGGGGAAGTTGCCGACATGCTGGTTCGAGCCCGTGAGCTGGTTGAAGAGCGTGGTCTTGCCGCAGTTCTGGTTGCCCACCAGCGCGAAGGTCAGCGTCTCGTCCTCCGGCAGCGGCGTGCCGGTGCCCGGGGGATGGAACTTGCCCTCCTCGCCGAGGCCGGGGTGCTCGGTCTGCTCCCTGCTCCGCTCGGCCGCCGGGGCCTCGGTGCAGTTTTCGATCGGCGTGACGCGGATCTTCTCGGCGTCCGCCAGGCGCAGCGTCAGCTCATAGCCGTGGATGCGCAGCTCCATGGGGTCGCCCATCGGGGCGAGCTTGACCAGCGTGATCTCCGCGCCCGGGATCACGCCCATATCCAGAAAGTGCTGGCGGAGCGCCCCTTCCCCGCCGACCTGATCGATGCGGGCCGAGCGGCCTGCCGTCAATTCTCTGAGCGTCATGTGCGTACGTCCTTTTCAGGTTCTTTTTCTGCGCTCATTATACCACGCTCTTCCGGTGATTTCCAGAAAAAACAACAGACGCCGCAAAAGGCTTACGGATTGCCGCGCCGTCTGCGGACCGGCTCGCAATGACGGGAGAGCCTTTTGCGGCGCCTGTCTTACAAAAATATCACCAGCGGTTTTCGACGTATTCGCAGAAGGCGTACTTGTCCTCAAAGCGCAGGACCTGTCCGTCTTCCAGCGTGACCGTGCCGCTCCACAGGCCGTGGACCTGGTGGCTGTGCATGCGCATGACACCGATGTTCAGATCGCTGTGGTGGTCGTAGAATGGGACCATCGTCATGTCGAAGCGCCCGTCCTCGGAGAGGAAGTGCCAGGGCTGCATGTATTTGTCCGGCTTGGGGAAAACCTCGACGTCCACCGCGCCGAACTTGTGGGCTTTCCCGTCGACAAAGACGCAGGTCTCGGTGGCGTTGGACTCGTCCCCGATGCCCCAGGTGATTTCAAAGCCGAAGAGGCGCTCCGCCCCGTCCTCACCGGTGAAGCGCCAGGAGCCGTTGCCCCAGTACCAGACCAGCGAGTAGGGCGTGCAGACGCGGCCCCAGTCGAGGATGCAGAAGCTGTCCTCCTTCGCAAAGTCCCAGCGCCCGGCGTCGGAGGCGATATAGCCCGCGCAGGGCATGCAGTTCTGCTTGGTGGTCATGAAGTAACGGTCGGGGCAGCCCTTGAAGGGCAGGACCGTCGTGATGTTCTCGAGCCCGGGCAGGATGTCCATCTCGATCCCGGCGCGGACCTTGCCGTTCTCGTAGAAGAGCGTGCGCTTTGTTTCCTCCGTGTGCGCCCTGAACACGGCCTTGCCGACGCGGAAGTCCACGTCGTTCGGCACGTCGCCCTTCGGCGGGAGGGCGTATTTGTCCGACTGGGCGAGGTAGGGCGCCATGTCGCTGACGAGGGTCTTGCCCGCCTTCAGATCGACCAGCACCGCGGAGGCATAGCCGCCGAGGGAGATGTTGGCAAAGCTGATCTGCAGCATGAGCTCTCCGTTCGAGATCTGGTAGAAATCCCATTCCTTGCGGCGCAGCCTGTGCTTGACGCGCGTGCGGTCGTAGTCGAAGACGTTCCGCCGCGCCCAGCCCGCGGCGAGCACTCTCCCGTCCTCCGCCAAAAGCTCCGTCGGCTCCGTGTATTCTCTCTGGCGGCTCGGCGTTTCCCAGTCCTGAAAGCCGCGATAGGTCTTTTCCATGATATGGCCTCCCTCTGTCTTTTTTCTTTATTGTACGGAGGACGGGCCGCCCCGTCAAGGGCTTTCTCCGGCATAATGTTAAAATATTGTCTCTCGATACTTGAATTTTTTGTACGAATGGACTATACTGTAGGTGAGCGGCGGATTGTCGCCGCTGCTCGGACGGTCATCTGTGAGGCGCGGACAGTGCGCCTCCAAAACACAAAAATCTATATCAAAAAGGAGAGCGATACCATCATGGTGGACATGCAGAAGTGCGGCTTTGCGACGAAACAGATCCACGCCGGCAAGCACGAGAATTCGGCGGGGGCCCTGACGACCCCCATCTATCAGACCTCGACCTTTGAGTTCGACTCCGTCGAGCAGGGCGGCAGACGCTTTGCGGGACAGGAGGCGGGATACATCTACACCCGTCTCGGCAACCCCACCGTCACCGCCGTTGAGGAGAAGATCGCAGCCCTGGAGGGCGGCGAGGCCGCGCTCGGCACGGCCGCCGGCATGGGCGCCATCTCCGCCGCGCTGTGGACCGCCGTCGTCGGCGGGGACGAGATCCTTGCCTCCGATACGCTGTACGGCTGCACCTTCGCCCTGCTCAACCACGGCATGCCCAAGTTCGGCGTCAAGACCACCTTTGCGGACTTCGCCGATATCGAGGCCGTTAAGGCTGCGCTCACGCCGAAGACCAAGGTCGTCTATCTCGAGACCCCCTGCAACCCGACGCTGAAGGTCGTGGACATCGAGGAGATCGCGAAGATCGCCCATGCCTACAACAGCGACATCAAGGTCATTGTGGACAACACCTTTGCCTCCCCCTATCTCCAGCAGCCGCTGTCCCTGGGCGCGGACGTCGTCGTCCACTCCGCCACGAAGTACATCAACGGCCACGGCGACGTGATCGCGGGCTTTGTGGTCGGCAAGGCGGACTTCATCGGGCAGGTGCGCATGTTCGGTCTCAAGGATATGACCGGCGCGGTCATGAGCCCCTTCGACGCCTTCCTGATCGCCCGCGGCCTCAAGACCCTGGACATCCGCATGGAGCGCCACTGCGCCAACGCCATGAAGGTCGCGAAGTTCCTGCACGACCATCCGGCTGTCGCGAAGGTCTACTACCCCGGTCTCGAGGATTTCGAGGGCTATGAGATCGCGAAGAAGCAGATGAAGAAGCCCGGCGGCATGATGTCGATCGAGCTCAAGGCCGGACGTGACGCCACCGCCGCGGCTATCAACAAGCTCAAGCTCTGCACCGTGGCCGTCTCCCTCGGCGACGCGGAGACGCTGGTCGAGCACGCCGCGTCCATGACGCACTCCACCTACACGAAGGAGGAGCTGGCCGCCTCCGGCATCTCCGAGGGTCTGGTCCGCATCTCCATCGGTCTGGAGGATCCCGAGGACATCATCGCCGATTTCGAGCAGGCCTTCGCCGGGCTCGTCTGACCGCAGTTCTTTCCAGAATGATTCGGGCCGCCAAAAACGGCGGCCCGAATTGCTGTGTACCCTGAAATCGTGAAGGAGGAATTCCATGCTCACCAAGAAGACCATGGACGGCAACGAAGCCGCCGCTTACGCAAGCTACGCCTTCACCGAGCTTGCCACCATCTACCCCATCACCCCGTCAAGCCCCATGGCCGACCATGTGGACAACTGGGCGGCCCACGGCAAGAAGAACCTCTTCGGTCAGCCCGTGCAGCTCGTCGAGCTCGAGAGCGAGGCCGGCGCCTGCGGCGCCATGCACGGCGCGCTGGAGACCGGCTCCCTCGCCTCCACCTACACGGCCTCGCAGGGCCTGATGCTCATGATCCCGCCGATGTACCGCATCGCGGGTTCCATGCTGCCCGGCGTCATGCACGTCGCGGCGCGCACCGTCGGCACCCACTCGATCTCCATCTTCGGCGATCAGTCCGACGTCATGGCCTGCCGCCAGACCGGCTTTGCCCAGCTCGCCTCCGCGAGTGTGCAGGAGTGCATGGATCTCAGCGCGGTCGCCCATCTGAGCGCCATCAAGGGCTCCATCCCCTTCCAGCACTTCTTCGACGGCTTCCGCACCAGCCATGAGATCCAGAAGATCGACGTGCTCGATTACGAGGATCTGCGCGAGATCGTCGACTGGGACAAGATCAGGGCCTTTAAGGATCACGCCCTCAACTCCGAGCACCCGACCATCCGCTCCACCCTGCAGAACCCCGACACCTTCTTCCAGTCCCGCGAGGCCTGCAACAGCGCCTACAACGCCCTGCCCGCCATCGTGCAGGAGAAGATGGACGCCATCAACAAGCTGACGGGCCGGGATTACAAGCTCTTCAACTACTATGGCGCGCCCGACGCCGAGCGCGTCGCGATCGCGATGGGCTCCGTCTGCGAGACCATGCGCGAGGTCGTGGACTACCTCTGCGCCCAGGGCGAGAAGGTCGGCATGGTGCAGGTGCACCTCTACCGCCCGTTCTCGGTCGAGCACCTCATGGCCGCCCTGCCGGAGAGCGTGAGGGTCATCACCGTCCTCGACCGCACCAAGGAGCCCGGCAGCGCGGGCGAGCCGCTCTACGCCGACGTCTGCACCGCCTTCTCCGAGTCCGAGCGCAAGGTCAAGCTCCTCGGCGGGCGCTACGGCCTGTCCTCCAAGGACACCATCCCCGCCCACATCAAGGCCGTCTACGACAACATGGCCGGCGCGCAGAAGAACCACTTCACCGTCGGCATCGAGGACGACGTGACCTTCACCTCCCTGCCCGTGGGCGAGAACATCGTCACGGCCGGCAAGAGCATCATCTCCTGCAAGTTCTGGGGTCTCGGCTCCGACGGCACGGTGGGCGCGAACAAGAACTCCATCAAGATCATCGGCGACAACACCGACCAGTACGCACAGGCCTACTTCGAGTACGACTCCAAGAAGTCCGGCGGCGTGACCAAGAGTCACCTGCGCTTCGGGCACGAGCCGATCCGCTCCACCTACTACGTGACGATGGCGGACTTCGTGGCCTGCCACAAGCAGAGCTACATGAAGAACTTCGACATCGTGTCCGAGATCAAGAAGGGCGGGACCTTCCTGCTCAACACCGACTGGGACATGGCCGGACTCGAGGAGCATCTGCCGAACCGCGCCAAGCGCATCATCGCCGAGCGCGGCCTGAACTTCTACACCATCGACGCCACCGCCATCGCCCAGCAGATCGGCCTCGGCAACCGCACGAACACCGTGCTGCAGTCGGCCTTCTTCAAGCTCTCGGGCGTGCTGCCCATCGACGAGGCCGTCGATTACATGAAGCAGGCCATCGTCAAGACCTACTCCAAGAAGGGCGACAAGATCGTCAACATGAACTGCGCCGCGGTGGACGCGGGCCTCACGGCGGTCAAAAAGATCGACGTGCCGAAGGAATGGGCTGCGCTCAAGGACGAGCCCGAGACCGTGGACGGCAGCCTGCCGCCCTATATCCGCGACATCCAGATCCCGGTCAACAACCAGAAGGGCGACGCCATCCCGGTGTCGAAGTTCATGCCCTACGCCGACGGCGTGCACCCCGTGGAGACCTCGAAGTACGAGCGCCGCGGCATCGCCACGAACGTGCCCAAGTGGGTCCCCGAAAACTGCATCGGCTGCAACATGTGCTCGCTGGTGTGCCCGCACGCCTGCATCCGTCCCTTCCTCGTGACCGAGGAGGAGAAGGCCGCCGCGCCCGTCGAGCTTGTCACCAGGAAGGCTCTCGGCAAGGGCTTTGAGAATTACACCTACCGCATCCAGGTCGACCCGATCGACTGCCAGGGCTGCGGCTCGTGCGCCAACGTCTGCCCCGCGAAGAACAAGGCCCTCGTCATGGAGCCGCTGGCCAGCCAGATGCACGAGCAGCCGAGCTGGGACTACCTCGTGAGCCTGCCGGTCAAGGACAACCCCATGGACAAGTTCTCCGTCAAGGGCAGCCAGTACCAGCGCCCGCTGTACGAGTTCAACGGCTCCTGTGCCGGCTGCGGCGAGGCCCCCTACATGAAGCTGATGACCCAGCTCTTCGGCGAGCGCATGTACATCGCCGACGCCACGGGCTGCACCTACGTCGTCGGCTCCTCCACGCCGACCTTCCCCTACGCGAAGACCGCAGGCGGCTACGGCCCCGCGCCGTCGAACTCCCTGTTCGAGAACAACGCCGAGTACTCGCTGGGCATGTGCCTGTCCGTCGCGCAGATGCGCCGTCAGGCGAAGGCCCACGCCGAGGCCGCGCTGGCCGCGACGGAGGACGAGGCGCTGAAGGCGGCCCTTGCCGCGTGGCTCGAGAAGGGCGACGAGCCCGCCGAGACCCGCGCCGTGTCCGAGGCGCTGAAGAAGGCGCTGGCGGAGACGACGTGCCCGAACGAGGACGTCAGGTGGCTTGCCGAGCGCACCGACGCGCTGGTCAAGAAGAGCATGTGGATGTACGGCGGCGACGGCTGGGCCTACGACATCGGCTACGGCGGCCTGGATCACGTGCTGGCCTCCGGCACGGACGTGAACATCGTCGTCGTGGATACCGAGGTCTATTCCAACACCGGCGGTCAGGCCTCGAAGGCCACCTCCATCGGCGCGGTGGCGCAGTTTGCCAACGCCGGCAAGGAGACCGCCAAGAAGGATCTGGGCCGCATCGCCATGAGCTACGGCGACGTGTACGTGGCGCAGGTCGCCATGGGCGCGAATCCCGCGCAGCTCATCACCGCGCTCAAGGAGGCCGAGGCCCACAAGGGTCCGTCCCTCATCATCGCCTACGCGCCCTGCATCAACCACGGTCTGGTCAACGGCATGGGCAAGTCCCAGGCCGAGCAGAAGCTCGCCGTGGAGTGCGGGTATTGGCCGCTGTGGCGCTACATCCCCGAAAACAAGGCCCAGGGCAAGAACCCCTTCGTGCTCGACAGCAAGGAGCCCAACGGCAAGCTGCGCGAGTTCATGATGGGCGAGGTCCGCTTCTCCTCCCTGACGCGCACCTTCCCCGAGCGGGCGGAGGTCCTGTTCAAGGAGGCCGAGGAGTTCACCGCCAGGCGCTACGAGGAGTACAAGGCCCTGGCCGGGAAGTAAGCCTCTCAGACGCAGGGGTAAATCAAACAGCAAGCAAAAAACCACCGGTTTGTACCGGTGGTTTTTTGTGTTCTTATCCGGGGGGATGCCGTCCGTCTCCGGGCTGCGGGCTGTGAGGCGCTCCGCGTTCCCGCAGACAGATGGGCTTATTTCTGCTCGGGCGCGTCGGGCTCGGGCGTCTCAAGATAGGGGTCGGGCGTCACGGTCGGCACGGGCGTCGGCGTCGGGATCGGAGTCGGAGAGGGACTCGGCGAGGCGGGCACAAGCTCATCCTCTTTGATCTCGTCGATCAGCGCCTCCAGTTCATCCGGAGAGCACTTCGCGGAAAAGCTCCTGCTCGTTCCGCTCACCGTGCTGAGATAGTAGACCTCGCTCCCGAAGACGCGGATGCTGAGCTTTTCCTCGCTGCCGTAGGCGTCGCTGGAGATCAGCTGCAGCTCATAGATGACGTCGGCCGTATCCTCCGGCATGGCGGCTTCCGTCCCGGCCAGGAGGATCTGCAGCCTGCGGCGGTTCTCTTCCTTCTCGACGCGGACGGGGACGCGCTTCACAGGCTTGAGCACGGCGGAGGGCGCAGGAGTCTCGGACGGCTCAGGAGCAGCGGAGGGCGCGGGGCTCTCCGACGGCTCGGGAGAGGCGGAGGGCGCGGGACTCTCCGACGGTTCGGGAGAGACTTCGGGCGCCACGGCGGTGTCCGTGCTCTGCGCTTCGGGCGCGGCGGCGCTCACTGTCCGCCTGGGCGACATCATGATGCGTCTGCCCGCGGCGGGGGGCTCCGTTGCCGCCGGTTCCGCGGTCGGCGCCGCCGATTCTGCCGGCGTCAGCTCATCTGTGACCGCCGGTTTGGACGCGGACTTTTTGATATTCGCATCCGCGGCCACGTCCGCGGCGTCAGCCACAGGCGCGGTATCCTCCGTTTTCTCCGGAGACGGGCTCGCGTTCTGATCCTTTTCGGCGTCGGACGCCGCAGCTGTCCCGCGCTTTGCTCCCCCTGTCTCCGGCGTGGGAGAGGGTGCCGGGGTCGCCGCCGCGGGCGTCGCGGTG